>JBDHVD010000206.1:0-13728 GCA_039809525.1 Labilithrix sp. | reverse complement strand
TCAGGCTCTTGTTGGAGAACGTCGGGACGTGATTGTGGTTGTGCGCGATCGTCCCTGCGGCCATCGCGAAGTAGAAGCTCAGCGGCGCGAGGAATGGCACCAGCTTCGGGTTCGCGAGCTGCGCGATCAGGGTGGCCGGCATGAGGACGAACGCCCAGAGCAGCGTGCGATAATCGGCAGCGTGACGCGGCAGCATCGGCAACGGGTTAGCTGGTAGCGGTCGCCGCGGCAAGGTCGAAGCGGCCATTTTTCCGTCATGAGACGGTCACTGCGCAGCGTGTTTCGCAGCGACGCCCTCGGGCTTCCAGGGCATCTCCTCCTGACAAGCACGTAGCAGGCCGAGGATGTCGGCGGCCGACGACGGCCGGTCGTCGCGCGATTTCGCGAGGCACCGCAGAAGGAGCTGCTCGAGCGGCTGCGGCACCGGGTTGCCCAGCCGCTTCGAGGGCGGGTCGACGGGGGTGTGCAGGTGGTGGCTGCAGATCTCGACCAGGTTGGCCCCGTCGAACGGCGCGGTCCCGGTGAGCAGCCAGTAGCCGACCCCGCCGAGCGCGTAGATGTCTACGCGCGCGTCGACCTGATCGGCGGCCGTGATGCTCTCCGGGGCCATGTACAGCGGGGTCCCCGCGATGGCGTCGGCGCGGCTCAGCGCCGGATCGCGCGTCCCGACCTTCTTCACCAGTCCGAAGTCGAGCACCTTCACGAAGTCCTTCGAGCCTGCGCGCGCGCAGAGGAAGACGTTCGCCGGCTTCACGTCGCGGTGGATGATGCCGGCCTCGTGCGCCGCGGCGAGCGCGCCGGCGACCTGCGTCAGGATGTGGACCACGCGCGCGGGAGGCTGCGGCCCCTCCTGCTCGACGAGCTGCTCGAGCGACACCCCGTCGAGCAGCTCCATCGCGTAGTAGAAGATGCCGTCGCGGGTGTGCCCGAAGTCGTAGATCGCGATCGTGTTCGGGTGGGTGAGCATGCTCGTGAGCTGAACCTCGCGCTCGAAGCGCTGCACGTGCGCGGGCTCGTGCCGGTCGGGCGAGAGGAGCTTCACCGCCGTCGGCCGGCGGAGCAGCGCATGGCGCGCGCGATAGACCGCGCCCATCCCGCCCTCGCCGATCTTCTCCTCGAGCGTGTACTGGCCGAGACGCATCGCGCTCTTCACCTCGGCGCGGAGACCGTAGACCACCTTCGCGATGGCGAACGCGCCGACGATTGCGCCGATGCACCAGGCCGCGCTGACCAGCGCGACCGACGCGCGCGGGACGCGATCGGGCCACGTCGGGTCGTTCAGCGCCGCGATGTAGCCGCCGATCGGCAGCGGGAGCGCGGCGACGAGCGCGACGAGCGCCGTCCACCGCGGGGCGCTCGGTACGAGGGCCGCGCGCAGGCACACGAACAGCGTGAGCGGCGCGAGGCCGATGAACTCGGAGCGGAGGTTTCCCGGCGAGAGCGCGACGATCGCCGAGGCGATGCTCATCGTCTTCAGCGCGGCGACCACGTCGAACACCGAGAGCAGCCAGCGAGGCCGCAGGGGCCCCTGGCAGAGGCGCCAGATGACGAGCAGGCCGAGCCCGGTGACGAGGTGGAGCATCTTCCACGCGCTGAGGTGGATCTCCCAGAAGAGATCCGGCAGCGCGACCGCGATGACCGCGACGCCCACGGCCCAGAAGCCGAAGACGAGCGCGCCCATGATCCCGTAGACGAGCCCGAGGCGGCGCTGGACGAGGCGGTGATCCTCCTCGTCGGTGAAGACGTGCGCCGCGCCGGTGCCGCTCGAGGGCGCGGGCGCATGGAGGTTGGTCTTCAAGAGCTCCGGGGGCATGCGTGCGCTCCCGGTCATCCTAGGGCTGCCCGTCAGAATTTGTACTGCGCGCCGACACCGATGAGATCCGCGCCGGCCGCGTACTGCCCGCCGTTGATCGCCTCGAGCGGGGCATTGCCGGCGATCGGGTTGATGCGGCCGATCCGGGCGGAGTCGGCGGGGACGTTCACGCTCGACGCGAAGAGGTGCGCGTACGTCGCGTCGAGCCGCCAGTGCTCGCCGACGTAGATCCCTCCGCCGACCGCGAGCGTGATCTTGTCCATGTCGATGGTGAGGAGCGACAGGTACTCCCGCGGCACCGCGGACGTCTCGTAGGAGATCCCCGAGCGGAGGTCGAAATCGTAGCCCCACAGCTTGAAGCGGTACTCGCCGCCGAGGCGGATCGAGTTGCTGTCCTCGAAGTTGCGCGCGAACTTGATCGGCGGGAGCGGGAACCGTCGCGGCAGCCCGGTGATTCCCTCGATCGCCGTGCCCTCGGGCGTGAGCTCGATCGCGTCGTGGATGCTCCAGAACTCGCGCACGTAGGCGAGCTCGACGCGCAGCTCGGGGATCGGCCGCACCTCGGCGCCGAGCCGGAACACCGGCGGCAGCTTGAAGCGCACGTGCGCGTCGGTGCCGGTGACCCGCGCGCCGTCGAACACGGCGCTCGTCGGCAGGCGAACGTCGAAGTTCGTGTGCGAGCTGATCACCACCGGCGCCTGGAGGCTCGTGCCGAGGCGGAGCTCGTCGATCGGCTTCCAGATCGCGCCGAGGTTGCCCGTCGGCGCGATGATCGGGCCGACGCGGAAGCGGCTCTCGGCGTCGTACTCCGGCTGCTCGGGCGCGCCGAACAGGCGGTCCGGCGGCATGGCGCTGAAGGTGACCGTTGACTGGAACACGCCGACGAGCGCGCCGAGGCCGATGCCGAGGCGGATCTTGTCGTTCGGTCGCCAGGCGAAGAAGCCGCCGGTGAAGATCAGCGCCGAGCCGTCGAACGATCCGAGCGCGTAGCGCGCGGGCGACGGCTGCCCCTCGACGGTGGCCGGGTAGGTGGCGATCGCCGCGTAGGGCGCGAAGAAGCCGGCGGCGACGGTGAACTCCTTCTTGTCGCCGAAGTTGTACGAGCCGGCGACGGTCGGGAACGGGATCACCGGTGACGTGCCGGTCACCTTCGGGTTTCGCACGTAACGGACGGTGTCGTCGGCGTCGACGATGCGGAGCTCGCGCGTGTACTCGCTCGAGAAGCGGAGCCACGAGAAGTCGGCGAGCACGCTGGTGCCCGCCTCCGCGAGACCCGCGGGGTTGTACCAGAGCCCGCCGAGGTCGTCGGAGCCGGCGACGTACGCCCCCGCGCGGCCCATCGGACGCACGCCGCGATCGGAGAAGTAGAAGCCGGCCGCGCCGGCGTCCGTCGCAGCGAGGAGTACTGCGAGACCGAGCCCCAGGCAGGTTCGCTTCACTGATCCTTCGTCGCTTGCTTGATCAGCTCGTACATCTGCTCGAGGCCGCGCGACGGATGCGAGCAGAAGTCGGCGACCTCGTGGGCGATGCTCGCATAGTCCGGCGGCTCGAGCTTCGTCGTCATCGTCGGATCGGCGCGGTTCACGTCGGCGGCGACGTCGATCAGCACCTCGATCGGCGGCGGCGCTCCGTTCGGACCGGGCGTGACCAGACGGCGGAGCGCGACCGCGAGGGTGCGGTTCGGATCGATCTCCTGCGCGCAGATCCGCGTGCCCTTCTCGTCGCGGACCTCGCCGAGCACGCGCGCCATCACCTCGACCGCGGAGAGCACCATCCCGCGGGAGAGGACCTTGCCGTCCTCGTCGAACACCTCGGGACCGGCGGCATCGGCGGCGACGTGGAGGAGCGCGGTCATGTTCGCGTCGTCCTCGAGCACCTGGAGGAGGTCCACCAGCGCCGAGAGCATCGCCTTCTGCGCGTCGGCCTCGCCGCTCTGGAGGAGGAAGACGAGCAGCTGCTCGAGCTCGGTCCGGGCGGGCTCGTCGGACACGATCGCGTCCATCAGGTCCATCACCCCGGCGAACGTGGGCCCGGTGACGACGTCGCGGACGCTCTTCGGCAGGTCCTCGCGCGCCCACGTGCAGCCCTTCGTCGGATCGGGACAGCGCGCGGCGATCTGCTCGCGGAGCGTGGCGACGAACACCGGGATCATCGTGGTGATCGCGGGGTTCTTCAGCTTCGACGCCTTGCCCGTGCCCTCGACGGAGAAGAGCTGATCGACGATCTGCGAGCGGGCGCGGCGCCAGCGCGGGAGGCGATCGGGCTCCGCCTCGAAGCGCTGATCGAAGCCCTTCAGCGCGTCGATGAGCAGGTACATGGGCGTGACCTGCGGGTTCTTCGTCCCGTCGTTGCGCACGACTCCGGAGTCGCCGTCGCGCCGGCGAAGGCCCTTGTTCTTCGCCGGATCGACCATCGCCTTCACCGCCTCGGCGAGGACCTTCACGCCGTCGCGGGGCGTCGTCTTCGTGCACGCGCCCTTCGCGTCGCGCGCGTCGCAGTGCGGGATGGTGATCGCCTGGAGCTCCTTCACCGAGTCGGCGAGGGCGGGGAAGAGATCGCCCGCGAGCGCCTCGGAGACGAGCACCTCGTAGCTCGAAGCGCCGTCCTGCGAGCACCACCGCGCGTCGGTCTTCGGCCGCGAGGGATCGCACTCGTCCTTCGTCTGCTTGTCCGAGCCCCAGTGCCGGTGCAGCACGTCGAACAGCTCGACGAAGAGGAGGTTCGCGTCGTTCTTCTGGAATGCGCGCGCGAGGGGCTTCGACGACTCGAGGAATCCGAACTGCTCGAGCGGGAACAGCGCGTCGGGGTCGCGCTGCCGGAGCGTGCCGTCCATCGTCTGGCACTGGTGGAGGTTCATCTCGAACCCGTCGGTGTCGGTGAACGGCAGCGGCGGACACGCGCGCGTCGCGATCGGATCGAAGAGGTCCTTCAGGAAGTTTCGCGTCTTGCCGTTCTGCGTGTCGCCGGCGTGGCCCGGGTAGGGCAGATCGAAGTAGGCCATCCGGCTGATCGCCGGCACGGTGGGCTTCGTGTTGAACCCCTTGATCCCCGAGATGTCCTCGAGGAACGCGTCGGCGCCGCCGACGATGCCGGTGAGCGGCGAGCTCACCAGCTTCTTCAGGCAGTCGTCACGGATGTCGAGGTCGACCGTGCCGAGAACGGCGTTCACGAGGTCCTGCGAGAGGTTCTTGATCCGGAGCATCCCGCACATCGGCATCGGGTCCGGCGGCGTGTCGGCGCCGAGCGTGAAGCATGCGGCCTTGGCGGCGAAGCTCGGGAAATCGATGCTCACGCCGTTCCACTTGATGTGAGCGACCGCGCCTTCCTTCGTGCAGACGCTCATGTCCTTGGTGTCGTGGAGGGCGGCGAGGAAGCGCTGGAACGCGCTGCGGTTCGAGCCGGAGTCCGGCTTGCTCCGGTCGACCGGCGTCTTCATCCACTCGACCTTGCCCGTCGTGCGGTCGAAGGGCGGGCCGTTCAGGTCGTTGCGATCGTAGGTGACGTCGTCGCGCATCGACATGTACGCGATCGCCGCCTTCGGCAGCTCGAGCGTCGCCGGATCGGCGAACGCGCGGATGACGTCCTCGACCAGCGCGGGCTTCTGCGCGATGAGGACGAGCACGTCCAGCATCTCGTCCCACAGCGTCGAGTCCTTCGGGATGCTCGCCTCCGGGTGCTTGTCGGCGATCGCCTTGATCGACAGGCCCATGCCGATGAGGCGCGCGAGCACCTGCGGCTTGTCGGTGGCGAGCTTCTGGAAGAGCGCGAGGGTGTCGTCGGTCGTGGGATCGGCGAGGACCTGCCCGACGCCGTGCACGAGGTCGAGGAGCGGGGACGTCTCGTCGCGGAACGCGCGGTACGGCACGGTCACGTCGCCGTCGTAGCGGCGCTCGCTCGTCTTGCCCTCGTCGCGCGTGCCCGCCACGACGACGAGGCCGGCGAAGAGGTCCATCAGCGTCTCGTGCTCGCGCGCCGGATCGGGATCGAGCATGGGGACGAGATCGCGCGTGAGCGTCGCGAGGTACGTCGAGGACGCGTCGATGTACTCGTACGCGCCGACCTTGCCCGCCTCGTCGCGCTGGACCTTCGGCCCGTCCTTGGCGAAGTCGTCGAACGGCAGCGGCGCCGGCGCGCCGGCGCTGGTGACGAAGCGGCCGACGTCGTCGACGTCCGCGAGGCCGTCGCCGTCCTTGTCGAGGAAGGGCGCGGGGACGCGTCCGCCCTGGAGGGCGACCTTCGCGAAGCCGCGCGTGTCGCGCGTGACGAGCCAGCGCGGCTCGCCGACGGAGAACGCCGGATCGGTCCGGAGGAGGATGGCGCGCGCG
This sequence comes from Labilithrix sp., assembly GCA_039809525.1. Taxonomy (GTDB): domain Bacteria; phylum Myxococcota_A; class Polyangia; order Polyangiales; family Polyangiaceae; genus Labilithrix. The sequence goes on along the minus strand of JBDHVD010000206.1, from coordinate 7,590 downwards.
ATCTCGAGGTTGCCCCGCGGGCGCGAGAGAGCGAGCACCGCCGGATCGCGGGCGTCCTTCGTGCCGACCAGCGGCGGAAGGGCGGGGGACTCCTTCGCCGTGCGGAGCTCCTCGCGCATGACGCCCATCAGCTGCGCGAGCGCGAGGTGCGCCTTGCCCCCGCCCGCGAGCAGCCGGAGCAGCGCGTTCGCGAGGTCGACGATGCGCGGATACGAGAGCGCGGGGCGCGACACGCCCATCGCCACCGGCGCCGGGCGGTACCCGCGCCGCGCGTCGAAGCGCGCGAGCGCCGCCTGCGCATCGGGCGACCTCTCGACCTCGTTCATCACGCGCGTGAGCGCGCGGGTGAAGTGCGGGATGCTGTCGTCCTCGTAGAGGGGCGTCAGGCGGCCGAGCATGTTGCCCAGCTCCTTCTCGACCGGCGCCTCCGAGACCTTGCCCGGGCTCGGCCCGCACGACTTCGTCGCGTCGGGGTTGTCGAGGTCCTTCGTGCCGACCACCTCGCCGGTGAAGGCGAGGTCGAACGCGGCGACCAGGTCGCCGCGCCGCCGCGCGAGCGCCTCGATGCGCGCGATGCGGTGCGCGCGGTTCTTCTGCTGCTGCTCGAGCGAGACCGGCTTGCCGGCGACGTCCTTCGCGTCGGCGTCGAGCGGGGGCAGCTTCGAGGTGTCGACGGTGTCGGTGAACGAGCCCCCGGCGTCGGGGTGACAGACCGCGTGGAACGACGCGCCGGTCACGTCCTCGCGGAGGGCCTGCGCGCCGACGCGGTCGCACACCAGCGTGTACATCTCGCGGCCGAGCGTGCCCCGCTCCGGCGTCGCGCGGCTCGTGTCGAACTCGCCGGCGCAGCCGGCGGCGACCGCGCAGGCGATGCCGAAGAGCACGGCGCTCGAAAGTGATGCTCGACCCTTCCCCACGCGCGTCCCTCCAGACCGGGCGGTCCGAAGGGTATAGTGGCCCGCCGGCGTCGGCGCAAACCAGGAATTCTGAACGTTTCGTTTCCGTAGAATGAAGCGGCTCCTCTCCGCCCTGGCCCCCGTGCTCCTCGCCTCCGCGTGTGCGGGGGGCGCGCCGGCGCCGAAGCGTCCCGGGCCGGCCGTCGCTCCGGCGAGGGCCGCCGCGCCGGCTGCGCCCGTTCGTCGGGCCAACGGACCCGGCCTCGCGCCGCGCCGCCCCGTGGTCCGCGAGCACTTCGGCACGAAGGTGGTCGACGACTACGCGTGGCTCGAGGACGACAAGGACCCCGACGCCCTCGCGTTCACCGCGACGCAGAGCGCGTTCGCCCGCGCGCACCTCGACGGCCTCCGCGACCGCGCACGGATCGCCGAGCGCATCGCCGCGCTGAAGAAGTCGTCGTCGTCGGACTGGCATGGGCTCCGCCACGAGGGCGGTCAGCTCTTCGCGCTCGAGGACGACGGGACGAAGCAGCAGGCGCCGCTGGTGGTGCTGGGGGCGGATGCCGATCCGAAGACCGCGAGGACGATCCTCGATCCGAACGTCCTCGATCCGAGCGGGCACACCACGATCGACTGGTTCGTGCCGTCGCCGGACAAGAAGCTCGTCGCGGTCTCGCTCTCGAAGAACGGCACCGAGAGCGGCGACGTGCACGTGCTCGACGTGCAGACGGGCAAGGAGAGGGGCGACGTCGTCACGCGCGTGCACGGCGGCACCGCGGGCGGGAGCCTCGCGTGGAACGCCGACGGCAGCGGCTTCTTCTACACGCGCTATCCGCGGGCCGGTGAGCGCCCGGACGCGGACGCCGACTTCTACCAGCAGGTCTGGCTCCACAAGCTCGGCACCCCCGAGTCCGCCGATACGTACGCCATCGGCAAGGAGCTCCCGCGCATCGCCGAGATCGAGCTCGTGCGGAGCGACGACGGCAAGTCGATCCTGGCCATCGTCGCCAACGGTGACGGCGGCGAGGTCGAGCATCACGTGCTCGCCGGCGCCCGGTGGGCGCGCCTCTCGCGCTTCGAGGACCAGCTCACCGGCGGGACGTTCGCGCCGGACGGCAAGGTGTACGCCGTGTCGCGCAAGGACGCGCCGCGCGGCAAGGTGATCGCGTTCGCGCCGCCGTTCGATCGCCCGCCGGACGTCGTGCTGCCCGAGGGCGACGGCGTGATCGAGGACGTCGTCGTGACGAAGAGCGCGCTCTACGTCGTCGAGCTCGCCGGCGGGCCCTCGCGCGTGCGCCGCGTGCCGCTCGGCGGAAAGGCCGAGCCTCTCGCGCGCGAGCCGCGCAAGGCCGCGCCCGCGCCGAAGACGAAGAAGAAGCCGGCGCCGAGGCCCGAGCCGCCGAAGCCGCCCGTCACCGTCGCGCCCGGCGAGCGCGGTCCGGTCGCCGCCGAGCTGCCGCTCCCGCCGGTCTCGAGCGTCTCGTCCGTCGTCCGGGCGGGCGAGGACCTCCTGCTCCGCGTCGAGAGCTACGTCGATGCGCCCGCATGGTTCCGCTACCGCGCGGGCGAGCATCGCCTCGTGAAGACCGCGCTCGCGAAGAAGCTGTCCTTCGACACGAGCGACATCGACGTCGTGCGCGAGACGTGCACGTCCAGGGACGGCACGAAGGTGCCGATGAGCATCCTCGTGAAGCGCACGGTGAAGCCTGACGGCAACGCGCCGGCGCTGATCACCGGCTATGGCGGGTTCGGCGTGAGCCGCAAGCCGCGCCTGCGCGCGTGGTACCGCGCGTGGCTCGATCAGGGCGGCATCGTCGTCGAGACGAACCTCCGCGGAGGCGGCGAGCTCGGCGAGGCGTGGCACCGCGCCGGCATGCTCGAGAAGAAGCAGAACGTGTTCGACGACTTCGCCGCGTGCGCGAAGACGCTCGTCGATCTGCGCTGGACGAGGCCCGAGCGGCTCGCGGCGTTCGGGCGCTCGAACGGGGGCCTGCTCATGGGCGCGGCGCTCACGCAGCATCCCGAGCTCTTCCGCGCGGTCGTCGCGCAGGTCGGCATCTACGACATGCTGCGATCGGAGACGACGAACAACGGCCAGTTCAACGTGACCGAGTACGGCTCGGTGAAGGACGAGACGCAGTTCCGCGCGCTCCTCGGCTACTCGCCGCTCCACCAGGTGAAGGACGGCGTCGCATATCCGGCGGTGCTGCTGATGACCGGCGCCAACGATCCGCGCGTCGATCCGTTCCACTCGCGCAAGATGGCGGCGCGCCTCCAGGCGGCGACGTCGTCCGATCGACCGATCCTCCTCCGCACGAGCGACGACACCGGTCACGGCGCGGGCACGCCGCTCTCGGCGGAGATCGAGGAGACGGCGGACATGCTCGCCTTCCTCTTCTCCGAGCTCGGCGTCGCGTTCCGCTGACGGTCACTCGTCCATGACCTGCGGCGCGAGCGAGCTCCGCGCGTCCGGATCCGCGTCGGGCGGCGGGAGGAGCGCGCGCGCCCGCTCGGTGTACCAGCTCGAGAGCGGCACGTCCGCCGCGGCGCGCAGATCCGCGAGCGCCTCGTCGTCGCGGCCGAGCTTCACGAGGAGGAGCCCGCGCATGGTGTGGAAGATCGCGGTGTGGTGCGGTCCGCCCGCGCGCGAGACGCCGGCCCGGGCGAGGAGCTCCTCCGCGGCGGCCGGGTCGCCGAGCCCGTGCCTGGCGTGCGCGAGGATGACGAAGTCTTCAGGGAGGCGGAGGGCGGGATCGGCGCCCTCGAGCAGGCGCGCGGCGCGATCGAGGTCGCGATCGAGCAGCACGAGGAGCGTCGCCTCGAGCGAGCCGACCGCGTAGGTCAGGCTGCGATCGAGCCGGCTCCGATCGATCGTCGAGAGCGCCTCGAGCGCGCGATCGTGCGCCCCCTCCATGTGGAGGGTCAGGGCCACGGCGTAGCGCGCGCCGCTCCGGATGCTCGGCAGGACGGCGAGCCAGCTCCGGGCGAGGCGCTCGCTCTCGCGCCGGGCCTCGCCGTAACGGCCCGCCCGTACGAGGTGCAGCGAGCGCCAGGCGCGACGCGTGTCCCGCACCAGCACCGCGGTGATCGCGAGGGGCAGCGCGAAGGAGAGCGCGAGGACGAGGAGCGTGGGCATTGCGCTTTGCAGGCGGCGTGCCGACGCACTGCGCCAGCTCCCTCGCGTCTCATGGCCCGGACGGGAGCCCGATCCGGCGGGGCCATGGTATGAGGGCGCCCGCGCCAAGGGGAAGGCGCACGTGGAGGACCATCGTGAAACGCGCTCTCGCCGCCGCCGCCGTACCCCTCACGTTCGCCGTTCTCGCCGCGTGCGGCTCCACGAACGACGCCGGCTCCGCGCCGAAGGTCGAGGACGCGCCCGTCGATCCCGCCGCCACCCTCGGCGATCTCGTCGCGGTCGACGACATCGGCATCTACCAGGCGGTGAAGGTCTCGCTCGTCGCCGAGGGCGAGCGCGTGAAGAAGCCGAACGCGCCGGTCATCCCCGAGCGGCCCGCGCTCGTGCGCGTGCACGCGAAGGCGATCAAGCCGCGGACGAAGGTCAAGGTCGGCGCCGAGCTGCGCATCCACGTCGACGGCCGGCCCGACGCCGTGTTCACCGCGAAGGCGATGACGCCCGTCACGCTCGACGACGCGGAGCTGTCCACCACCTTCAACTTCGAGGTCGCGGCCGAGGCGATCGCGCCGGGCGCCTCGCTCAGCGTCGCGCTGCGCGACGACGCGTCGCCGGAGTCGGTCGTGACGTACCCGGGCGACGGCTCGACGGTTCCGATGAACGTCGGACCGTTCGCCCCGACCTTGCGCGTGAAGTTCGTCCCGGTGAAGTACGACGCCGACGGTTCCGGGCGCATCCCGGACATGTCGGCGGCGGCGATCGAGAACTACAAGAACACGCTCTACCGGATGTACCCGACGTCGCGGGTCGAGGTCGCGGTGCGCGACAACATCCGCTGGCCGCTCGCGGTGAACCCGGACGGCGAGGGCTGGGACGATCTGCTCCGCGCGCTCATCGAGACGCGCTCGGACGATCGGGTCGCCGACGACGTCTACTACATCGCGGTGTTCGATCCGGCGCCGAGCGCCGGCGCATGGTGCTCGAACGGCGGCTGCGTCCTCGGGATCGCGCCGCAGGCGATGCTCCGCGACGTGTACCTGCGCGTGGCGATGATCACCGGCTATCCGAACAACGAGGGCACGCTCGCGCAGGAGCTCGGACACGCGATGGGCCGCGCCCACGCGCCGTGCGGCGGCGCGCAGGACGTCGATCCCGACTACCCGTACGGGCGCGCGAACATCGGCGTGTTCGGCTGGGACATCGTCGACAAGGACCTCGTCGATCCGGGCTCGCGCGTCTTCGACTTCATGAGCTACTGCCACCCGACCTGGGTGAGCGACTACACGTTCGCCGGCCTCTACGAGCGCATGATGAAGGTCGAGCAGACGAAGCGGCCCGAGGGCTGGGAGCCCTCCGGCGGCGCCGGCGGCTCGGCGAAGCCGGGGCAGAGGGAGGCGCAGGTGCAGATCTCGACCGTCCTCGCCGACGGCACCGTCCGCCGCGGGCCGCGCGTGCGTGCGAGCGACGTGGCGCCCGACACGTTCGGGCTCCGGACCGTCGCGGGCCTGAGGACTGGGCTGCGCATCGACCCCCTCCGCTGATCCAGTGCGATAAGCGCGCAGAGCACGCGCACGCGCCTCGCGCGCATGCGTTCCCGGTTGCCCGTGGGACAACGCGCGGCGCGCCGCCGCCCGATCGCTGGCACGTCGCGTGCGACGCGGAGCTCGTCGAGCCGATGAGGTCCGTCGTTCCGTGCGTCGTCGCCATGGTGCTGGGCGCGCCCCTCCTGGCGTGCGGCCGGCAGCTCGTCCTCGGGGACGAGGCCATGAGCGATCTCGATCCGAGCGATCCGACGGTGAAGGAGGCGCCGCTTCCCGGCGCCGGCGACGGGACGACGGCGGATGCCGGACCGGCGCAAGGGCCGGCCTCCGACGCCGGCAGCCCGCCCAAGCCGCGCGTCGTGTTCGTCACCAGCAAGACGTACACCGCCGTCGACATCGAGGGGCTGAACGGCGCAGACCTCGAGTGCAACGCCGCGGCGAGCGAAGGGTCGCCCGTGCTGCAGGGCAAGCGCTTCGTGGCGTGGCTCAGCGACGACGTCCAGAGCGCGAAGAGCCGCCTCGGCGCCGCGGACGGGCCGTGGAATCGCGTCGACGGTGAGCGCGTCGCCGACGACGTCGCGCACCTGCTCGGCACCGAGCCGCTCGCGCATCCGATCGATCGCGACGAGGACGGCGAGCCCGCGAGCGGCTACGCCTGGACGGGCACGACGCGCAGCGGGACGCCGACCTACGGCGTGAACTGCGTGGGGTGGACGCTGCCCAACGGCAGCGGCGTGGTGGGCGCGCTCGTCGCCGACGCGGCGAAGTGGACCGCCGCCAAGACGGAGGACTGCGGCGGCAAGAAGGCGGACGAAGGTCCGCGGCATCATCTCTACTGCTTCGAGCGCGATCCGTAGGAGCCGCGCGTCAGAAGCGGATCACGAGCGAGCGCGGGCCGACCGCGACCGCTCGCGAGCGCGGCGCGGTGAAGAAGAGGATGGCGCCGCCGACGATCGCCGCGACGCCCGCGCCGATGGCGATCGTCGCGACCGTCGCCTCGGTGCTCGCATCGCCGCGCAGGCTCTTGCCGTCGGCATCGCAGCGGTTGTCGATGCAGTGTCCGCTGTCGTTCGAGCGATCGTAGGTCGACTTCGCGTCGAACGAGAAGTACGTCCCGACGCCCACGCCGGCGATGCCGGCACCCGCGAGCACGAGACCGAGCACGCGCTGCGTGCCCCCGGCGCTCTCCTCTGCTTCGCCACCGGCCGGCGCGGCGACGGTCGGCGCGGGCGCCTCGGGCGCAGGCTCGAGCAGCGGGACGTTCACCGTCGTGGTCCCCGGGCGCGCGGCGATCGTGACCGACGTCTTCCACGGACGATGCCCGGGCGCCGAGGCGACGATCTCGTGCGTGCCCGGATCGACGGGCAGGGGATTGCCGATCTCGCTCGGTCCGACCGCGAGGCCGTCGCGCGTGATCTTCACCTGCGAGGCCTTCGCCCGATCGCTCACGATGACGAGCAGGCGCGCGAGCTGCTTCTCGAGGCTCTCGGCCCGCGCCCGCGCGACCTTCTCGCGCGGATCCTTCTGCATCGCCGCGGCGGCCGCGGCCTCCTTGAACTGCGCCCACGCGCTCGCGGTGCGACCGTCGTTCTCGTAGCAGTCCGCGAGCCAGAGGCTCGTGCCGATGCCCGGATCGAGGCGCTGGCTGCCTTCGAGCTTCGGGCACGCCTCCCGGAAGCGGCCCGCCTCGACCAGCGCCTTGCCCTGCTCGAACAGAGCCTGCGCCGCGGCGCGCCGGTCCTCGGGCTGCGCCACGGCGCTCCGCGTCCAGGTCGTCCCGAGGACGGCGGCGAGGATGATCGGCTCGCGCAGTCGCATCACTTGCGTTCGCCGAACATACTCCGATCGCTCGCCGTTGGCGCGCCGGTCGTGGCGGGCTTCGTCGCCGTGGCGGGACGCGCTCGCGGTGACGTCGTCGGGCGCGCGGTCGAGGCCGCGCCGCGCGCGGCCGCGCTGGCCGGCGGCGCGGGGACGTCCGGCGCGGCCTCGGTCGCCGCCGGCTCGCTCGCCTCTGCGGGCA
>JBDHVD010000205.1:0-13732 GCA_039809525.1 Labilithrix sp. | reverse complement strand
GAGCATCTTCACGAGCCACTCCGAGTACGACGCGGCGATCGGCTCCCACGCCAGCGTGTCGGGCGCGAGGTAGTGGACCGAGCCGGGCGCGTCGTCGAGCGCGCCGCCGTTCACCGCGAGCGCGCCGCCGACGACGTCGTCGCCGACGACGAGCGCGCCGGGTATGCGCGGGCGGCCCTCGGCCATCCCGTTCCACGACGGGATCGAGCGCGGCAGGCGCGGCGATCCTCCGCCGAGGACGCGCACCCAGCCGTGATCGACGAGCACGCCGCCGGTCTCGAGCGCGAGCGCGCCCATCGGCGAGCGGCTCGTGATCTGGAGCGCGACGAGCGCCTGCTCGCCGGCCGCGCGATCGACCGGGAGCAGCTCGACGGGGTGCTTCGCCTGCGCGATCCAGGAGCGGACGAGCGCGATGCCGGGCTCGTGCTGTTCGACGAGCTCGGCGAGCGCGCGCGGCATCAGCGGCGGCTCTTCTTGCGCGCTTCCTTCTCGCGCTTCCGCTGCGCCTTCTTCGCGTTCTTCTCCTTCTCGGAGAGCGCCTTCATCTTCGTGAGGCTCTCGCCGCCCGCGCCCATGCCGGGCATGCCGAACTGGCCGGGCATCATGCCGGGGATCCCGGGCATGCCGGGGAAGCCGGGCATCCCCATCCCGCCCATTCCGGGGAAGCCGCCCATGCCGCCCATCTGGGCCGCGGCCTTCTTCATGTTCCGCATCGCGCCGAGCTGCTTCATGCCGGGGATGTTCCCGAGCAGGCCGCCCATGCCGCCCATGCCACCGAGGTTGCCCATCATCTGCTTCATGAAGAGGAAGCGCTGGACGAGCTCGCTCACCGCCTTCTCGTCGTTGCCCGAGCCCTTCGCGATGCGCGCGACGCGGCCCGGCTCGCGGATGAGCGCGTAGGGGTCCTTGCGCTCGAAGCCGGTGAAGCTCGAGATCATCGCCTCGATCTTCACGAGCTCGCGGTCGTCGAGGTTCACGTCCGTCGGCAGCTGGTCCATGCCGGGGAGCTTCCCGACGATGTCCTTCAGGCTGCCCATCTTCTGGATCATCCGGATCTGCGAGAGGAAGTCGTCCAGGGTGAAGTCGCCCTGGAGCATCTTCATCGCGTCCTGGGCGGCCTTCTCCTCGTCGACGACCTCCTGGAAGTCCTTCATCAGGCCGACGACGTCGCCCATGCCGAGCACGCGGCTCGCCATGCCCTCGGGACGGAACTCCTCGAACTTGTCGGTGCCCTCGCCGATGCCGGCGAAGCGCACCGCCGCGCCGGTCACTTCCTTCACGCTGAGCGCGGCGCCGCCGCGGGCGTCGCCGTCGAGCTTCGTCAGGATGACGCCGGTGAGGTCGAGGCGGTCGTGGAACCCCTTCGACACCTTCACCGCGTCCTGGCCGATCATCGCGTCGACCACCAGGTAGATGTTGTCGGGCTCGACCTTCTCCTTGATCTGGGCGAGCTCCTCCATGAGCTTCTCGTCGATCGCGAGACGGCCGGCGGTGTCGAAGATGATGACGTCGCAGCCCTTGCTCTTCGCCTCGGCGATCGCCTTCTCGCAGATCGTGACCGGCGACTCGCCCGGGATGTTGAAGACCGGGACGCCAATCGACTTGCCCAGCACCTGGAGCTGCTCGACCGCGGCGGGACGCTGCATGTCGGCGGCGACGAGGAGCGGCTTCTTCTTCTCCTCCTTCTGGAGGTAGCGCGCGAGCTTCGCGCACGACGTCGTCTTACCGGAGCCCTGGAGGCCGACCATCATGATGCCGGTCGGGCCCTTCTCCGCCCACGTGATCGACGGTCCCTCGGCGGTCATGAACGCGACGAGCTCGTCGTGGCAGATCTTGGTGAACTGATCGCCCGCCGAGACCTGCACGGCCTGGCCGTCCTTGCCCTTGGCCTTGATCCGGACGACCTCGCCGAGCGCCTTCTCCTTCACGCGGGCGAGGAACGCCTTCACGACGCCGAGCTCGACGTCGGCCTCGAGCAGCGACAGGCGCACCTCACGCAGCGCGGTGTCGATGTTCTGCTCGGTGAGCTCGGTCAGGCCGGCGAGCCGGTTCTTGGCTTGCCGGAAGCCTTTCGCAATCGCGTCGAACATGGATGATCCTTGATGCGGGGCTTACCACGGCCCGGGGAAAGGCAAAAGACGCGCTAGGCTTCGGCTCGATGGCGCGCCCTGCGACTCGTCTGCCTCCGCCGCTGCCGCCTCCGGCGACCGAGAAGAGCGCGAAGCTCATCATCGCGCTCTCCGGCCTGCTCGTCGCGCTCACGTTTGCGCTCACGTTCACGCTCGGGACGACCGCGCTACCGATGGGCGTCTTCGGCTTGCTCGCGATCGCGTGGGGTCGTCACGTGATCGGCGTCGGCCGCGCGGCGCAGCGCACCCACGCGGCGCTGCAGGCGCTGACGCGCGGTCACATCGAGGAGACCGAGGCGCACCTCGACGCGATCCCGGCGCGTTTTGCGCGGCGCGGAACGGTGCAACGTGCGATCGCCTTCCAGCGCACGCTGAGCGCGTTCTATCGCGGCGACGCGACCGCGGCGGCGAAGGCGATCGAGCCCGCGCTCGGCAGCAAGATCGGGCTCCTCACCTACGGCCACGAGCAGATGCAGCGCACGCTCGCGCTGTCGGTCCGAGCGCTCGTGCGCGCCTCGATGGGAGAGACCGATCGCGTGCACGCCGACGTCGCCGAGGTCCTCGCCTCCCCTTGGGCCTCGCCCGAAGCGCTCTCGCGCGTTCGCATCGCCGAGGCGGTCGCGCTCGCGCGCACGAACGGCGGCAGCGACGCGCTCGCCGCGCACGTCCGCACCCACGGGGCGCTCATGCTCGAGCATGCGCTCCCTCGTGAGCGCGTCCTCGCCCGCGCGATCCGCAAGATGGTGCAGACGCGCGCGCGCAGCATCTACCGCGAGCCGGCGAAGCCGGTGGAGGCGGAGGCGCGTGACGGCGTCGGGTCGTGGATCGCCCGCATCGCCCCCGAGGCGGCGGCGTTCGCCGACGAGCCGGCGCGGCTCGCGGAGCGCGCGGGCGTCGCCGAGGTCCCCGCGCCGACGGCGGAGGGCGCGCGCGCGGTCGCGCAGTCCCGCGCCGCCGCGAAGCGGCCCGCGCAGGCATCGAGGGCGCGCCTGCTCGCCCTCTGGGCTGCGCTCATCGTCGTCTTCTTGGTGTTCTTCCAGTTCCTCTCGCCTTCGGGAGCGCCGGGCCCGGGGCGTCACGCTCCAGCCGCGCCGCCGTCGGATCCCGCGCTCCTCCCAGTCCTCACGGGTGTCACGATCGTGGCGGCCGTGCTCGCGGTGATGGCAATCCTCGTCGCGCGCGTCCGGCGCGGTGAGCGCGATCTGTTCGCCGTGCAGCGCGCGCTCGCGAGCGGAGACCTCGCGACGGCGAACCCGCTCCTCGATCGGCTCGCCCACGGGCAGAGCCTCGTCGCCGCCCAGGCGGTCTGGCTCCGCGCGCGCCATCTCGAGCAGCAGGCGAACTTCGTCGAGGCGCTCGCGAGCTGTGACCGCGCGCTCGCGACGATCCACGCCCAGCCCTACGGCATACGCAACGCAGCCGCGCTCGCCCTCACGCCCTCGGTCCTCGGCCAGCGAGCCACCGTCCTCGCCGCCCTCGGCCGTGAGCCGGAGGCCTACGCCGAGCTCGCCACCATCGCTTCGCAGCACGGCGCGTTCGCGTATCGCGCCGTGTTCGAGCAGCGCGTCCGTCTCGTCGCCGCCGTCCGGCGCGGCGATCGCGATGCGGCGCGCGCCGTCGCGCGCGAGCGCACCGGCGAGCTCCCGCTGCCCCTCCGTGACGAGCTGCTCGCCGATCTCGTGCTCGCGACCGCGCCCGAAGGCGCGTCGCGCGAGGAGCAGGAGCGCATCGACGCCGAGCTCCGGGCGGATCGCGCGCTCGCGGCGTGGGTCGATGCGATCGCTCCGGGCCTGCGCGACGAGCTCGCGCGCCGCGTCGCCGGCGGCGGAGCCGGGCCGGCGGTGCGCGTTGCGCAAGATGCGCAACGCGTCCAAGACGCGCGAACCGGGATCCACCATCACGCGATTGATGAAGAAGAGGCGGACGCGCGCGACGACGCGGCGGCGCGCACGCGTGCCTGAGCTATAGTCCACGGACCATGTTCGGTGAGAAGCGTCGTTACGCCTGGTGGGCCGTCGTCGTCACCCTGATCGCCGGGATGTGGACCGTGGCGGCGTGCGGCCAGGACGCCACCGAGGAGGACCCCGGAGCGTCGAGCGGCACCGGCAGCAGCAGCGGCACGAGCGGGGGATCGAGCAGCGGCGAGTCGAGCAGCAGCGGCGCGAGCTCGGGCGCGACGAGCTCCGGCTCCACCAGCTCGTCGAGCGGCTCGACCTCCGGCGGCGTGACCAACTCGACGGATCCCAACTTCAAGGTCGCCTTCATCGGCGACACCGCCGCGGGCAACGACTTCAAGGCCGTCCTCCAGCTCATCAAGCGCGAGAAGGCCCAGGCGGTCGTGATCCAGGGCGACCTCACCTACGGCGGCGACAAGGCGGGCGACTGGTTCCCCGTCGCCGACGGCGAGCTCGACGCCGCGAAGATCCCCTACTTCGTCTCGCGCGGGAACCACGACGACGACTGGAACGCGGCGACCGGCCTCGCGAAGGGCCTCGAGGATCGCCTCACCAAGTGGGCCGTCACGCCGGACGACGGCAAGCCGAGCCTCAACAACTACGCGCTCACGTACAAGGGCCTGAAGATGGTCTTCGTGCACGAGTCGGAGACGAGCAATCCGACCCGCGCCGACTACGTGAAGCAGCAGCTCGAGAACGACAAGCACGTCTGGAAGATCTGCTCGTGGCACAAGAACATGCGCGCCACGAACGTGGGTCCGAAGAGCGACGAGATGGGCTGGCAGATCTACGAGAACTGCCGGGCGGCGGGCGCCATCGTCGCGCAGGGCCACTCGCACACGTACTCGCGCAGCAAGACGATGAGCGCGGACCAGGCGCTCACGGTGGACGCGACGTGCAGCGATCCGTTCGCGCTCTGCGTGGGCCCGGGCAAGCACTTCTTCTTCGACAGCAGCGCCGGCGGCGTCGATCTGCGCACGCTCAACGGGACCGTCGCGGCGAAGCCCTACTGGGGGTCGACGTACGCGAGCGACTTCGGCGCGCTCTTCATCGAGTTCAACGTCGACGGCGATCCGAAGAAGGCGAAGGGCTACTTCAAGACCGTCGGCAACGTGGTGATCGATCCGCCGGCGAACAGCGGCAAGACGTTCTTCACCATCACCAGCTCGAACTGAAGCGTCCGCCGAGCGGCTACTCGCGCTCGTCGTCGCGCACGCGCATCTCGGTCTTCCCGAAGATCCATCCCCGCGGCCACACGAGCCCGGTCGCAGCCGCGAGGCGCTGGAGGCGTTCCGGCTCGGCGCCGCCACGGAGCGCCCATCGCCGCCAGCGAGGCACGGCGAACGACCAGTACAGCCACGCCGGAGCGACGCCGACGACCATGCCGAGCGCCGCATGACCGAACGCGCGACCGAGCACCGCGCCCGTCCCGCACACGAGGAGGACGGGGACGGTGACGAGCAGATGGCCGATCGCGACCGCGCGGCCTGCATCGAGTCCCTCGGTCGCCATGGTCCTCAGCTCTCGCGCGGATCGCCGGGCGGCAGCCGCATGACGAAGATCGTCGGCAGCGCATCGCTGCTCTCGATCCAGATCGTGCCGCCGTGGGCCTCGACGACGAGGCGGCAGAAGTAGAGCCCGAGGCCGAAGCTCGCACGCCCGCGCCGCTCGCCGTGGGCGAACTTCTCGAAGACACGCTCGCGCTCCTCGACGGGGATGGCATCGCCCGAGTTGCCGATGCGGAGCTCGTGGCCCTCCGGGGTCCTCCGTGACGTGAGCTCGATGACGCCTCCGTCCGGGACGTAGCGGAGCGCGTTGTCGAGGATGTTGTTCAGCGCCCGTCGCACGAGCGTGACGTCGACGCTCACCACGTCGGCGGAATCGGCGCGCTGGGCGAGCCGGACGCCGCGCTCGGCCGCGCGGCGAGCGTGCTCTGCGACGAGCTCGCCGACGAGGCCCGCGACGGCGATCCGCTGGCGCGCGACGGGCATCTGCTTGCTCTCGAGGCGCGCCATCTCGAGGAGCAGGTTGATCAGGTGGTCGAGCCGCTTCGTCGCAGCGAGCGCATCGGTCGCCGCCTCGACCGCGTCCGAGCTGCTCGCCGGCATCTCGTCGCGGAGGTACTGGAGGTTCATCATCACCGACGCGAGCGGCGAACGGAGGTCGTGGACGACGAGCGACGAGAGCTCCGCACGCAAGCGCTCGAGCTCGACGACCCGTTCGCGTTCGGCGCGCTGGAGGGCGCTCCGCATGTCCTGCGCTTCGGCGTGCGAGATGGCGGTGCCGAGGAATCCCGCGACGAGGCGGAGCAGCTCGACGACGCCGGCATCGAACGCATGCGGGCGGCTCGACGTGACCTTGAGGACGCCGACGACCTGGCGACCGTGGACGAGAGGGACCAGGACCATCGAGCGCGCGCCGACGCGACGACAGGCCTCGCGGTTGACGCGATCGTCGCTCTCGCTGTCCTCGCAGACGAGGACGCGCGCGGTCGTCAGCGCGAGGCCCGAGAGGCTCGAATCGCGCGCGAGGCGGAAGCCGGAGAACGGCGCCATGGTGCCGGAGGCGACGCGGTACACGAGCTCGTCGCCCTCCTGCATCTCGATCGTCGCGCCTTCGGCGCCGGTGACGACGGTCGCGCGCTCGCAGATGAGGTGCATGACCGAGTCGAGCGACGCATCCGGCGCGAGGAGCGCCTCCTGCATCGTGAGCAGCTCGGTGAAGCTGTCCGGCCGCGGCGCCGTCGAGGCGTCGTCGGAGATTCGGCGCAGGACGGACACGTGCACTCCGGGCGCGACGTTCGCGCGCGCGCGGTAGTCGACGCGCACCACGCCTTCGCTCGGGTGGCGCACCGCGACGACGCCCTCGACGGTGCCGCTCGTGAGCAGGCTCGTCCAGATCGCGTCGAGCTCGGTCGCCGGCGCTGCGACCACGTCGTCGGCGCGCCGCGCGAGCACCTCCTCGCGAGGCAGACCGAAGAGCGCGCACGCGGCCTCGTTGGCGCCGACGTAACGACGATCGTCGTCGAGGAGCACGAGCGCTTCGGGGAGTCGCTCGAGCGCGAGCTCGGACACGTGCGCGAGCGTGAGCTCGGACACGTGCGCGAGCGTGAGCTCGGAGAGTCGATCGGAAGCTGGGTGACGAGATCGTTTCTTGTGAGTCATCGAGCGCGATGTCTCCCCCCGATGCGCAATCATGCGCTATCCCGATCGGTCGCGCGAGCACTGCGCGCCGCGATCGGTGCGCACTGCACGAGCGCGCATCGGCCCTACGGAGTACGCGCGGCGAGCGAGTGTCCACTCGAGTGGACACCGCCCGCGATCCCGGTCGACGCCCGGCATTTCCCGGACGCGGCGGATTTCGGTAGAGCTTCTATCCTGACTCGGATATCGTGAGAGGCATTATTCCCCGTCGGATCGGCGAGGGACGAGGAGGGCTTGGGAATGCGGATGCGCACGAGGCGGGTGTTGCGATCGTTGGTCTTCGGCGGCGTGCTCGCGCTCGGTGCCGCGAGCGGCGGCGTCGCACGAGCCGAGGCGGACGTGTTCGGCATCGGCGACGGACACAACGGGGCGAAGACCGTCGCGGGGGACGAGGTCGTCAACGCGTATGCGCCGGTCACGGAGGACGCCGCGGCGGGCGCGACGCAGATCACGTTCGGCACGGTCCGGGGCGACGCCGCCGGGTTCGCGACCGGGGACCTCGTCATGATCTGGCGCGCCACCGGCGTCGCCACGAACGAGGTCGGCTCGCGCTTCACCGATCGCATCCAGCTCTCGAGCGCGGCCGTCGGCGGCGGCGCCGTCGGCACCTACGAGCTCGCGCGCGTGTCACTGGTGACCGGCTCGACGCTGACCCTGACGAAGCCGCTCGTCCGCGCGTTCGCGAAGGACGTGTCGCAGGTGGTGAAGGTCCCCGAGTACACGACGCTCGACATCCCGGCGGGCACGAGCCTCAAGGCGGAGCCGTGGACGGCGTCGGGCACCGGCTTCTCGGGCGGCATCCTCGCGGTGCTGGCGAACGGCGCGGTCACCCTCGAGGGCAAGCTCGACGCGAACGCCGCCGGCTTCCGCGGCGGAGAGAAGGTCCAGCGCCTGCTCAACCTGACGAACCCCTGCACGCAGGAGGACGGCACGCCCGCGGACGGCTACGCCGACAAGGGCGAAGGCGTCGTGCGCACCGAGTTCGGAACGACGAAGGGCGGACGCGGGAACTGGACGCTCGCCGCCGGCGGCGGCAACTGCCAGGAGAGCGGCGGCGGCGGCGGCGGCAACCACGGCGCGGGCGGCGTCGGCGGCGACTCGCTCCTCTCGACGGGACGCGGCGGGCGCGGCGGGCTCGGCATCGACTACTCGCTGCTCGAGCGCATCACCATGGGCGGCGGCGGAGGCGCGGGCGAGCAGAAGAACGGCGTCGGCTCGAGCGGCGGCGCCGGCGGCGGCGCGATCTTCGTGCGCGCGAAGTCGATGAGCGGCGCCGGCACGTTCAGCGCGGTCGGCGCGACCGCGGCGAACGCGGGCATCCTCGGCGTCGAGAGCGACGGCGCGGGCGGCGGAGGCGCGGGCGGCAGCGTCCTCGTGCGCATCGTCGACGACGCCGATTGCGGAGGTCTCATCGCGAAGGGCGGCAAGGGCGGCGACACCGCGGTCATCGGCCTCGGCTTCTGGGGCCCGGGCGGCGGCGGCGGCGGCGGGCGCGTGCTCATCCAGGCGAAGGCGGTCGGCAACACGTGCACCGCCGACGTGACCGCGGGCGCGAACGGCTCGTCGGGGATCACGCCGCGCGGCGCGACCTCGGGCGCCGCCGGCGCGACGCAGCCTCCGCCGGAGGGCTCGTACTGCTACTCGAACCCGCCGAATCCCGCCGACGCGCAGTGCGCGGATCCGAAGCCGGTCTGCGACCTCGCGAAGGGCACGTGCGAGAAGTGCAACGGTCCGAACGGCTCGGGGGCCACCCTCGCCTGCCCCGCGCCGAGCGAGCCGACGTGCCTCGCCGACGGCTCGTGCGTCGCGTGCTCGAACGACTTCAACCTGCCGGGCGCGGCGCCCTGCCAGCTCTCCGCGCAGCCGTACTGCGAGGTCCGTCCCGCCGATCCGAACGTCGGCAAGTGCGGGAAGTGCGACGACGACGGCGACTGCGTGGGCCCGACCCATCCGGGACCGAAGTGCCACCAGCCCGCGGGGGCGTGCGGGACCGCGTGCACGAAGGACTCGGACTGCAAGGGCACCGAGTGGTGCTCGCAGAACGTCTGCATCCCGAAGACGCCGAACGGTCAGCCGGTCTCGAACCTGCCGCCCGACACGAACGGCGAGTGCACGCCTCCGGTCGGACAGCGCACGTGCGCGAGCGGCGTCTGCGAGCAGGACGACGATCTCTGCGGCCTGAAGAACGGATCGGACTGCGACGGCAAGAACGAGCGCTGCCGCTCGACGATCTGCTTCCCCAAGGACGAGCGCTGCGGGCTGCCGACCGGCGAGCCGTGCACCGGCGACGGTCAGTGCCGGAGCGAGAAATGCGAGAACGGCGTCTGCACCGGCTGCGACGACGACACCGACTGCCCCGCCGACAAGACGTGCGACAAGGCGAAGAAGGAGTGCGTGCCGCGACCGGATGCAGGCGCGGACGCCGGCGCGGGCGGAGGTGACGCGGGCGCGGGCGACGCCGGCGATCTCTATCAGGCCGGGCTCGTCGAGGGCGGCGGCTGCTCGTGCCGTACTTCGGTCGCCTCGGCGGGCTCGCCGTTGGCTATGTTCGCGGGCGCCTTCGCCGCGCTCTTCGCGGCTCGCCGTCGCCGTTCCAATCACCGCTGATCGAGGACCTCGATGACGAAATCTCGTCTTCTCGTAGCCGGCGCCGCCGGCGCGCTTCTCTTGTCGTTCACCCACGATGCCGCCGCGCAGTCCAGGACCGGATTCGCGGTCGACCGCTTCGAGCCGGCCGAGCGCGGCAGCCAGTTCTTCGTCACCGACAACCTCGATTTACGCGGCAACATGCGCCCCGCGCTCGGTGCGGTGCTCGACTACGCGTACAAGCCGCTCGTCGTCTACAACCTCGACGGCAGCGAGCGCAGCGCGGTCGTGCGCCACCAGATGTTCGCGCACCTCGGCGGGTCGCTCGTCCTGTTCGATCGCCTGCGCCTCGCGCTCAACCTGCCGGTCGCCGTCTACCAGGACGGCGAGACCACCCTCGTCAACGGCGACACGCTGAAGGCGGCGGACAAGGCGGCGATCGGCGACGTCCGCCTCGCGGCGGATCTGCGCCTCGTCGGCGAGAAGACCGACCCCTTCACCCTCGCGTTCGGCGTGCGTGCCTGGCTGCCCACGGGCGTGCGCTCGCAGTTCACCGGTGACGGATCGGCGCGCGTCGCTCCGCAGCTGCTCGCTGCCGGCGACCTCGGCATCTTCACCTATGCCGCGCGCCTCGCGATGGTGTACCGCGCGCGCGACGACGTGTACGCGGGGAGCGAGCTCGGCAGCGAGCTGCTCGGCGCCGTCGGCGGCGGCATCAAGACGAAGGACGGCAAGCTCGTGATCGGGCCCGAGGTCTTCGCCTCGAGCGTCTTCACCGGCACGGACACGTTCTTCAAGACGCGCGCGACGCCGGCGGAGTGGATCTTCGGGATGCACTACGACGTGACCGACGACCTCCGTGTCGGCGCGGGCGTCGGCGGCGGGCTCACCCGCGGCTACGGCGCTCCCCAGCTCCGCGGCCTGCTCTCGCTGGAGTACGCCGCGGCGTACGAGAAGCCCGATCGCGACAAGGACGGCATCTCCGACGAGGAGGACGCGTGCCCCGATACCGCGGGCGTGCGCGATCCCGATCCGAAGAAGAACGGCTGCCCGCCCGAGCTGCCGCCTCCGCCGGACTCGGACAAGGACGGCATCCTCGACAAGGAGGACGCGTGCCCGACGATCCCCGGCATCAAGACGAACGATCCGCTCACGAACGGCTGCCCCGATCGTGACGGCGACGGCGTGCCGGATCACCAGGACGCGTGCCCCGACGTGCCGGGCATGCGCACGAACGATCCGCGCACCAACGGCTGTCCGCCGGACAAGGACGAGGACGGCATCCCCGACGTCGAGGACGCGTGCCCCGACGTGAAGGGCGTGAAGAGCCCCGATCCGAAGAAGAACGGCTGCCCGCCGGACACCGACGGTGACGGGATCCTCGACGACGTCGACGCGTGCCCGCAGCTCGCCGGACCGCCGAACCAGGATCCGAAGAAGCACGGCTGCCCGCTCGTCGTCGTGACCGAGAAGGAGATCAAGATCAACGAGCAGGTGAAGTTCAAGTTCAACAGCGCGGAGATCTTGAAGGAGAGCGACGGCCTGCTCTCGCAGGTGAAGGCGGTGCTCGCCGACCATCCGGAGATCACGAAGGTGCGCGTCGAGGGTCACACGGACAACGTCGGCAACGACGCGTACAACAAGGCGCTCTCCGGACGTCGCGCCGCGGCGGTCATGAAGTGGCTGACCGATCACGGCGTCGACAAGAAGCGCCTCGTGAGCGCCGGCTACGGCAAGGACGAGCCCGTCGACACGAACGAGACGGAGGAGGGGCGCGCGAACAACCGGCGCGTCGCCTTCACCATCCTCGAGCGCGACGAGGCGAAGAAGAAGCCCGCGGCCACGCCGGCGCCGGCGCCGGCACCGGTGCCCGGACCGAAGCCCTGACGATCGACGGCGGCCGCGCGCCGCAACCGGCTAACCTTGGTAGCCGGTCATGGCGCGCGCGCGGATCGCCTTCGCGACACTGGGGCTGATCACGCTCCTCGGCACGCCCGCGCGCGCGGCGGAGCCGGAGGGCACGCCCTTCCGTCTCGTCTACGAAGCGCCGCCGTACGTCTGCCCCGATCGCGACGCGTTCCTGCGAGAAATCCTCGCGCGAACGCAGCGCCCGCGGCTGGCGCCCGACGGCGACGAGCCGGCCATCGCGATCCGCGTCGCGATCGACGCGAAGAGCGAGACGAGCAGCACCGGCCGCCTCGACGTCCACGAGCCCGACGGCACGCAGGAGACGCGCTCGGTCACCAGCCGCACGTGCGGGGAGATCGCGAAGGCGCTCGCGCTCGTCGCCGCGCTCGTGCTCGATCCCGACGCGCGCACCGACGCCGAGCCGCCGCCCGCGCCTCCTCCCCCGCCGCCGCCCGCCCCGCCGGTTCCGCCCCCTTCGCGTCCGCCGCCCGTCGATCGGCCGGCGCCTCCGCCGCCCGCGCCCGCCGCGCGATCGCGATGGGCCTCGTCCGGCGGCGTCGAGGTCGGCGTCCTCGGCGGCATCGGTCCCGCGCTCGGACCGATGGCCGGGGGCTTCTTCGACGTCGAGCACCGGACGGCCCGCGGCCTCGCCTCGGCCGCACGGCTGAGCTTCGACGTCGCGCGGACGTCGAGCGATCTCTCCCGCGGGGGCACCCAGACGTACGAATGGCTCGGCGGCACCGTCCGGGCCTGCCCGGTGTACCTGCCGTTGCCCCAGAAATTCCGGGTCGCGCCGTGCGCGGCCTTCCAGATCGGCGCGCACCGGGCCACCACCCAGGACGTCCGGAACCCGACCAGCAGCCTCGAGGGGTGGCTGGCCCCCGCGGCCCTCGGCACGGTCGAGTGGTCGATCTCCCGGGAAATCGCGCTCGAGCTCAGCGGCGGGGCGCTTTTTCCGCTGCGCCGGACCCGCTATTTCCTCGCTCCGGACACGACGATCTTCGACGTGCCCGCCGTGGCCGGCACGGCCAACTTCGCCCTCCGCGTACGATTTTTGTGATCGATCCACCTCCCTCGCGAGATGACTCCTCGATGCTCGCTTCTACCCAGCGGCTCGCGGAGATGGGCGACCTCGAGGAGTCGAGCGTCGCCGCGCCTGCGCCGCGGGCGGATCGCGCGGAGCGTGAGCGGCTGCTGGTGCGGACGCACATGCCGACCATCTGGCGCTTCCTCCGCCGCCTCGGGTGCTCGCCCGAGGACGCGGACGACGCCGCCCAGGAGGTCTTCGTCATCGCGGTCGGCAAGCTCGATCGGATCGAGCCCGAGAAGGAGCGAAGCTATCTCTACGCGGTGGCGCTGCGCCTCGCGTCGCGCCAGCGCCGTTCGCAGACGTTCCGCGCCGCCAAGACGGTGGCCGGCGTGGACGTGGACGAGGTCCGCTCGAAGGACCTCCCCTCCGACGAGCTCCTCGGGCGCAAGGAGGCGCGCGCCGCGCTCGATCGGATCCTCTCCGAGATGACCCCGGAGCTCCGGACGACGTTCACGCTCTACGAGCTCGAAGAGCTGACCATGGCGGAGATCGCCACCGTCACCGAGACCCCGATGGGAACGGTCGCGTCGCGCCTGCGCCGTGCGCGAGAACAATTCCAGGACGCCGTGAAGCGCATCCAGAAGGCGAGCCAGCGATGAAGGAACCCAAGCGCCTGCTCGAGGGCGGAAGCCCGCTCGAGCGAACCATCCTCGCCTCCGCGCGCGACGACGAGTCGCCTTCGAACGATCTCGAGCGACGCATCCTCGCCGCGATGGCCGCCGCGCCGATCGCCGGGGCCGTGTCGTCGCCCACGCTCACGCGCTGGCTCTCCACGCGCACGGTCATCGCGGGCGTCGCCGCGATCGGCGTCGGCGCGCTCGCGGTCGGCGGGATGCTCCGTCGCGACCCGGCGCCCGTGAG
>JBDHVD010000204.1:0-13753 GCA_039809525.1 Labilithrix sp. | reverse complement strand
TCAAGACGCCCACCGTCTTCGAGGCCTATGCGAGCGCGGTGATCGAGCAGCTGGTGACCGGCTTCGAGTCGCGCGCGTCGATCGCGCGCCTGCGGCGCGAGGCCGGCGAGCCGCTCCCGGGGACGCGGCTGCACGCGGCGCCGACGGCCGAGGCGGTGCGGCGCGTGCCGATGTGGCGGATGCACGAGCTGGGCATCGGCTCGCGGCGCGCCGCGGCGCTCCGCGAGGGCGCGATCCGCGGGGCGTCGCTCGAGCGGCTTCGGGCGGTGCCGCCGGACGTGGCGATCGAGAAGCTCCAGTCGATCCGCGGCGTCGGTCCGTGGACGGCGAACGCGGTCGCGCGCGATGCCTTCGGCTACGCGGACGCGGTGCCGATCGGCGACTTTCACTCGCCGTACGTGGTGACCTCGGCGCTGACCGGCGAGGAGGGCGACGACGCGGCGATGCTCGAGGTGCTCGAGCCGTTCCGGCCGCATCGAACGCGGGTCGTGCTGCTCCTCGAGCACTCGTTCGTCCGCGGTGGGCTCGACGGCGGTCCGCGCTGGCGGCCTCCGCGCGTCGATCCGCATCGCCGCTTCCCCTGGAAGTACTGAGCAGCGCCTGGCACGGGCCACCCGAAATCTGGCCCGGCCATAGGGTCACGACCGTCAAGTGCGCGCGATCGTTCGGTTCCGATCCCGGCACGCGAATTGAAGCACGGGCCGCCGATGCTCGATGCTCCGAACGAACGAACCGTCTCCGTGGAGTTCGCCTGCGGGACCGTCCTCTTGCGCGGGGCGCTCGAGGAGGGACCGCACCTGCCCGGCGTGGTGTGGGACGCGCGCGCGAGCGCGTTCCGCACGCCCGCGTATCGCTTCGCCGACGTCGCGTCGCGGATCCGTGCGAGCGGGCACGTGCTCGACGGCGACCTCAGCGACGCGTGGTCGGCCGCTCCGCGCGCGTGCGACGACCTCGGCCTCCGGCCGTACCAGGAGGACGCGCTCCGTGCCTGGACGGCGTTCGGGCGGCGCGGCGTCGTCGCGCTGCCGACGGGGGCGGGGAAGACGCGCGTCGCGATCGCGGCCATCCGCACGTGCGGCGTGCCCACCGTCGTCCTCTGTCCGACGCGCGCGCTCCTCGGCCACTGGGCGACCGAGCTCGCGGACAAGCTCGCGGAGCCGATCGGCATCGTGGGCGACGGCGATCGCCGCTTCGAGCGCGTGACGGTGATGACGTTCGAGAGCGCGTACCGTCATCTCGACGCCGTCGGAGAGCGCTTCGGTCTGCTCGTCGTCGACGAGGTGCATCACTTCGCGAGCGGGGCTCGCGTCGACGCGCTCGCGGGGTGCGCGGCGCCCGCGCGCCTCGGCCTCACCGCGACCGCGCCTCCCGCGGGCAGCGACGGCGCGGTGCGGCTCATGGAGTACGTCGGACCGATCGTGCTCGAGGTGAGCATGGGCGAGCTCGTGGGGACGCATCTCGCCGACCTCACGGTGACGCGGATCAACGTGCGCCTCGCGCCCGACGAGCGCGACCAGTACGACCGCCTCGTCGCGCCCTTCAAGGAGCAGCGGCGCGCGTTCTTCCGCCGCTCGCCGGGCGCGACGTTCACCCAGATGCTGCGCGGCCTCGCTGCGACGCCCGAGGGCCGGCAGGCGATCTGGCAGCACGCGCGCGGCGCCGATCTCGCGTACTTCCCCCGCGCCAAGCGCGCGGTCGTGCGATCGCTCCTCGCGCGGCACCGCGGCGATCGGGCGATCGTGTTCACCGCGCGGGCGCAGGACGCCTACCGCATCGGCGAGGACAACCTGGTGCCGGTGATCACCGGCGAGGTGCTCGCCGAGGAGCGCGAGCGGATCCTGAGCAAGTTCCGCGACGGCACCGTTGGGGCGATCGCGTCGGCACGCGTGCTGAACGAGGGCATCGACGTCCCCGACGCGCGCGTCGCGATCGTCACCGGCGGAACGCTCGGCGCGCGCGAGCACGTGCAGCGCCTCGGCCGCGTGCTCCGCCCCGCGCCCGGCAAGCGCGCCATCGCCTACGAGCTCGTGACCATCGGGACGATGGATGAACGAAACGCGGGATCGCGCGGGAGGGACCATGCTGCTGTCGGTCGCTGAGCTCACCTATCGCCTCGAGGAAGGCCGCATCGAGCCGTTCTGGCTTGGCCCGAACGACGAGAACTGGGTCGAGGAGGCGCGCATCGCGATGCTCGCCGTCGCCGGGCTCTCGGTCGACGAGGCCGAGGACGTCGTGCGCCCGCGGCTCGCGCAGCTCGCGCGACGCTTCGGCTTGCCCGCCCGGGTGCTGTTCGCGCTGTGGGCGCTCGAGCGGCGCCGGTGGGAGCTCCGCATCGCCTCGCCGGTGCCGCCGCCGGTGCTCCGCGACGTGGTGTTCGATCTCGCGGCGACGCATCCGCAGGACGAGGCGCTCGACCTCGCGGCGGCGCGCTTCCGCGTGCACCCCGAGGAGATCGTGCCCGCGCTGTTCGCCGATCGCCGGGGCCGGCGCCTGCTCGTTCCGCCGCCCGAGCCATCGACCGCCGCCGGCACGGTGGTGCGCTACAACCTCGCCGTCGCGGAGGCGCTGGTCGCGCGCTCGATGGAGATCGAGGCGTTCGTGCGCGACGACGTCGCGCGCATCGTCGGTACGGCGAAGCACCTCGGGCTCGTCGCGTGGTGCGAGCCGCAGGGCGCCGCGGTGCGCCTGTCGCTGTCGGGGCCGCTCGCGCTCTTCCACGAGACGACCAAGTACGGCCGCCTCCTCGCGCGGTTCGTGCCCGCGCTCGCGAGCGCGCCGTCGTGGTCGCTCCGCGCGCACGTCGTCCTCGGAGAGAAGAGCGGCTGGCTCGAGCTCGACGACGCGGGGCCGCTCGGCCGGTTGCACGGCCTGCCGGGCGATGCGGAGTCGTCCGTCGGGCGGCGCGTCGCGCGTGCGCTCCGGCGCGGCGGTCATCCGTGGCGGGTCGAGGCCGCCGAGCTCGTGCACGTCGACGGAGCGATCCTCGTCCCCGACTTCGCGCTCGTGTCCGAGGGGAGGCGCGTGCTCGTCGACGTCGTGCCGTTCGCCACGCCCGAGCACCTCGCGCGCAAGGTCGATCTCGCGCGCAAGATGCACGGGCGCTTGCTCGTGTGCGTCGCCGCGCGGTTCGCGTCCTCCGAGCCGATGCCGTTCGTGATGCGCTACCGCGGGACGGTCGACGCGGGCGAGCTCGTCGCGACCGCCGAGCGGATCACCGGCGGCGCTTGGCCTTCTGCGCAGCCTTGCCCAGGGTGACGAGGTGCTTCTTCACCTGCGCGGCCGAGAGCTTCTCCTCGACCTTCACCTTCGGGTGGAGCGCCTCGAAGGTGCGCTCGGTCGGGAGCATCTGCGCATGGGCCGGGGCGGGCTCCTGCAAGAGGACGATGCGCTTGCCG
The DNA here is from genome assembly GCA_039809525.1 of Labilithrix sp. Lineage (GTDB taxonomy): Bacteria > Myxococcota_A > Polyangia > Polyangiales > Polyangiaceae > Labilithrix. The sequence goes on along the minus strand of JBDHVD010000204.1, from coordinate 10,358 downwards.
CCGTGCTCGGGGATGTCCGCGGGCATGCCCTCGAGCCAGATCCAGTGGTCCTCGACGTCCGCCGCCGGCGGCAGCGACCCGTCCGAAGCGAGCGCCGTCCACGCGACGAAGTTGAAGGGGGCGACGAGCGCGGTCCCCTTCGGCGGCGCGCCGTCTCCGGCGAGGGCGGCGATCGCGCGGCGGTCGAAGCGATCGCCGGGGAGCGCGCCCTTCTTCGGATCGCCGATCAGCGCGTCCGCGAGCAGCGCGAACAGCTCGGCGTTCCAGCCGATCTCCGAGATGCGCACGCGGTATCCGCGCCCGAGATCGGGATGCAAGACGAGGAGCGGCTCGTCGTCGAGGACCCGCAGCGCCTGCGCGAGGAAGCCGACCTCGTCGACCGCGTCCTCGAGCGGGAACGCGAGCTCGAGGAGCGCCTGCTTGCGCGCGGCGGCGCGGACCTTCGCCGAGCGCGTCAGGCAGGCGACGGCGGCGAGGCAGCGTGAGGGGAGCGCGCGCCACGCGGCGGCCTCCTCGGGCATCTTCTTCTCGACCTTCGCGCCGGCCTTCGCGAGCGCCGTCTCGACGTGCTGGGTCTTCGCCGCCTCGGCGCACGCGATGACGAAGCGGGTCGCGCCGTCGAGCGCGCTCTCGAGCTCGCGCGAGACCGACGGCCATGCCGCGTCCGGCGGGGCTCCCGCCTCGACGAGCGCCCCGATCGTGAGCTGGAGGACCTGCGACGCGTGGCCCTCGGCGCCCTCGATCGAGCGGTCGAGCTTCTTCAGCGCGGCGCGCGCGGCCTTCGCGTCGGAGGCGTCGAAGGCGTCGACCACCCCGGCGACCGCCTTCTGGAGCGACTTCCCCTTCGCGCCCGACATGGCCGTCTCGACGAGCTTGTCCACCGCGCTGGCGAGGTCCGTCATCCTTGACGGGAATACCGGCTCGCGCGGCGCGGGGCAACGACGCGATACAGCGCGCGCTCGCGTCGTGGTTGAATCGCGTCGTGGGGACGTGGATCGCTCGTGCACTCCTGGGCCTCTACCGTGCACTCGCCTACGTGGCGTTCCTGGCGAGCTTCGCCCTGCTCGTGCTGGCGGCCACGGGCATGAACCGGGTGCCGGCGATCGATCGGCCGGCCACGCTGCCGGCGCCGGCGGCCTTCGCGATCGACGTCGGGCTGATGCTCCTCTTCGCCGTGCAGCACACGGTGATGGCCCGTGCGCCGTTCAAGCGCGCGCTCGCGCGGATCCTGCCGCCCGCGGCCGAGCGCAGCACCTACGTGCTCGCGAGCTCGGTCTGCATCGCGGCGATCGCGCTCGGCTGGGCGCCCATCGACGGCGATCTCTGGGCGCTCTCCGGGCCCGCGGCGGCCCTCGCGACGGCGATCGCGCTCGGCGGGTTCGTGTTCTCCGGGATGACGACCTTCGCGTTCGATCACCTCGCGCTCTTCGGGCTGCGCGAGCGGCGTGGGGAGCTGCGCTTCCGCGTCCCGCTGTTCTACCGGTGGGTGCGCCACCCGATGATGCTCGGCCTGCTCGTCGGCATCTGGTCGGCGCCGCGGATGACCGTGGGGCACCTCGTGTTCGCGGCGACGATGACCGCCTACGTCCTCGTGGGCGTCCGGTACGAGGAGCGCGAGCTCCTGCGCGTGTTCGGCGACGAGTACGCCCGGTACCGCGCGACGGTCCCGTCACTTCTCCCGTGGCCGCGGCCGCGCGGTGCGGCTACATCGAGCAGCCGATGATCGGAAAGTCGCTCCGCGCACGATTCGAGCTGGTCCCGCTCTCCGAGGAGCGCGCGGTCTCGGCGATGAACGAGATGCTCGCGTCGCACGCCCGGCCGATCGTCGAGGTGCGGGCGCGCGGCGAGCGGATGATCGCCTGCGCCGTCGTCCGGGCGGACAAGCTCGCGGTGCGCCTCTGCGAGACGCTCGGGCTCGACATGAAACGCGGCGGTACCGCGGTCTTCGGCCTGGTCGGCGAGGACGCCGCGCAGCTGTTCGAGAGCCTCTCGGCCGAGCGCCGCGCGTGGCTCGCGGAGCCGTGCGAGCCGCGCACCACGAAGGTCCTCCTCGTCGCGGACGGCGGCATCGCCCTCCTGGCGATCGAGGCGAAGGACGGCGCGGTGACGATCACCCCTGCGCGCTTCGAAGCGGGCGCCTGACCCGATCGCCTCCTGGCCCGGGCCAGGCGAAAATTGGCCCGGCCATATCGTCACGACGGCCAAGTCTGCGCGATCGTTCGGATCCGATCTCGGCACGCGGTTTGTTCATGCAGCGGGCACGATGCGATTCGAGAACCCTGCACGCCCGCTGCTCCTCACCCTGTTCCTCCTGCTCGCTCCGTCGGCCTGCGAAGACGCCCGCGTCGACGGCGGCGGCACGTTCGTCGGCCCCGCGCCGCGCCTGCCGGACCGGCCTCCGTCCGCGATCGACGCCGCGCCGCCGGCGAGCGGCATCCTGCTCCGCGGTCGCGTCGAGACCGACGAGGGCACGGCGATCGTCGGCCGGCCCATCGCGGTCGTCGACGCGCGCGGCAAGCGCACGGAGGTGCTGAGCGACGAGGGCGGCGCGTTCTACGTCGCCGACGTCGTCCGCCCGTACGACCTGACGGTGGCCTCCGCGCCGTCCGGCTCGCCGCAGGTGCCGACGGTCTATCTCGGCCTCACCCGCGAGGATCCGTTCGTCGAGCTGTTCGAGCGCGAGGGGCCGTCGCTGCGCGCACGGACGCAGCTCGTGCGGATCGGGGTGAAGCCGCCTCCCTGCGCGGCGACCTGCAGCGTGTCCGTGGTCACCGTCTCGCAGACCGGAGGCGGCGCGTCGTCGGCGTCGTACGCGGGCGAGGAGGCGGTCGTGTTCGACATCGAGCACGCGTTCGATCAGCCGTCGATCGCGCCCGGCGAGACGATCGACGTGCACGTGCTCGCGATCGACGCCGCCTACGCGAAGTTCGCTTACGCGCGCCGCGAGGGGATCCGCGCCGAGAGCGGCGACCTCACCGAGCTCGGGTTCGTCGTGCCGGAGCCCGTCGCGTCGACCGCGCCGCTCACGCTGCGCGCGCTCCCGCGCGGCGTCTCCGCGAGCTGGACGACGGTGCTCGGTACGTCGCTCGACCTGCCCGGCGGCGGCACGATGCAGCTCACGTACGACGCGGCGGCGGAGCGGACGCTGCAGCTGCCGCTCGTGCCCGGCGCGAGCATGCGCGCGGCGGCGTGGATGCAGCATCCGCCGCTCGCCGAGCGGCCGTACCTCCGCCACGCGACGCAGGTGTGGACCGGCACGCGGCCGCTCGCCGGCGGCGCGATCGACTTCGAGATGCATGCCGGGCCGGTGCCCGTGCGGCCCGCCGCGGACGACGCGATCTCGGCGCGCGGCCCCGGCATCACGTGGACGAATCCGGCGGGCGCGCGGCCGCCGCTGTCGGAGGTGACGGTGTCGAACGTCGCGCGGGGCGCGCTGCTCTACCGGGTGTGGACGACGGGCGAGCAGGTCTCGTTCGCGCGCATGGAGCGGCTCGGACTTCCGCGCCTCGCCGCCGGCGATCACGAGCTCGGGCTCACGTCGACGCCGGGGGCGGACGCCGACGAGGTCGTCGATCCGGACGCGCGCGTGCGCCATCGCCGCTTCGATCCACGGACGGCGGGCTCGTCGACGGCGCAGGGCTTCCGCTTCCGCGTCACGAGGTGAGCGTCAGCGCTTCGGGAGCTCGTCGGTCCAGCCGATCGCGCGGTTGTCGCCGAGGTCCACCTCGCCGCGCTCGCGATGAAGCGCGACGAAGCGCTCGGAGCTCGGGGCGGGATCGGAGCGCGGCGGCGGGTGCTTCACCACGGCGTCGCCGTGGAAGCACCAGTGCTCGCCGACGTGCTCGTAGTAGAGCGCGTGCCACTTCTTCTCGTCCTCGAGCTGCTCGGGCGTGAGCTCGAACACCACCCATTTGTACGGGCTGTCGGAGGCGAGGTCCTGCTGGTGGAGCACCATCAGGCCGTGCCCGCCGCGGTGCTCCACGACCGCCTCGAGCGGACCCTCGTACCAGTCGTTCACCCAGAGCAGCCGGAGGTCGGAAGAAGCGAGCTTCGGCAGCCGGCTCAGCTCGACGCTCGGGAGGTTCCGCATCCGTCTCTCAACGGTAGCGCTGGTGCGGACGGCGAGCGAATTTCGACCCGCTCCGGCTCGCGGCATGCAGGCCGATCGATCCGGAAGGAACAGGGTGAAGCCATGGAGCACGTTCACTGCTCGGCTTGCGGCGAGGACGTCGAAGCGCGTCCGCCGCGGCGCGCGTACTGGTGGCTGATCGCTTCGTTCTGGGCGTTCAGCCTGCTGTTCGGCATCGGCGCGGCGATGACCGGCTGGAGCGTCCTCCTGCTGCTGGCGTGGGTGATCATGGCGTCGGCGGTGGGGCTCGTCACGCAGCGGGTCACGTCGTGGTCGTGCCCGGAGTGTGGCTCGCCCGTGCCGCCGCCGCGTGCCGTCACGGGGCGCCCTCTCGCGCCACAAGCGGGGTGAGCGCCGTGTTATGAGGCGCGCGTGGACAAGCACCTCGCGCTCACCGCCGTCGTCGCGGCCGCCTTCACGGTCGCGCTCGCGGCGTGCAGCAAGTGCTCGCCGGACGGATCGCGCCCCGGGGCGCAGAGCGGCGGCGCGGGAGAGGAAGACGACGCGGGCGGCGAGAGCCTCGCGCCGGTGATCGTCCCGGGCGACGGCGGAGCGCGGCGGCCGTCGCGATCGGCCGAGCCGCAGGCGGAGCAAGGGTGGCTCGACGGCGGCGTCGATCCGGCGTGCACCGGGCCTTCGATCGATCTCGCGGCGGTGCTCGCCGACAAGCGCTGCGCGACGAATGCGGCGACCGCGAAGGCGCTGCGCGCGGCGATCGAGGCGGACGCGAAGCTCGCGGGGACGCTGAAGCAGGAAGCGAAGCGCGGCGCCGACGGGCGGCTCGAGCTCGTCCTCGTGAACCGCGGACCTGCGGCGGTCACGCTGCCGCTCAGCTTCCATCCGAAGATCCCGGCGTTCGTCGTGCTGGCCGACAACGCGAACGAGAGCGCGCTGTTCGAGCTCGAGACGCCGCGCCTCGACGTCGCGCACGCCGAGGACGCCGATGCAGGCGGGGCGCGCTTCGCGCGGATCGTCCTGCCGCCGTCGGGCAAGGCGACGGCGCGCATCGCGATCGATCCCAAGGTCGTGCGGCGCGTCGATCGAAAGGTCGTCGACGGCGGCGCTCCTCCGGCGCCCGCGCGCCTCGCGCCGGGGAAGTGGACGCTGCACGTCGGCCAGCTCGTGACCGACGTCGAGACGGGCGAGCCGGCGACGATCGCCTGGGAAATCGCGCCCTGAGCGCGCGCGCTTCGTGAACTGTTTCACGAAGTCGCCCGCCGAGAAGTTGCGCGATCGCCGCGGGATGAGCGATGGGTCGGATAGAGGCCCACATGAGCTCACCTACGCGTGTTTCACGACGTTCGATCCTCGCGGCAGTCTCCGCGCTGTCGCTCGTGGCGCTGGCAGGCGAGGCGCGCGCCGACGACGCGGCGAAGATCACCTCGCGGGTCGTGCGCGTGGCGAAGGACGCGTACGGGGCGACGGCGACCCTCGAGCTCGAGCACGCGCCGTTCCCCGCCGCCGGGTTCTGGTACCGCGACCCGACCGTCATCGCGTTCATCCCGCGTCACTTCCGACCCGCGCGCGACGGCAGCGTCTCCGTGATCGTCCACTTCCACGGCCACAACTCGACGGCCGAGCGCGCGATCGCCGCGCACCAGCTCCGCGAGCAGCTGTTCGACAGCAAGCAGAACGCGATCCTCCTCGTGCCGGAGATCGCGGTGATGGCGCCCGACTCCGCGGCGGGCAAGCTCGAGACGCCGGGCGGCTTCGCGCGCCTCGTCGACGACGCGCTCCGCACCCTCGCCGCGGGCGGCTCGCTCCCCGCGGGCGCGAAGCCCGGACGCGTCTGCGTGTCGGCGCACTCCGGCGGCTATCACGCGGCGGCCTGCGCGCTGCGCGCCGGCGGGATCACCGTCCACGAGACGTACCTGTTCGACGCGCTCTATGCCGACGTCGACGTCTTCCGCGACTGGGTCATCGCCGGGCGCGGCAAGCCGATGGGCTCGCGGCACAAGCTCGTGTCGTACTACACGGCCGGCACGACCGAAGCGAACACCCGGAAGCTGTTCGCCGAGCTCGCGCAGGCCGGCGTGAACGTCGCGGTGGAGAACGTCGAGGGGACGCTCTCGCGCGAGGAGCTCACGCATGCCGAGGCGGTGAGCATCCGCACGTCGCTGACGCACGGCAAGGTCACGAGCGAGCTGAACGGCCTCCGCGACTGCCTCTACGCCTCGGCGCTGCGCCGTCACCTCCGCACGTCGTGGTTCGACGCGAAGACCGGAGCTCGACCGCTCGAGCGTCGGCGCTGACGTTGCATGGCGATCTCGCCGATGCGCGAGATCCGGGTCCGCAGCTGGACCGAGCTCCACGACCACCTGTTCGCCGATTCGTGGGATCACGCGCTGCATCGCCATCGCTCGAGCTTCGCGTTCCGCGGCGTCTGCGACGCGTCGCTCTCGCTCGCATGTGGCCTGTCGCGCCTCGGTCCGCGCAGCGCCGAGCTCGAGGAGCCGCTGCTGCGGACGTTCCGCAAGTACGCGCGCCGGATGGCCGGGGTGGACGACTCGATCTGGAGCTGGATGGCCGTGGCGCAGCATCACGGCCTGCCGACGCGGCTGCTCGACTGGACGTTCTCGCCGTACGTCGCGCTGCACTTCATGACCGAGAACGCCGAGCGCTTCGACCGCGACGGCACGGTCTGGATGGTCGACTACGTGAAGGTGAAGCACGAGCTGCCCGACCGGCTCCGCACGATCCTCGACGAGGAGGAGGCGAGCGTCTTCACCGCCGAGATGATCGGACGGGCGGTGACCTCGCTGCGCGAGCTCGACGCGCTCGACGGCGAGTTCCTCGTCTTCCTCGAGCCGGCGTCGCTCGACGATCGCATCGTCAACCAGTACGCGCTCTTCTCGCTGATGCCGCGCGCGGACTGCGGTTCGCTCGAGCGCTGGCTGGGAGCGAAGCGGGACCTCGCGCGGAAGATCGTGGTGCCCGCCGCGCTGAAGTGGGAGGTCCGCGACAAGCTCGATCAGGCGAACGTCACCGAGCGCGTGCTCTATCCCGGGCTCGACGGGCTCACGCGATGGCTCGCGCGCTACTACACGCCGCGCGAGGGGCCGCCGCGTGGACGATGAGGACCTCGACGTCGTGATCGTCGGCGCCGGGCCCGCGGGGCTCAGCGCCGCCCTGGTCCTCGGGCGCTGCCGCCGGCGCGTCCTCGTGATCGACGCGGGCAAACCGCGCAACCGTCGCGCGTGCGCGGCGCACGGGTTCTTCACGCGCGACGGGACGCCTCCGCACGAGCTGCTCCGCCTCGGACGCGAGCAGCTCGCGCCCTACGACGTCGCGCAGCACGACGACGAGGTCACCGACGTCGCCCCCGGCGACGGGGGCGCGGGATGGGTCGTGCTCACGAAGGGCGGGCGGCGCTTCCGCGCGAAGAAGGTGCTGCTCGCGACGGGGATGGTCGATCGCCTCCCGCAGATCCCGGGCATCGAGCCGCTCTTCGGCAAGAGCATCCACGTGTGCCCGTACTGCGACGGATGGGAGGAGCGCGATCGGCCCCTCGCGGCGTACGCGTGTGATCCCGGCGCGGCCGAGCTCGCGCTCGGGCTCCTCACCTGGAGCGACGACGTGGTCCTGTTCACCGACGGCAGGGCGATCTCCGCGGACGACCGCGAGCGCCTCGCGCGGAACGGCGTCGTCGTGCGCGCCGAGAGGGTGGAGGCCCTCGAGGGCGACGAGGACGGCCGGCTCGTCGCCGTCAGGCTCGCGGGCGGAGAGCGCGTCCTCCGGCACGCGATGTTCGTGCACCTCGGGCAGGACCAGGCGGCGCCGTTCGCGCGCGACCTCGGCCTGCCCACGCTGCAGAACGGATCGATCGCCACGAGGGAAGGCGAGCGCGCCGCCGAGGGGCCGAAGGGCCTGTTCGTCGCCGGTGACGCGTCGCAGGACCTGCAGCTCATCGCCGTCGCCGTCGCGGAGGGGGTCAAGGCGGCGTGCGCGATCAACACCGAGCTACGCCGCGAGTCCCACCGCTGACGGTCACGGAGGCGGAGCGCCGGCGTCCGTCGCCACGCACGCTCCGGCCTTGCACGTCGTGCCCGCCGCGCAGACGCGCCCGCAGATCCCGCAGTTCGCCGGGTCCTCGGCGAGCTTCGCCTCGCAGCCGTCGGCGGGGTTGAGGTTGCAGTCCGCGAACCCCGCGGCGCAGGTGAACGCGCACGCGTCGTTCGCGCACTTCGGCGTCGCGTTCGGCGGCGTCGGGCAGACCACGCAGGTCGGTCCGCAGGCCGTCACGTCCGTCTTCGGCGTGCAGGCGCCGTTGCACGCGTTGAACTGCGGCTTGCACGTGAAGGTGCACGCGCCCGCGGTGCACGCGGTCGTGCCGTTCGCGACGTCCGGGCACTTCTGGTTGCACGCTCCGCAGTGGTTCACGCTCGTCAGCGGATCGACGCACTCCGCTCCGCAGAGCAGCGGCGCGGCGGCGGTGCAGCCGGTCGAGCACGCGAACGTCCCGCCGGCCGGCGCGCAGACGGGCGCCGTCGCGGGGCACACCGCGTTGCACGCCCCGCAGCTCGAAGGCTTCGAGAGATCGACCTCGCAGCCGTCCGCGGGGTTCTTGTTGCAGTCCGCGTAGCCGGGGTCGCACTGCGCGACGACGCAGGTGCGCCCCTGACAGGCGGCCGCGCCGTGCGCGAGCGAGCACGGCTTGCACGACGGATCCCCGCAGCCGTAGAGCGGATCGGTCAAGGACACGCAGGCGCCCTGACAGAGCTGCTTGCCCTGCTCGCAGGCCCCCGCGTCGTCGGGCGGCGTGGGCGTGCCCGCATCGTCGTTACCGCTGATCGGCGGCAGCTGGGAGCCGCCCGCGTCCTCGGTGGCGGGAGGCGAGGGCTCCGTCGGCGACGCGTCGGTCGTCGCGAGGACGCCCGGCTCGTTGTCGAGGATCGAGTTGCAACCGACGAGGACGAACGTGACGAGGCCCGCGGAGACGACGGCTCCCGAGACCTTGCGGCGATTCATTGGAAGACTCCCTGGAACGTGATGCCTCCGCCGCCGAGCGCGACGTGAGGGACCGCCTGGATTTTCTTGGTGGACGCCGCGGCGGACGCGCGCCGTTCACTTCCGCTCGGAGCGGTGGCGAGGAGGATGATCCCGCCGATCAACGCGGCGCCGCCGGCGATCGTCGAGATGGTGGAGACGTTGCCCGACGTGATCGCGTCTTCGCGGAGCTTCACGCCGGTGGGATCGCAGAGGTCGCCGTTGCAGTGGTCCTTCGAGCTCTCCCGCTTCGACAGCGAGTCGATCCCGAAGCCCGCGCCGACGCCGAGGCCCGCGAGGCCGACCGCGCCCACCACCCAGCCGAGCGTGCGCTGCGTGTTGCCCTGCTCGACGACCGGCTCCGGGAACTCGGCGGCGGGCTCGGGGGGCGCGGACGTCGTCGTGGTGGTCGTGGTCTGGACCGGCGGCACGACCGGAGCGGGCGCCGGCGCGGCGCTGGTGGCGACGGCGGCGTTCGGCAGCTCGCGCGGGACGGTGACGCGCGTGGTGTTCGACTCCGACGCGTTCACGTTCGTCTCCCACTTCTCCTTGCCCGGCGCGGTCACGACGACCTTGTGCATGCCGGGATCGACGGGGACCGGCGTGCCCCACGCGGCCGAGCCGACGACGACGCCGTCGCGCTTCACCTCGATGCCCGGCGCAGGCGCGGGCACCTCGATGAGCATCTTCGGGAGCTTCGGCTCGAGCGCCTTCGCGCGGTCGCGCGCGACCTTCTCGCGCTGGGGCTGGTTCGCGGTCTTCGCGGCCGCCGCGACGTTGAGGAACCCGGACCACGCGCTCGCCGTCTTGCCGAGGTGCTCGTGGCAGTCGGCGAGGTTGAACTCGGTGCCGATGCCGTAGTCGAGGCGCAGGCTCTCCTCGAGCTTCGGGCACGCGGCGGCGTAGTTGCCCTTCTGCATCATCGTGCGCGCCTCGTAGAAGAGCGCGGTGGCGCCGGCCTGATCGCCGGTGCCATTGCCGTTCTTCGCCGGTGGTTGGGCCGACGCGAGCGACGGGACGAGCAGGAGCAGGCTGGTGGTGAGAACGAGCGCGCGTTTCATTTCCGATCCTCGAAGAGCCTCCCGTTGTCGGGAGAAGGCGAAGGGGCCGGCGCGGCCGGCGGAGCGGGCGGGGGAGGCTCCGTCACCGGGGGCGGCGGAGGAGGAGCAGGCTCGGGCGCGACCTCGCGCACCGGGGCGTGGCGCGGGGGGCGGCGGACGCGCGCATCGGCGTTCGCGCGCGG
>JBDHVD010000203.1:0-13778 GCA_039809525.1 Labilithrix sp. | reverse complement strand
CGGATCGTCTCCTCGACGAACCGCTCGAGGTCCTTCTGCGCGCCGACCTTGATCCCGCTGATCTCCTCGCGGATCTTCATCCGGCGCTGCTCGATCGTGCCGGCCGTTCCCTTGAGATCGTCCTCGAGCACCTTGATGCGCCGCTCGAGCTCCTCGGTCTTCATCGCCAGCGACCGGCGGCGCGCGTCGACGCCCTTGGTCAGCAGCGCGGCGACGTTGAGGCCTTCGCCGAGCGCGTTGTCGAGGAGGATGCGCCCGCGCTCCTCGGCGAGGAACGTCGTCAGGTGGCGGAGGAGCTCGGGCATGCCGCTCTCGACGAGCTTCTTCTCGTCGCCGCCCGCCTGGAGCGCGGTCTCGGCGCTGATGGGGAAGACGACCGGATCCTTCACCAGGTTCGCGAGCTGCGTCCGCGCGTAGGCGAGGGCTTCCTTCTTCTCGTCCTCGTTGAGGATGTCCCACTTCGTGATGACGAAGACGATCTTGTCGCGCGACGCCTTCAGCAGCTTGTCCTGGAGGAAGATGCGCTCGCTCTCCTTCAGGATCTGTCCGGCGTCGAGGAGGAACAGCACCGCGTCGGCGCGCGGGATGTAGCTGTACGTGATGTCCGCGCGCTGGAGCGACAGGTCGTTCACGCCTGGCGTGTCGACGAGGAGGATGCGCTCCTCGAGGAGCTTCGCGGGGTAGCCGATCTCGAGGTAGTCGACGTCGTCCGGGCTCGATCCGCCGCCGACGGCGAACTTTCGTGCGTCCGAGAACGCGAGCGATTCGCGCGCGCCCGACTGGCGCACGACCGTCGCCTCCGGCTTCTCGGCGTACTTCAGGTGGTGGATCGCCGCGGTCGTCGGCGTCACGCCCGTCGGGAGGACCGTCTCGCCGAGCAGCGCGTTCACGAAGGTCGACTTGCCGTGGTTGAACTCGCCGACGACGACGAGATGGAAGCGATCTTCGTCGAGCTTCTTCACCAGCTCGCGATCGACGCGCTCCTTCAGGCTCTTCGCCCCCACCGAGCCCGCGACGTCCGACAGCTGCTGCAGCGCACCGGCGACCTCGAGCTTCCGCTCGCGAAATCCTTCGAGCATCTCTGTTCCTCTTCCTCTCGCTCTCTCGCTGTCGTCTTCTACGCGTCGCCCTTGAGCAGCGCCTTCACGCGGTCGTCGACCTCGGTCATCGTCAGGCCGTCCGTGCCGGTGCCGGCGGTCTTCCGATAGAGCTGGCTCTGCGCGAACACGCGCATCGCGAGGACGCGCTTCGGCAGGTACGGATGCGTCGCCAGCGCCTCCATGTACCGTCCGATCGAGTCCTTGCCCTCCTCGTACTGCTCGAGGAACGCATCGAGGTTGAACTCGTCGTACAGCTTGCGCGAGCCGAGGACGAGCTTCGTGAGCGCGCGCGCGGCGACCTGCTCGTTCTTCGAGCACAGCATGCCCGCGCGGTCGCAGGTGATCTCCGCGCGCCGCGACAGCTCGTTCAGCGGGATGGTCGCGGGGTAGACGATCCACGGCAGGAACGCCGCGGCGATCATCTTCAGGTAGTGGAGCGTCGTGAGGTACACGACGTGCGCGTTGTGGATGTGGCCGCACTCGTGGCCGAGCACGGTGCGCAGCTCCTCGTCCGAGTAGTGATCGACGAGGGCCGAGTGCACGAGGATGAACGACTCCTCTTCGGTGCCGTAGGTGCCCGCGTTCAGCGTCGGGTTGTTGACGATGTAGACCTGCGGCGTCTGGATCCCGAGCTGCTGCGCGCACTCCCGGGTCAGGCCGTGGATGCGCGGGAACTGCCGGTCGGACACGCGGACCGCGCTGCCGAGGAGCTGGCCTCGCCAGACCTGCTTCCACATGCGGACCGTGCTCGCGACGGCGAGCTGGATCGGGCGCGCCGACTCGACGGTCGCACGCGACTCTCGATCGAGGACGAACGAGTAGTCGTCCTCGCCGTGCGCCGCGCCTCCTGCGCGCTCGGCCCGCTTGCGGGCGACGAAACCTTCGAAATCGAGCGTCGGGGCGTCGGCCATTCGGTACCTCGGTTGGTTAGCCTAAGAGCCCGCGGGTGCGTTCGCAACGCTCGCCCCGCACTTTCCGGGCCGGGCTCGAACGACAAAAAGGACAGGGTCCCTGCGCGCTTGGCCTCGCGAAGGGACCCGTCGATGCGATCTGTGTAGGATGCAAATGTTGGAGCGGGGGGCGGACCTCCTGCGGCAGGGGGAAACGGTTCGGGGTTTGGGGGGTTGGGGTTCGGGATCGGTTCGTTGGGGAGGGAGGCGAGGAGCTCTGCCGCGGTCGAGGGGGGATGGGCCGGGGATGCGGGCGGCCTCTTCGATTCCGTCCGCGGCATCGCTACCTCGTGGATTCCTACAACCGGGAGACGGGTTCTCTTCCCACGTCCGGTGAAGTCGCGAGCGAGCCGATCTCCTCGCGGGCTCCGTCGATCATCGCGCCGGCGATCGCGCCGAACGCCGCCGTCCATGCGTCCGCGATCGCGGGGGTCCAGTCGTCGCCCAGCGCATCGGCGAGCGCGACGAGCAGGGACTCGCCGACCCAGCCGTACATCTCCTCGGTGACGCCGTAGCCGACGTGCTTGGCGCCCATCGCGCGGAGCGTGTGGCCGAGCCACGTGGGGTCCTCGAGGTGCTCGACGACGGCGACGAGCGCCCTCGTGAGCATCTCCTCCTGCTGCGGTCTCGGGCTCCGGCCGAAGAGCGGACGGACCTGGGGGTAGCGCGCGAACAGCACGTCGTAGAACCGTCGCGTCAGGTCCGGCGCCCGCGATGCGACCAGGGCGAAGCTCGTACGAAGCGCGTTCACGTCGAGGCTCATCTTCTTCTCTCTCCTTGCGAGGGTGACGGGAGGTCGTCGAGCACGGCGCGTGCCCCGGCGAGCGCGGCGGGATTCGCCGGGATCCGTGCGGGCCCTCCGGTCTCCGAGGGCCGTGCACGCACGGTCCGCACGCGTGCGCGCACGCCCCCGACGTCCGCGGACGGCCCGCGATCTCCGGCGATTTCCGGCGTGGCCGCGCGCGTGCAGGAGGCCGCCGTCATGACCGGCGATCCCTCGTTCCGTTCCGTCCTTCTCCAGAGCGCGAGCCGCCGTTGATTTCGGTACGATGGGGCGGCTCGGGGGGGCCGCCATTCATGACGAACTCGTCGCGTACCATCCCCGAAGCCGATCTCCCCTGGGGCAAGCGCGTCCGCGCTCCCCGCGACGTGCCCGCGCTCGTCGTCCTCTGGGCGCTCGACGAGCCGTCGCGCATCGGCGAGGTCGCGCTCGTGCAGGGCCCGTCGGTGCTCGGCCGCGGCGGCCCGCAGCCGGAGGACGCCGCCGCGCGCCTCGTGTTCGCCCGCCAGCGCCCCGCCGCGACGAAGGACACGGCGCCGCTCGGCGGCTCGCGGATCTCGCGGGTGCAGCTCCGGATCGACCCCGGGGACGCCGGGCTCACGATCACGAACGTGGGCAAGCTCCCGCTCCTCGTGCGCGGCGGCGAGGTGAAGAAGGTGACCGCCGCGCCCGGCGACGTCATCGTGCTCAAGAACGCGCTGGCGCTCCTCGTGACGCGCCGCCCGCCGGTCCTCGAGTCCGCGCGCGATCTCGGCGCGGCGGACTTCGCATTCGGGGCGGCCGACGCGTTCGGCATCGTCGGCGAGTCGCCGGCGGCGTGGCGCCTCCGCGACGCGATCGCGTTCGCCGCGCGCTCGCCCCATCACGTCCTCGTGCAGGGGCCGAGCGGCGTGGGCAAGGAGCTCACCGCGCGCGCGGTCCACGGCATGTCGCCGCGCGCGAAGGGCGAGCTCGTCGCGCGCAACGCCGCCACGTTCCCCTCGGGGATCGTGGACGCCGAGCTGTTCGGCAACGCCAAGGGCTACCCGAACGCGGGCATGCCCGAGCGCCCCGGCCTCGTGGGCGAGGCGGACGGCTCGACGCTCTTCCTCGACGAGATCGGCGAGCTGCCGGTCGAGATGCAGGCGCACCTGCTGCGCGTGCTCGATCGCGGCGGCGAGTACCAGCGGCTCGGCGAGTCGCGCGTGCGCAGGGCGGACTTCCGCCTGGTGGCCGCGACGAACCGCGAGCTCGATGCGCTCAAGCACGACTTCGCCGCCCGCCTCACCGTGCGCGTGGCGGTGCCCGGCCTCGACGAGCGGATCGAGGACGTGCCGCTCCTCGTGCGCCACATCCTCCTGCGCCTCGCGAAGGAGATGCCCGACGTGCGCGCGCGCTTCTTCGAGGAGCAGGGCGGGGCGCTCGAGCCGCGGATCGAGCCGGCGCTGATCGAGGCGCTCGTCGCGCATCGGTACACGCATCACCTCCGCGAGCTCGAGCGGCTCGTGTGGCTCGCGGTGTCGTCGAGCAAGGACGCCTACCTCGCGCGGACCCCGGAGGTGGAAGCGGAGCTTCGCCTGCCGGCGTCGAGCGAGGCGGGCGAGGCGGAGATCCGGGCGGCGCTCGAGGCTGCCGGCGGGAACGTGACGCGCGCGGCGCGGCACCTCGGTCTGAAGAACCGCTTCGCGCTCTACCGGCTGATGCGGCGCTACGGGATCGACGGCGCGCCGGCGGGCGACGACGACGCCGACGGCTGAGACAGATCGACGCCGTAGCCGATGTCGAGGACGACCGAGGAGTAGGCCATCCTGCCCGCGCCCGCCTCGCGCGCGAGCTCGCGGGCGCGGACGACGGCGGGCGCGACGAGCGACGGCGTGCGTACGGGGCACGCGCCGACGTGGAGACCTGCGCTCCGCGCGCGGCCCGCCGCGATCGCCCGCTTGGCGAACGCCGCGGCGTGGTCGAGCGACGAGAACGCGAGCACCGCGCCCTCGGCGTCGGCGCCGATCATCAGGCCTTCACCGGCGGGCGCGTCGGCGATGGTGCAGGCGGTGAGCGCGACGATGGCCGCGACCGGCACGAGCGCGGCGCGCTCGCCGCTGTCGTGGTCCGCCGCGATCGTCGCCGAGAGCTGCTCGACGACGCCCGCGGCGGCCGCGGCGTCGCCGGTGAACGGAACGTGGTCGTCGCCGTCGAGCTCGACGAGGCGCGCGCCCGGGATCGCCCCCGCGAGGTGGTGCGCGGCCGCGATCGGGACCACGCGATCGCCTCGGCGATGCGCCACGACGGTGGGCACGGCGATGCTCGGGAGGATGGCCCGGATGTCGAGCGTGGCGTGCGCGCGCAGCATCGCGATGGCGTTGCCCGGGCTCGCCGACATGCGCATGTACGTGCCGATCCACTCGCTGAAGGTGGGGTCGTCCTTCATCGAGGGCTCCGCCACCTCGGGCGAGATCGCCTCGCCCCAGCGCGCGCGGACGAACTCGCACGTGGCCTCGAACGCCTCGGGCGTCTGCCCGATCGGATAGTCGGGGGCGCGCAGCGTCCGGGCGGTGCCGGCCCAGAGGACCACGCCCCGCGTGCGCTCCGGGTGCATCGCCGCGAACAGCGCCGCGATCGACGCGCCCTGGGCGAGACCGAGGACCACCGCGCGTTCGGAGCCGGCCGCGTCCATGACGACGCGGATGTCCTCGACCTGCTCGGAGAACGTGGTCGCGCTCGAGATGCGGTCCGACAGGCCGGTCCCGCGCTTGTCGAACAGGATCACGCGATGGCGGCGCGCGAGGTGGCGGAGGAACCCGGCGAGCGAGGGGTGCGCGTAGGAGAGCTCGAGATGGGAGATCCATCCCATCACGACGACGAGATCGGTCGGGCCGTCGCCGAGCACGTGGAACGCGAGGCTCGTGTCGCCGCTCTGCGCGTAGCGGGTCCGCGGCGGGGTCGGGGGCGAGGAGGGCGGCGAGGGAGGCGTGCGGTTCTCTGCGGGCCAGGGCGGTCGATCGCCCTCGCCGGTGAGCTGCGTGGCCGCGACGCCTCCGAGGCCCTGGCGCATCGCGGTCGCGAGGAAGCCGTACGCGCTGCGCCATGCGCTCGAGAGCTCCGCGTTCCAGTTCGCGGCGTCGTACTCGCGCAGCGCCGCGTGCAGCGCCGCGCCGAGCGTGTCGAAGTGCGCCGGCTGGATGCCGTACGCCGCGTGCCGCCGTCCGAGGTCCTGGAGGAACGGGACGAGGCGCTCCGGATCGCGCAGCCCGTCGACGGCGACGCGGAGGGCGTGCGCGAGCTTCGTCCTCTGCTCGTCGATCGCGTCGGGGAACAGCTCGCGGAGCGACGGATCGGCGGCGAACAGCTTGTCGTAGACCGCCTGGGTGAAGTCGCGCGCGCGCGGAAGCACGCGCGTGTACGAGGCGGCGACGGTATGCGCCTCGTCGTCGAGATGGACCTGCTCGACGTTGCCGCTCCGCGGGAGGAAGACGGTGTAGACCTCCTCGAGCGCGGCGCGGAGCTCCGAGGCGGACGCCCAGCGCGACAGCGGATGGCGGCGCACGCAGCGATCGACGATGTCGGCGAACGACTGGGGCACGTCGGGCCGCCGCACGCGGATCGACGGCACGTCCTCCTCGACGACGGCGCGCGCGAGCGCCTCGCCCGCGAGCGGCGCGAAGGGCAGGGCGCCGGTGAGCAGCTCCCAGAGCACGAGGCCGACGGCGAAGAGGTCCGAGCGCGTCGTCGCCGACTCGCCCGTCCAGAGCTCCGGCGCGAGGTAGGCCGGCGTCCCGACGAGCGCGCCCGGGCGGGTGAGCGGAGCGCGCACCGTCGTCGTGGATCCGGAGGGCGGACCGGGGCGATCGACGTCGTGGCCCGACGACACGACGATCGGCTCGACGACGCCGTCGACCTTCGCGATCCCGAAGTCGAGCAGCTTCACCTCGCCGCGATCGGACAGCATGATGTTGCCCGGCTTCACGTCGCGATGGACGATCCCGGCGCGGTGCGCGGCGTCGAGCCCGCGTGCGAGGAAGGTCGCGATGCGCAGCGCGGTCCCCCACGGCATCGGGCGGGGCAGCCGATCGAGCGTCCTGCCGGCGACGAGCTCGTAGGCGATGTACGGCCGCCCCTCGACCTCGCCGATGCGGAACACGCTCACCACGTTCGGGTGAGCGAGCTTGGCGATCGACCGCGCCTCGAGGAGGAAGCGCTGCTTCGACTCGTCGCTCGGCTTCGAGGACGCGATGAACTTCAGCGCCACCGCGCGGTCCAGCATCACGTCGCGGCCGAGATAGACGTGCCCCATGCCGCCCGCGCCCAGCGGACGTTCGACGGCGAAGGAATCGAAGCTCGCCGGCGGCTCCCAGCCGAGGCCTTCGCGCACAGCACTCCGCATCTAGTACTGACGCTTATCGGAGCTCGGGCGCGGCGACAAGCCGCTGTTCCGACCGGATCACTCGACGCGGGCCCCGCCGGCGACGAAGCGCTGCTCGACCGGGCGCGCCTCGAACACGCCGGTGGCCACGAGCGTCACCGCCGCGGCGGTCGCCGCGCCGACGCCGACCAGCGTCCACGTCGCCCACCCGGGCCACGCCCGGCGTTCCCCGAGCGCCTGCGGCGGCCCGCTCGCGCCGTAGCGCTCGAGGCGCCACTCGAGCAGCGGGCCGCACGTGTCGCGCTCGCACCGCGCGACGAGCACCGCACCGGCGCGATCGACCGGCACCGCCGCGACCCAGCGGGGGCAGGTGACGCCGCTGGCACGGATGCGGCCGTCCTCCTTCGCGACGGACGCGAACGCGTCGCGCGTGCAGCTCCCGCCGCTCGCGAGATGGACCTCGATCGGCGTCGCCGTCCCGGACGGGGGGACGGTGACCCACGAGGCGAAGAGCGTCCGGCCTCCACTCGCGACGACGAGCTGGTGCTCGCCGGGCGCGATCGGCACCTCGTACGTCTCGCGACCGGCGCTCGACGTCGTCGCGTGGGGCTCGACGCCGTCGATGCGCACGACGACGGGGCGGCCCTGGACGCCGTCGACCGCGAACGTCGCGCTCACGCGCGGGCGCAGGCCGAGATCGGCCTCGCCGATGCCGGCGACGCGTCCGCCGTCGAGCGCGTACGCCGCGTGCCATGCCGCGGCCGCGCGCGCCTCGTCCTTCGGCTCGACGCGCGAGAAGCGCGCGGCCCACGAGCGCTCCACCTCGGCGCGCAGCCAGGCCGCTTGCGGCAGCTCGGGGTGATCGCGCAGGAGCATCTCCGCGCGCGCGAGCGCACGCTCGGCGGCGTCGGCGTCGAGCGCCGCGATGGCGTCGCGCGCGCGATCGAGCTCCTTCTCGACCCGGTCGCCGATCGCGGTGTCGACGTGCAGCGCGCTCGGCGCGGCGAGGTCGTCGACGCTCACGAGCCGCAGCCCGCGCGCACGGCTCCACTCCGCGAGCGCGCGGTCGGCGTTGCCCTCCGGCGAGGTCTCTCCGGAGAGCCAGACGACCGGGACGTCGTCGCTCACTTCCCCTTCTTCGTCTTCGCCGCCGTCGTCTTCTTCGTGGTCGCCGTCTTCTTCGCGGCGGTCTTCTTCTTCGGCGTCGCCGTCGCCTTCGCCTTCGCCTTCGCCTTCGCCTTGGCCGGCGCGGGCGCGCCGATCGCGTCGAGGACCGCGTCGGCATGGCCGTCCACCTTCACCGAGGGGAAGACGCGCGCGATGCGCCCGCCCTGGATCACGAAGGTGCTGCGGATGCAGCCGAGGATCTTCTTGCCGTACATCGTCTTCTCGCCCCAGGCGCCGTAGGCCTGGTGCGCCTTCAGATCGGGATCGGTCGCGAGCGGGATGCTCAGCCCGAACTTGTCGCGGAACGAGCAGTGGCTCTTCAGCGAGTCGCGCGAGACGCCGACGACCGTGGCGCCCGCCTTCTCGAACGCGCGCTTCGCGGCCGAGAACGCCTGACCTTCGCGCGTGCAGCCCGGGGTCGAGTCCTTGGGATAGAAGTAGAGGACGAGGGTCTGGTCCGCGAAGTCCGCGAGCGAGATGCGTCGCTGCGAGTCGTCGGGGAAGACCGTGTCGAGAGAGAAGTTCGGAGCCTTGTCGCCTTCCTTGAGCACGGGCCCATGATACGCTTTGTCGCGCCGTGCAGCTGAACTTCGCCGCCCGGGAAGTCGCGCTCAAGTTGGTCTATTACGGGCCGGCGCTGAGCGGGAAGACGACGAACCTGAAGGCGCTCCACGGGCTGACGCGCGAGGCGAGCCGCGGCCGGCTGATGACGCTCGACACGAAGGACGACCGCACGCTGTTCTTCGACATGCTCCCCCTCGTGTTCAAGGCCGAGGGCGAGGGCGGCGGCATGAGCCTGCGGGTGAAGGTCTTCACCGTGCCGGGTCAGGTGGTGCACGCGTCGACGCGCCGGCTCGTCCTCCAGGGCGCCGACGGCGTCGCGTTCATCGCCGACTCGCAGCTGAGCGAGACGGAGAACAACGCCGCGTCGTTCGTCGACCTGCGCGAGAACCTGAAGGAGCTCGGGCGGACGCTGAAGGACATGCCGCTCGTCATCCAGTTCAACAAGCGCGACCTCCGCGACGTGCGGACCGACGCGGAGATCGAGGACCTCGCGCGACGCGGCCGGGAGCCGGTCTACAAGGCGTCGGCGGTGAACGGCGTCGGGGTGGTCGAGTCGTTCTTCGGCCTGCTCGATCGGGCGTGGCGGAGGCTCGACGCCGAGCACGACCTCGCGGCGAAGCTCGGCATCGCCCCCGACGCGCTGCTCGAGAAGGCCGCCGCGAGCCTCGGTTACGCGGGCAAGGCGCACGCGCTCCGTGATGCGTGCGTCGCCACCGGAGGCGCGCCGTGAGCTCGGTCGTCTCCCCCCCGCTCGACGTGCTGGGCGACGAGCCGATCGCGCTCGAGGACGTCGTCGATCGCGAGGCCCTCGGCGAGCTGTGCGCGAGCGTCCACGCGCTCTTCGGCATCGGCGTACGCGTGTACGCCGCCGAGGGCGCGCTGCTGGCGAGCGCCGCGACGGAGCTCGACGCCTGCCGCTACGTGAACCAGCTCTCCGGGGCGCGCACCGCGTGCGGGCAGACGGTCAGCGCGGCGAAGAGCGTCGACCCCGGCGAGTCCGGCGACGTCACGCATCCGTGCTTCACCGGGCTCGCGTACCGCATCGTCGCGCTCGAGCACGAGAACCGCCGGGTGGGGCGCATCGTCCTCGGACCGTTCGCCCCCGCGGGGATGCGCGAGCCGCCGCCTTCGCTCGCCGACACCGAGCGGCGGCTCGATCTCGTCGCCGCCGGCGAGCTGCTGGCGAAGGTGCCGCGCGTGAAGCCCGAGGCGCTCGCGCGGATCGCGAAGCCGCTCAAGACGCCCCTCGAGCTCGTCATCTTCGCGAGCCACAAGGCGTGGGTCACGAGCAAGGTCCACCTCTACAGCGTGCGCGAGAGCTACCGCGAGCTCGAAGAGAAGACGAAGCGCCTCGAGGCGGCCCTCAGCCGGCTGAAGGAGATCGACCGCCTCAAGTCGAACTTCCTCGGCACGGTGAGCCACGAGCTGCGGACGCCGCTCACCTCGATCATCGGCTACAGCGAGATGCTGGCCGAGGGCATCGCCGGCGCGCTCGGCGACGAGCAGGCCGAGTACGTGCGCACGATCCACGGCAAGGGCGAGCAGCTGCTCGGGCTCATCACCGGCCTCCTCGATCTGTCGAAGCTCGAGAGCGGGACGATGCTGCTCCGGCAGTCGCGCGTCGCGATCGCGTCCGTGCTCGACGAGGTGATCTCCACGCTGGCGCCGGTGGCGCGCAAGAAGGAGGTCGACCTCGCGCTCGACAAGGACGGCGTGTCGTGCGAGCTGGCGGGCGACCCCGAGCGGCTCCGTCAGGTCTTCGTGAACCTCGTCGAGAACGCGGTGAAGTTCACGCCGAAGGGCGGCCGCGTGCTCGTGCGCGCGCGCGTGATCGAGCAGCCCGGCGCCGCGGACGAGGCGGAGGAGGGCGCGGCGGTGCTCGCGCCGGTCCGGCGGTCGGTCGAGATCGAGGTGCGCGACACCGGCATCGGCATCCCCACCGCCGAGCGCGAGCGGGTGTTCGACGCCTTCTACCAGGTCGACTCCTCGTCGACGCGCGCCTACGGCGGGACGGGCCTCGGCCTCTCGATCGTCAAGCGCATCGTCGCGGCGCACGGGGGCAGCGTGCGCGTCGAGGGCAACGAGCCGAACGGCACGGTCTTCGTCGTGACGCTGCCGTCGGCGCAGGCGCGGCGCCTCCCGTCCAAGATCCCGCCGGCGCCGACATGACGACGAGCAGCGAGCTCGAACGGATCAAGCTCCTGTTCGCGACGTTCGGGACGGGGGGCGTGCGCGTCGGCATCGGCGACGACGCGGCGGTGGTCGACGTGCCGGCCTCCGCGCTGGTGTGGACCATCGATGCCTCGGTCGAGGGCACGCACTTCCGTCGCGACTGGCTCTCGTGGGAGGACGTCGGCTGGAGGAGCTTCATGGCGGCGGCCAGCGACATCGCGGCGATGGGCGCCGAGCCGACCGCGGCGCTCTCCGCCCTGATCCTCCCGGACGACGTCGACGATCAGGCGCTCGCCGCGCTCGCGCGTGGTCAGGCGGACGCCGCGCGGCAGGTGGGCGCGCCGATCGTGGGCGGCAACCTCGCGCGCGGGCGCGAGACCTCGATCACCACGACGGTGCTCGGCCGCGCGACGCGTCCGATCACCCGCGCGGGCGCGAGGGAAGGCGACCTCGTCCTCGTGGCCGGGCCGCTCGGCCACGCCGCCGCCGGTCTCGCCGCGCTCGTCGCGGGAAACATGCAAGATGCACATGTCTCCGCGTGGCGGCGCCCGCAGGCGCGCATCGACGCCGGGCGCGCGCTCGCTTCCGGCGGTGCGTCGTCCGCCATCGACGTCTCCGACGGGCTCGCGCGCGACGCGGCGCATCTCGCCGAGGCGAGCGGCGTGCGCGTCGTGCTCGACGAGCAAGCGCTGCTCGCCAACGGCGTGGCCCTCGGCCACGTGCTGCACGGCGGCGAGGACTACGCGCTCCTCGCGACCGCGGCCGCGCCGATCGCCGGGTTCGAGGCGATCGGCGTGATCGCGCGCGGGAGCGGCGTCGCGCTCCGCGGGCGGGACGGACGGGTCGTCGACGTCCCGCCGCGCGGCTTCGACCACTTCGTGGCCGGCTGATCGCTCAGAAGCCCGCGCAGACCGCGGGGATGTTCCGGCCGGCGAGCAGCGTCTTGATCGCGCCGAGCTCGGGGGCGTTCGCGTTCGGGCCGAGCGCCGAGGCCATCGCGTTGCACTGCGCGGCCGCCTGCTGGAACAGGCCTCCCTCGGGCGAGTTCGGCATCGCCTTCGCCTGGATCGCGAGCTGGTTGCAGCACTGCTTGAGGCGCGCGACGTTCGTGTTCCCGCCGCCGCCCGCGGGCGGTGCGCCCTTGTCGGCGAAGACCACGCGTGCGAGCGCCGGCTCGTAGGCGGGGCAACCGTTCGACAGCGTGCGACAGCCGTCGCAGACGAGCTCGCCCGCGTCGTTGCGGCACACCTTCTTGCCCGCGCAGCCGGCGGGCACGAGCTTCAGCGCGGCGGTGTCGGCCGGCACGCACTGACCGCCTTCGATGAGCCGGTAGACGCCCGCGTTCGAGGCGACCTCCTCGAGCTTGTCGGCCGTCGTCTTCTCGCCGTACTTCTTCGCCTTCCACGGGTCGCCGTAGGTGACCTCGAGCTGCGCCGGCACGTTCACGTCCGCGCACGCGTCGACCATCGCCTGCGCGATGGGCTTCGTGCACTGCGCGTCGGCGAACTGGCGGTAGAAGAACCAGCTCGTCGGTCCGCTGGCCGAGCAGGGCAGGCAGGTGCCGGTCGGCGCGGCGGCCTCCGGCGTCGTCGCGACGAGCCCGCCCGCGTCCACGGTCGGCTGGTCCTTGTCCTTGCACGCGAGGCTGAGCAGCGGCAGCGCGATCGCGGCGGCGAGAGCGATTCCTGCGGTCCGCATCAGAACCCCGCGCACACGGCCGGGATGTTGCGGCCGGCGAGGACGGCCTTGATCGCGCCCATCTCGGGGGCGTTCGCGTTCGGGCCGAGCGACGCGGCCATGGCGTTGCACTGCGCCGCAGCCTGCGTGAACATGCCGGCCTCGGGCGAGCTGCCCATCGCCTTCGCCTGGATCGTGAGCTGGTTGCAGCACTGCTTCAGGCGCGCGACGTTCGTGTTCACCGGGGTGCCGGTGAACTTCTTGCCCGCCTCGGCGTCGGCGTCCTGCATGCCGGCGTCCTCTTCCATCGGCACGAGCTCGGTGACGCTCGCCTCTTCGACCGGCGGCGGCGGTGCGGCCTCGGGCGGCTGCGGCGTCTCCTTCTTCGGGCAGGCGACGAGCAGCGGCATGGCACTGAAAATGGCGAGCGCGAAGAAGGTTCGGCGGGGGGAGAGGGCCATGGCGCGCGAGCCTACAAGGATCCGGGGCGCGATGGTAGAACGCTGCGCGGGGCATGCCGCTCGACGAAGCCAGCCGTCGTTTCGCCTTCCTCCTGCAGCGCGATCTGCGCCGCGTGGAGGAGCGGGAGCGCGCGCGCGCCGAGCGCGGCGAGGAGGTGCGGTACGACGCCGTATCGCGCGTGGCGACGTGGGAGACCCGGCGCGGCGACGTCGTGGGCCGGTGGTACGGAGAGCCGCTCGCGACGTACAACGCGCGCGACCGGATCCTCCGCTGGGCATGGGCGTTCCGCGCGACGACGGACGCTCCGAGCCATGCGGAGCTCGTGTTCCGCGAGGGGCAGTCGCGCGGCGTGCCGCAGCTCGCGATGAGCGTCGTCAACGACGTCGACGGCGACGAGGCGATGGCGCTCGCCCGCCTCGGCGCGGTGGCGGCGCGCGCCGACGGCGTCCACGTGCAGCGGCTCGACGACGACAACATCGAGCTCGTCGGCCTCTTCGAGAGCTCGCGGCCGAACGATCGCCTCGGCTCCGACCGCCGCATCTCGGTCCCTCCGCCGCCGGTGGCGC
>JBDHVD010000202.1:0-13803 GCA_039809525.1 Labilithrix sp. | reverse complement strand
GGAGGCCCGTGAAGTCCGCGCGCCGCTGGGTCGGCCTCGCGCTCGCCGCGGGTGCGGCGCTCGCCGGGGTGAGCGCGCTCCGCGAGGGCGAGCGCGCGCCGACCGCGTCCGCCGCGTCCGCCGCGCCGCCGGCGCAGGCCGCGCCCCGCGCGAACGACGGACGCCGCCTCGGGCTCCGCCCGGACACGACGTACACGTACGCGGTCGACTACCAGGCGGACAACCGCACCGCGTCGCTGCCCGGCCTCGGCACCACGGGCGGCGGCGTCGAGGGCGCCCTCCACCTCGCGGGCAAGCTCGCGCTGCATGCGTATCCGGCGCGCGAGGGCATGCTCGTGGGCTGGGCCGTCCCCGAGGTCGACGCCGCGCTCCTCCGCGTGATGGGCCAGGACCTGTGGAAGGGCAAGGCCGATGCGGACGCGACGTTCGCGGCGGCGGAGATGTTCGTCGAGACCGAGCCGAGCGGCCGCCCGACGCTGCTCCGCAGCCGCGCGCACGACGGCGGGCTCTTCGATCACGTGATGCAGCTGCTCGTGCAGGACCTCTCCGTCGAGCTCGGCCCGGGCGATCGCTGGACCGCGCTCGAGCCGAGCCCGCACGGCGTCGCGCGGAGCGCGTACGAGCTGTCCGCGGGCTCGCTGGTGCGCACGCGCGAGGGCTTCACCCTGCTCCGCGCCGCCGCCGGCCTCGACGAGGAGCCTTCGGTCACCGTCGAGTCGCGTCACGAGGGGCTCCTCGCGCCCGAGGGCTGGCTCGATACGTGGTCGGGTCGCGAGTCGCTCGTCGTGCGCGCGCGAGGCGCGGCGGGAGAGCCGATGGTGCGCGCGAGCACGAAGGTGTCGATGCGCCTGCTCGCGATCACGCACGAGCCGCGGCCGCTCCCGTCGCTCGAGGATCTGCCGGCGCGCACCGTGAACGAGCCGGCGCAGGCCAAGACCGATCGCACGAAGGTGCTCGAGGCGCGCGTCGCCGGCCTCACCGAGGAGGAGGCGATCGCGACGCTCGATCGGCTCTCCGACTTCGAGCGACTGCCCGACCACGAGCGCTTCATCTGGCGCATCGTCGCGCTCGTCGAGCTCCGGCCCGCGATGTGCGACGCGCTCGCGGCGCTCTTCGAGCGATCGTCGGCGGGCGGACGTACGCAGGCCATCGTCCTCGACGTGCTCGCGAACGCGGGGACGGAGAAGGCGCAGGCGACGATGCGCTCGCTCCTCGAGTCGCGCGCGGTCGCGGCGCACGACAGCTACCCGGCGCTCGTGCAGCGCTTCTCGATGGTGGACCGCCCCACGCCCGAGACCGGTCGCTGGGTCGCGTCGCGCTTCCGCGAGGCGACGCGGGCGAAGGACAAGGACCGGAGGCTCGCATCGGCGTACACGCTCGGCTCGGTCGCCGATCGCCTGCGCGAGTCGGGCCACCCCGTCGAGGCGCGCGCACACACCGACGAGCTCCGCGACGCCATCCGGCACGCCGAGGACGAGGCGATGCTCGCGTACCTCCTCACCGCGCTCGCGAACACCGACTCCGCGGACCTCGCGTCGTGGCTCGGCGGCTACGCGAAGCACCCCTCGGCCGACGTGCGCGCGTCCGTCGCCGCCGCGCTCGACGAGCCGCCCACGCCGGAGGCGACGCGCATCCTCCTCGAGCTCGTCGCCGATCCCGACCGCCTCGTGCAGTCGCAGGCGATACGTGCACTCCGCAACCATTCGCTCTCGGCGGCGAACGTCCATCTGCTCGCGACGTACGCCGCCGCCGGGCGCTTCCACGCCACGAACCTCCGCGCGCTGCTCGACATGACGAAGCCCTACCGGGTGACGCACCCCGAGGCGATGCGCGAGCTCCTCTCGGCGCTGCTCGCCGCGGGTGTCGACGATCCCGAGGTGCGCGCCGCGGTCGTGCTCCTGCTCGGGTGACGAGGACCGATCCCCGAGCCGGGGCGGCGGGCCGCACGCCGGCGGGGGGGCGCCCCGTCGCGGGCTGTTTCACTCGTTCAATTGAACTGGTGAAACAAGGCGCGCCCGCCGCCCGGCCCCGTCGCGGGCTGTTTCACTCGTTCAATTGAACTGGTGAAACAAGGCGCGCCGGCCGCCCGGCCCCCCCGGCCCCCCGGCCCCCCGGCACCGCGGCACCGCGGCACCGCGGCCCCGCGGCCCGGTGACCGGGTGACTACTTCTTGAACAGCTTTCCGAACAGGCCGCCGAGCGTCTCGGGCTGCGGCGGCGGCTTCCGGCTCGGGCTCGTCCCGCCGCTCCCGCCGAGCGCCGGGGGAGCCTTCGAGCCCCCGCGCATCTGGTAGAGGCGGACCTCGCGCGCGGCGTCGAGGTTGCGCGGGTTCATGTCGGCGACGCGGCGGAAGTCGTGCACCGCCTTCTTCAGCTCGTCGTTCCGCTTGTAGAGCATCGCGCGATAGAAGTATGCGCGCTCGCAGTTCGGGTTCTTCTGGATGCAGCGGTCGAGGACGGCGATCTTCTCCGACGTCTTCTCCTTGCTCTGCCACTGAGGCTGCTGCGCCTCGAGCCAGGTGAAGAGCGCCATGTAGTCGACCTGCTCGGGATCGAGGGAGAGCGCGCGCTTCACGAGGTCCATGACCTGCGGATCGTTCGCGTTGCGCTTCATCAGGATCTCGGCCTTCTGGAACTCGGTGGCCGCCTCGAGCACCTGCTGGATCTTGATCTGATCGTCGGGCGTCGCGCCGCCTTCCTTGATCAGCGTCATGTAGTCCTGGCGCCTCTTCGGATCGCCGAGCGTCGCGTGCGCCTCGGTGATGTGCGAGAAGACCTTGCTGCACGCGTCCTTCACGTCGGCGAGCGCGCCCGGCAGGCGATCGGGATGCCAGACCTTCGCGAGCGCGAAGAACGCCTTCTGCACCGCCTCGGGCGAAGCGTCTTCTCCGACGCCGAGCATCTGGAAGTAGTTCTGCGAGGTGATCTGCTCGGCGCGCTCCAGGATCTTCTGCTTGAGCGCGTTCTGCTCGGCGGTCAGCTGCCTGGGCGCGCTCGCCGGGGCGGCCGGCACGTTCGCCGCGACGTTCTCTCGCGAAGACGGCGGCGGCGGCGGGATCGCGCCGCCGCCGGGGATCGGCGCGGGAGGGATCGCCGACACCGGCGTGACGACCGGCGCCGGCGGCGGAAGCGACGACGCGATGGTCTGGGTGATGAGCGCGTTGATGCCGTCGACGCCTTCGACGGGGATGACCGGAGGGGGCGGCGGGGGCGGCGTGACCGGCACGCCGGCGGGACCCGGGGCCGGAGCATCGGCGCCGGGGATCGACGCGCGATCGTCGTCGGCGGGCGACGCGGCCATCTCCTCGACGACGAGCGGCGCGCGCGCGACCGGGCGCGCCTGGAGCTGCACGCGCGCGAACGCCTGACCCGAGGGCGGACCGAAGCGGCCCGTCTGGTTCGGGTTCGGGCCCGGCGTCTGCGGCGGGCGGAGCGAGCCGGCCTCGACGAGCTCGACCTGCTTGGTGATGACGAGGAAGTAGACGAGCTGCTGCGCGATGCTCGGTCCGACGAGCTTCGCGTTCGCGAGATCGACGACCCGCGCGGGGCGCTGCCGGATCATCTCGACGGCCTGCATCTCGGGGCGCGTGAGCTCGAGGCGCTCGATCTGCGCGCCCGCGCCGAGGCGTACCGCCATGCCCCCGACGCGCCGGAGCGTCGCGTCGACGTGCTCCCACGAGGGCGACTGCTTCACGCCGCGCCAGAGGACCGGCAGCGGATCGATCGACGTCGGCGGCCCGCCGTAGCGCTGGAGGGTGTCGATCGCGTCGAAGTACGCGTACGTCGTCTCGGCCGGCAGCGTGAAGAGGTGCTCGAGCTTTCGGCGGAGCTGCGCGCGCACCGCGGACTCGATGCGCTCGTCGTCCGCCGCGCCCATCTCCTTCAGGAGCTGGCCCTGGAGGCGCGGGCTCTCCTGGAGGCCCGCGAGCGAGGATTGGAGCTGCTCCGGGGTGATCATCCCGAGCTCCACCATGACCTCGCCGAGGTAGTGGACGCCCTCGCTGGTGCGGAGCTTCGCGGGGAACCCCTGCACGACGAGCATCGTCGCGACGGACTCGCCCGCGACGTGCAGCTCGAAGGTCCCCGAGAGCCGCCGCTCGAGCGCGTAGACGAGCAGGTGCGGAAGAGGCGTCTTCGCGAACGATCCCTGCGCCGTGGGTGCGGGAAGCGGAGGCTGCATCGTCGGGTGCTAGGACCAGCATACACGTCCGACGGACCAGCACGCGAGGGAGACGGTGTACACTAGCCAGCCTCGCGTCAGCCTCGCGTCAGCCTCGCGCCTCGTATGCCTCTCCCCTCGTCCGTAGCTCCGATTCCGAGCCAGATCGCCCAGTTCGAGATCGTGCGGCGGCTCGGCATGGGCGGCATGGCCGAGGTCTTCCTCGCGAAGAAGCGCGGGGCCGAGGGCACGTTCAAGGTCGTCGTCGTCAAGCGGATCCTCCCGGGCTTCACCACCTCGCGGCGCTTCCGCTCGATGTTCATCGACGAGGCGCAGCTCGCGACGCGCCTGAACCACCCGAACGTCGTCCAGGTCTACGAGTTCTCGAACGAGGGCGACGAGGGGCACATCCTCGCCATGGAGTACGTCGAGGGTTGCGACCTCGGCCACCTCATGAGCGCGGCGAAGGCGAGCGGCACGCGCATCCCGCCGTGGGTGGCGGCGTGGATCATCGCCGAGGCGGCGAAGGGCCTGCACTACGCCCACGAGAAGCGCGACGAGGGCGGCGCGCCGCTCGACATCGTCCATCGCGACGTGTCCCCGCAGAACGTCCTCCTCTCGTTCGAGGGCGTGGTGAAGATCGCCGACTTCGGCATCGCCAGCGCGCGGCTCGTGGACGAGGAAGAGGGCGTCCTCAAGGGCAAGTTCGGGTACATGTCGCCCGAGCAGGCGCGCGGCGAGAAGGTCGATCGGCGGAGCGACCTCTACTCGCTCGGCGTCATCCTCTGGGAGTGCCTCACCGGTCGTCCGCTCCACGGAGGGCTCGGCGGCGAGGCGCTGCTCGACATCGTGCGCTCGGGGAAGGTCGAGCCGCCGAGCACGTACGTGCGCGACATCCCCGACGAGCTCGAGACGATCGTGCTGAAGCTCCTCGCGCCGAAGGTCGAGGAGCGCTTCGCCACCGGGCGCGACGTCGCCGCGGCGATCGCGCGCGCGACGCTCGTCAAGCAGGTGCTCGTCGACGCGTCGGCCCTCGAGTCGTCGCTCGCGCAGCTCGTGTCGCGCGAGGCGCCGGTCGCCGGCGTGCTCGACTCCGAGGCGCCGCCGGACGCGCACCACCGGACGCAGGCGGCCGCGCCGAACGCGCTGTCGCAGAGCGACGCCGAGCGACGGAAGTCCGATCGACCCGACGGACCGAAGAGCTCGCCCCCGAGCGCCGGCTCGCGTCGTCCCGAGGCGCGCGAGGTCCGGCACGTCGCGATCGTGACGCTGCGCCTCGAGCCGGGCGGGGACGCGGCGCAGAGCCAGGAGCGCCGCCGCGCGCTCGCGCGGGCGCTCGAACGATCGCGATCGATGCTCGGCGACATGGCCTACAAGCGCGGCATGCGCTGGGTGTGGACCAGCGACTTCGAGGCGCGCGCGATCGCGGGGCTCGGACCGAAGCCGGCGAAGGCCGCGAGCGACGCGGCGTGGCTCGCGGTCGAGACGCACGAGGCGATCGACGCGATCAAGGAGGATCTCCCGTCGCCGGTCGGCGCGTCGCTCTCGATCGTGCGCGGCATCGCCTCGGGGTCGCGCGATCCCGAGGGAAACCTCGTCCGCTACGTGCTGCACGATCCGGTCACCTACCTCGCCGACGTCCTCGCGCGCGCGACGCCGGTGAGCGCCACCTGGGTGGCGGGCGGCGTCTATCGCCTCGTGCGGCGCGACTTTCGCTGGGGCGATGCGCCGACGCTCGATCTGGTGCGGGGCGAGGTGGAGGCTCCGATCCCGAACCTCCCGCCCACGATGCGCATCTACGCGCTCGAGCGCTCGCTCTCGCGCGAGGAGAAGGCCACCGAGCAATCGAACGCGCACAACGACCTCGTCGGTCGCGACGCGGAGAAGGCGGAGCTCCACGCCGCCTATCACGCGGCGGTCAACGGACGGGGACGCGTCACGTCGCGCGCGGTGTGCGGCGAGCTCGGGATCGGCAAGACCGCGCTCGTCGCGACGTTCCTCGAGGAGCTGCCGCCGAACGCGCGTCTCGTGCGGACGGAGTGCACGCCGGTCCGCATGGAGGTGCCGTACAACGCCATCGCCGACCTCGTGCGCGACGCGATCGGCGCGACCGGCGACGAGACCTACGACGACATGGCGTCGCTCATCGCGCGGGCCGGCGGAGGGGCGGCGAACGGTGACGCGTCGAACCCGATGGTCGCGCGGCTCGCCGAGATCGCGTCGAACCAGCAGCAGCGCAAGGAAGCCGCCGAAGACGAGGACGCCCACTACCGCAAGAAGCTGCTCGTCTCCGGCGCGCGCCACCTCGTCGCGGCGATCGCGCTCGAACAGCCGCTCGTGCTGGTGATCGAGGGCCTCCAGTGGGCGGACAAGCCGTCGCTCGATCTGCTCACCGAGCTGCTCCGCACGCCCGATCCGCTCCCGGTGCTCGTGGTGCTCGTCACGCGGCCCGACGATCGCGTCGCGTCGCTGCTCGAGAACAAGGTGAAGATCGAGCTCCAGGGCCTCTCGAGCGAGGAGCAGATCCGCCTCGTGGAGCAGCGCCTGTCGGTGCGCGAGGGCGCGCGTCAGGTCTGCGCCGAGCTCATGCCGCGCGTCGGCGGCAATCCGTTCTACCTCCTCGAGATGATCGACGCGCTGCTCGAGCGCGGCGTCCTCGAGATCCGCGAGGACACGCTCGTCCGGCCGGGCGGCGCCGATCTCGATTCGATGGGGCTGCCCTCGACGCTCGAGCAGCTCCTCGCCGATCGCATCCAGGAGCTGCCCGGATCCGAGCGGGTGATCGTCGACTGGCTGGCGATCGCAGGCGGTCCGCTCGGGCTCGCCGACCTCGCGAAGCTCAACACGCGCGGATCGCTGCGCGCGAGCGAGGACGCGATCATGCGCCTCCAGGCGCGCGGCCTGTGCGACCGCAAGGGCGACGTCCTCGACTTCCGCCATCCGCTCACGCGCGACGTCGCGTACTCGGCGCTCGACGGCACCACGCGCGCCCGCATGCATCGCGCGCTCGGCGAGCACCTCGCCGACACCTCGCTCGCGCGCGGCGTCTCCGCGGCGATCGTCGCGCGCCACCTGGTGAAGGGCGACGCGCAGGCGCGCGCGGCCGACTTCTACCTCGAAGCGGCGAACGCGGCGCGCGGCGCGTACCAGACGCAGCTCGCGGTGCGCTACTACCTCCGTGCGATCCAGCACGTGCCCGAGGGCGATCCGCGCAAGCTCGCGACGCACGACGCGCTCGAGTCGATCTTCCGCGTGCTCGGCCGGAGACCGGAGCGCATCCACCATCTCGAGGCGCTGCGCCGGACGGCGCGATGCATCGGCACGCCGCGCGCCGCCTGTCTCGCGCTCCTGCACACCGCGCGCTGGGACTTCGACGAGGGGCGCCTCTCGCACGGGCTGCCGGTCGCGAAGAAGGCGGCGGAGCTCGCGCACGGGACGGCGAACCCGATCTTCGAGATCGAGGCCGAGCTCCTGGTGAGCGAGCTGTCGCGCGAGAGCGGCGACGTGCAGAGCGCGCTCGCGGCGTCCGACCGTGCGCTCGCGGCGTGCAACCCCAAGGTCAACCCGACCGTGCCGGCGCGCATGCGCGCCGACGTCCTCCGCACGCGCGGCGTCCTCCTCCGCCGCGTCGGACGCGTGCGCGAGGCGGTCGACGCGTACGTCGAGGCGATCGCGGTCTTCAAGAAGACGGGCCAGCGCCGGCAGGAGGCGCGGGCGAAGAACGCGCTCTCCTATGCGATGTTCGTGCAGGGACGGTACGAGGACGCGATCGCGCTCGCGCTCGAGTCGATCCGCATCGACCTCTCGATCGGCGGACGCTTCCAGCTGGCGAAGACGCTCACGAACATCGGCCACTCGTACGCGCGTCTCGGCGACATGCCGCGCGCGCTGGCGTACCTGAAGCGCGCGCGCGAGGCGCACGAGCGCTACGGCGATCAGGACGGCCGCGCGGACACGCTGCTCGTCTCGGCCGAGGTGCTCCTCGAGCTCGGTGACGTCGACGCGGCGGAGGCGTTCGTCCGCGAGGCGAACCAGCTCGCGAAGAGCACGGGGAACGCCTACGACCTCACGCACGCCGCGGTGGTCGGCGCCGCGCTCGCGCGGTATCGGCGCGACGCACCCACCGCGATCCAGCACGCGCTCTCGGCGCGGCGATCGGCCGAGCCGCAGGCGCTCGTCGCGTACCACTTCTACGCGTTCGCGGTGGAGGCGGCGGCGCGCGTCGACGCGGGCGAGGTCCACGCCGCGACGCTGCTGGCGACGACGGCGCTCGGCGCGGTCGAGGCGCTGCAGGGCTGCGAGTACGGCCTCGAGATCCGCGTCCTCTGCGCGGACGCGCTCAAGCGTGCGGCCTCCCCGCAGGCGCCGGCGGCGCGGCAGCGCGCGGTCGACTACGCGACGGCGCTCGTGGGCACCATCCGGGACCCGCGGCTCAAGCGCAGGTTCGCCGAGCGCCCGCTCGTGGCCGCGCTCTTCGACGACACGCCCATGCCCCACGCCCCGCACGCGAACGAAGCCAAGTAGCGGGCGCCGGGCCGTCGCGGCGTACGCGCTTTTCCCTTCATCGGCGCCAGGTCGCCGGTGGCCCGGGAAAATGCGATCCACGGAGGTCGCTCCACTCCGCGCGAGCGTGCGCGTTCTGCGCAAGGACCGGGATCATCGCATCGGACGATGTTTCACGTTAGGCTCGGGTGGAGCGCGACGGGCGGGAGGCGTGGCGCGACCCGATCAGGAATGACGACCACCGCGACCAGCACCGCAACCCGCCGCAGCCGACGTACCGCGATGATCCTCTCCGGAGGTGGCGCGCGCGGCGCGTACGAGGTCGGCGTCCTCTGGTACATCTTCGACGATCTCACGCGCATGCGCGGCGCGCCTCCGAAGCTCGACGTCCTGTGCGGGACGAGCGTCGGCGCGATCAACGCGTGCTACCTGGCCGCGCACCTGTCCGATCCGGTGCTCGGCATGCGGCGGCTCGTGCACCTCTGGAGCGAGCTGCAGATCACGCGCGTGCTCGGCTTCGGCGCGCGGCAGTTCGCCGGCATCCCCCGCCTGCTCCTCGGCGGCGGCGCCGACGGCACCGGCCTGTTCGACGTGCGGCCGATGGCGGAGCTCGTGCAGCGCGAGGTGTCGTGGCGCGCCGTCGCGCGCGCGCTCCGGAAGAAGCAGCTCCGCGCGCTCACCGTCTCGACCACCGAGGTCTCGACGGGACGCACCGTCGTGTTCATGCAGACGGCGCCCGACGTCGACATCCCGGCGACGGCCCCGCCGCGCACGCTGTTCCGCAACGCGCACATCGGCCCGCAGCACGCGCTCGCGAGCGCCGCCATCCCGCTGCTGTTCCCGCCGGTGAAGATCGACGAGGAGCTCTACCTCGACGGCGGCCTGCGCCAGAACACGCCGATCGCGCCGGCGCTCCGTCTCGGGGCGACGCACATCTTCGCGATCGGCAGCTCGCAGGAGGTCCACGGCGTCCGCGCGAACGAGGGCTTCCACCGCGACGTGCGCGCGCCCGGCGCCGCGTTCCTCCTCGGCAAGGTGCTGAACGCGTTCCTCCTCGATCACGTGGACGTCGACCTCGAGCTCCTCAATCGCCTCAACAACGTGATCCGCGACGGCGGCTGCGCCTACGGCAACGGCTTCGTCGAGCAGCTCAGCGCCGAGGCGAAGAAGCGGAACGCGCCGCCGTACCGCTACGTCGAGGCGCTCACGCTGCGACCGAGCGAGGACATCGGGCGGCTCGCGAGCGAGCACGTCCGGCGCGGCAAGCTGATCGGCAACCCGTTCCTCACGAAGCGGCTGCTCAACGCGCTCGACATCGGCGTCGGCGACGAGGCCGACCTCGCGAGCTACCTGCTGTTCGACGGCCACTTCTGTCGCCAGCTGATCGAGATGGGACGCGCGGATGCGCACGCGCGGCGCGACGAGATCCTCTCGTTCTTCGGTGACGCCGCCGACGACGGCGGCGGACCGCTCGACGAGGCCGACTCGGGTGTGTGGGGGGGCGACAAACCTTCACTGACCATCCCGATCGGCACCTGAGACGCAGGTCGCGCAAGAGCGCTTCGTTCTTCGCCCGATCGCGGGTGGCCGCTCGCGTGACCGGCGATTCATGCGATCGGATCACCGTCGTGCATAGCCCCCAGGGAGGAGTCCCGTCGAACCCATCGTCGGCTTCGCGCTGCTCGGCAAGCTCGTCAGGGTCCTCGGCGGCGGGGGCACCGAGCCGTTCGGCGACCTCTCCTCGTTCGGAACGACCGCGATGACGTTCACCACCGGCCTCGCGCTCGACACGTCGAACGACGTCTACGCCGCGCCCGGCATCTACGAGCTCCCCGCGGCCGGCGGCGACGGCGTCCGCTTCGACACGGCGGCGGACGGCGCGTGACAAGGCGCGTGCAGGTCGCCAGGCGTCGACGGCATCGTCGCGGATGCGAGCTACGTCTACGGCAACGACACGGACGAGGGCACGTTCTTCCGCATCGAGATCGAGGCGGGCGGCGGCGCGGGCAACGTCGAGGTGCTCTACGAGGACTGCGACTACGCCGGCGCGGACGGGATCGCGCTCGACACGGACGGAACGTTCATCGTCGCGAACCGCTTCCCGAAGAGCCGCATCGATCGCGTGACGATCGGCGGCAACGAGGCGACGTGGAAGACGATCGGCACGGGCAAGCCGCCGTACGATCGGCCGGGCTCCGTCGTCATCGACGGGACCGGGGCGGCGAAGAAGCTCTGGTTCACGAACACGTCCTTCGACGTGGACGTCGACGCGGCCGCTCCGGGCCTCGGCAGTGCACCGCTGAAGTAAACACGCCTCGCGGCGCGCTAGGATCGGCGGGATGGTCGCGAAGGCCTCCCGCCGATTGCTCTTCCTTCTCGTGCTCAGCGCGGTGACCGCGTGCAGCCGCAAGCCCCAACCGGAGCGCGAGCGCGAAGGCGCCGCGGCGTCGAGCTCGGCCGCAGCGGAGTCGCCGAGCCTTCCTCCACGCGCGCAGCGCACCAAGGCCCCGGCCGGGTTCGACGGCGCCACCGCCTGGCTCAACGTCACGCGCCCGCTCGCGCCCGCCGACCTCGCGGGCCGCGTGGTGGTGGTCGACTTCTGGACGAGCGGCTGCATCAACTGCTTGCACACGCTGCCGGTGCTCGCCGAGCTCGAGCAGAAGCACGCGGGCGGAGGTCTGCTGGTGGTCGGCGTGCACTCCGCGAAGTTCGACGCCGAGGCGGAGAACGAGCGCCTCCGCGCGGCCGTCGCCGAGAACGGGATCCGCCATCCGGTCGCGGTCGACGGCGCCATGAAGATCTGGAACGCGTGGAACGCGCGCGCGTGGCCGACGGTCGTCGTGCTCGACGCGCACGGCAACGTCGTCTTTCGGCACGCGGGCGAGCCCGATCGCGCGGAGCTCGAGAAGGTCGTCGCGGGCGCGCTCGACGAGGCCGCGCGCGAGGGCGTGCTGAACAAGAGCGCCGTCGCGGGCCTCGCGCCCGAGGCGCCCGACACCGGTCCGCTCGCGTTCCCCGGCAAGGTGATCGCGCTGGCGAACGGCGACGTCGCGATCGCCGACACGCTGCACCACCGCATCGTGTTCGCCGACCGGGGCTTCGTGGTGAAGGACGTCGTCGGCAGCGGCCTCGCGGGCGCGACCGACGGCGGCTGGGCGGAGGCGTCGTTCAAGAAGCCGCAAGGCCTCGCCGAGGCGGGCGATCTCGTCTACGTCGCGGACACCGACAATCATGTCGTGCGCGTCATCGATCGCGCGAAGCGCACGGTCGCCACGGTCGCGGGCAAGGGCGTGCTCGCGGACACCGTCCTCCGGCGGAAGGGCGCCGCGCGCGAGCTCGCGCTGCGCTCGCCGTGGGACGTCGCGTTCGTCCCCGACAAGGAGGGCGGGAAGCTGTACGTCGCGCTCGCGGGCTCGCACCAGATCGCCCTCTACGATCCGAAGGCCGCCACGATCGAGCCCTTCGCCGGCGACGGCGCGGAGAAGCGGATCGACGGCAAGGGCGAGGACGCGAGCTTCGCGCAGCCGAGCGGGCTCACGACGGACGGCAAGACGCTGTGGGTCGCCGACCCGGAGTCGTCGAGCATCCGCGCGATCGATCTCGCGACCCGCACGGTGAAGACCGTGGTGGGCAAGGACCTGTTCGTCTTCGGCGACGAGGACGGCGCCGCGAGCGCGGTCCGGCTCGCGCATCCCCTCGGGCTCGTCTACGGCGCGCCGAAGGGCCAGAGGCCGGCGCTGTGGATCGTGGACACTTACAACTCGAAGGTGAAGCGGATCGACGTGGCCACCGGGAGCACGCGCACCGTGGCCGGATCGCGCGATCACGCGGCGCTCTTCGAGCCGTCCGGGATCACCATCGCCGGCGGCGAGCTGGTGGTGGCCGACACGAAGCACCATCGCCTCGCGCGCGTCGTGCTCTCCGCCGAGGGCGCGGGCAAGGTGGAGCCGATCGCGCTGACCAAGCTCGCTGCGCCCGCGCGGGGCATCGCGGTCGCGGGCGCGGCGGACGCCGGACCGGCCTCGCCGCCGGCGGAGAAGGCGGAAAAGGTGGAGATCCCCGAGGTGCGCATCCGCCCGGACGCGCCCACGGTGGTGAAGGTCGGCTGGAGCGCGCCGCAGGGTACGGCGGTCAACGACGATGCTCCGTTCCGCGTGCGGTGGAACCGCAGCGACGGTCTCGCCGAGGCGCCGAGCGACGTGAAGTCGACCGGCAGCGCGGTGAAGGACGGATTCCAGATCGAGGTGCAGCCCATGGCGGGGGCGCCGAACGCGACCCTCGCGGGCGAGATCGATCTCGTGATCTGCGACGTCGCCACCCACAGCGTCTGCGTGCCGGTGAAGCGCAGCCTCGAGCTCGGCTTCATGGCGGTGAAGGACGCGGCGCCCGAGGCGCGCATCCAGGTCCCCCTCCCGCAGGCGAAGGCGCAGTAGCGCGAGCCTGCTAGAAGCCGATGCCGGTCTGGAACAGCGCGGTCGCGCTGAAGAGCGCCTTGTTGCCTCCATCGCGGACGAAGAGCGGCACGTCCATCTCGAGGAAGTAGACCGCGCGCTGGCCGATCTTGAACGGGACGACGACGATCGGGACGAGGGCCGAGTTCGTCGGCGCGCCCACCTGCGTGGCGACGCGGAGCCCGAGGACGAAGCCCTCGAACTTGCGGATGATGCCCGGGTCGACGACGAACGTGGTCGGCGCGGGCGTGTTCTTCAGCTCGTTGAAGGCGATGAACTCGAAGTCGATCGCCCACTTCTCGTCGAGGTGCACGGTGATGCCCGGCGTGAGCCCCACGGTGACGAAGTCGGCGCCGATCGCCGTGTCCCGCCGGTTGCCCAGCGTCACCAGCGGCAGCGCCATCCCGAGATGGCCTCCGACCGCGGGGTACTGCTTGGTCGGCGGGACCTGGTGGGGCTCCAGCGGGATCGCCGGAGCGACCGTCGGCGACTCGGGCACGTGCGCGGGCGGCGGCGCGGGCGGCGCCGGCGGCGGCGCCTCTACCGGCGCGGCCGGCGGCGCAGGAGCCGTCGTGTCCTGCGCGTACGCGTCGAACGTCGCGAGCGCGATTGCGAGCGCGCTCGGCACCACCACCCCTCGTCGCAGCATCGGTGCATGATGCACTACCTCGCGGCGCTCGCGTAGCCGTTC
>JBDHVD010000201.1:0-13826 GCA_039809525.1 Labilithrix sp. | reverse complement strand
CGCGGCCCGCGGCGGCTTCGAGCGTCTTCAAGAACAGGTAGCCCTTCTCGTACGGCACGACGCTGAACGCCTCGTCGGGATCGACGCCGGCGAGGTGGGTCCGGAGCTTGGTGAGCTCGGGGTGCGCCGCATGCTGGGCGAACGCCTGCTGGAGTTTCTCGTAGCCGATGGCCGCGTGGAGCGCGGTCATGTCGGGCCCCTCGAGCGCCTCGAGGATCCGCCGCTCGGCGAACACGGTGAAGCCCTCGTTCAACCAGAAGTGCTCCGCGTTCGCGTTCGTCACCAGGTTGCCCGTCCACGAGTGGGCGAGCTCGTGCGCGAGGACGTTCACCAGGCTGCGATCGCCGGCGACGAGCGTGGGGGTGAGGAACGTCAGGCGCGGGTTCTCCATGCCTCCGTACGGAAACGACGGGGGCATGACGAGCAGATCGAAGCGCTCCCAGTCGTATCCGCCGAACAGCGACTCCGCCGCGTGGAGGTGATCCTCGACGTTCGCGAACTCCCACGCGGCGGCGTCGAGCTGAGCGGGCTCGGTCCAGACGCGCGAGCGCGGCGAGAGCTCCTTCGACGCGAGATCGCCGACCGCGAAGGCGAGGAGATAGGGCGGGATCGGCTGCGGCATCGCGAAGCGATGGACCGCGCGCTCGCCTCGGAGCTCCCGGTCACGCTCCGCCGCCGCCATCACCGCGCGGAGCTCCGACGGGACCTCCAGCGATGCGGTGAAGGTCTGGCGGATCGACGGCGTGTCCTGGCACGGGATCACGCTTCGCGCGTGGATCGCCTGGCACTGCGAGAAGAGGTACGGGTGCTTCTTGCCGAGCGTCTGCTCCGGCGTGAGCCACTGGAGCGCCGACGCCTCGGGTGACGTGCGGTAGCGGATCCGGATCGACGTGGCGCCCGGCGGGACGGCGATCTCCAGCCGGCTGCCGAGGACCGGATCGGCGGCGTGCAGCGTGTGCGGGAGCGCCGCGCCGCTCGCGTCGAAGACGCTTTCGATGGTCAGCGCGCGCGTGTCGAGGTCGACCGGACCGCCGGCGGCGGCCTCGGCGAAGTGCAGCGTGATGTCGGCGCGGAGCACGCGCGTGGAGAAGTCGACCGTCGCGGCCCAGTCGAAGCTCTTCGTCCGGACCTGCGCCGCGTCGGCGTACGAGTGGGGGTCGAGGCGAGCCATTGCGGATCACGCTCGCACATCGCGGCGCAGACTTCCCGGCTTTCGATCGGAGCCCGCGTCAGAGGCCCATCAGCTTCGCGACGTAGTAGCGCATCGTCTCGGTGGTCCCGCCGCCGATGCGGAGGAGGCGCTGGTCACGCCATGCGCGAGCGATGTGGTACTCCTCGACGTATCCAGCGCCGCCGTGGAACTGGAGGCACTGGTCCATGATCTCGGTGCCGAGCTCGCCGACGAAGATCTTCGCCATCGAGATCATCTTCACCGTCTCGAAGCTGACCGGGTCCTTCTTCACGTAGCGCTCGTCGTTGTACATCTCGACGGTCTTGTACGTGAGCGCCTTCGCCGCCTCGAGCTTCGCCTGGAGGTCGACGAACTTGTGCTGCCAGTACTCACGCTTGATGATCGGCTTGCCGAACGCCTTGCGCTCGCGGCCGTAGGCGATCGCCTCGTCGATCACGAGCTGGAGCCCCGCGCACGCGCTCACGCACGCGATGAGGCGCTCGGTCTGGAAGTTCTGCATCAGGTACATGAACCCCTGGTTCTCCTGACCGAGCAGGTACCGCTTCGGGATCCGCATGTCCTCGAACGCGAGCTCCGCGGTGTCGCTCGCGTGGTTGCCGATCTTCTTCAGCTTCTTCGCGACGCTGAAGCCCTTCGTCTTCGTCGGGACGAGGAAGAAGCTGCAGCCGTGCGCGCCCGCCTCGGGGTTCGTCTTCGCGAGGAGGGTGACGAAGTCGGCGCGCGTGCCGTTCGTGATGTACGTCTTCGCGCCGTTGATGACGTAGTCGTCGCCGTCCTTCTTCGCGACGGTCTGGATGCCGGCGACGTCGGAGCCCGCGTTCGGCTCGCTCACGCCGAGCGCGGCGATCTTCTCGCCCTTGATCGCGGGCGTGAGAAACTCGTCGATCTGCTCCTTCGTGCCGAGGTCGCTGATGACCGGCGTGGCCATGTCGCTCTGGACGAGCAGGCCCATCGACACGCCCGCCGAGAGGCACTTCGGCAGCTCCTCCGCCTTCGCGACGCTGAACCAGTAGTCACCGCCCAGGCCGCCGTGCTCCTCCGGGTAGTGCGCGGCGAAGATGCCGAGGTCGCCCGCCTTCTTGAAGACCTCGTTGGGGAAGAGCTCGGCGCGCTCCCATTCGTCGGCGTAGGGCGCGAGCTCCTTCTCGGCGAACTTCCGGACGGTGTTCCTGAACTGGTCGTGCTCTTCGCGGAAGGGGCTCGGCATGGAGGTATTTCGTACACGAAATATCTCCGGACGCAATGAAATCGGTCGCCGCGGCCGGCGGGCTCAGCGCTCGGGATCGAAGCTCCGCACCTGCGCGACGAGCGCAGCGAGCTGGGCGTCGTCGAAGGTCGCGCCGAAGGGCGGCATGCCCGTCCCCTTCCCCTGCACGATGGTCTGCTTGATCTGCTCGTCGGTGTGCGCCGTGTGGAACGCGTGATCGCGGAAGTTCCGCGGTGACGGGCCGCCGTCGTAGATCGGCAGGCCTCCGCCGCCCTCGGCGCCGTGGCAGCGCGAGCACGCGTTGGTGAACAGCTCGCGGCCTTGCACCGTCGCCTCTCCGGCCGATGCACGCTTGCAACCCGTGCCCGCGAGCGACGCGATCCCGACGACGATCACGAGCGATACGAAGCGCATGCGACCCCAAGCGTCACCCTTCGACCGCGTCCATGTCAATCGACCGATCGTTCGGCTATGACCGGGGCATGGCCACGGTCGCGGTAACGGGCGGAGCGGGGTTCATCGGCAGCGCGGTCGTTCGCAAGCTGCTCGCGCAGAAGCGAAACGTCCGCTGCATCGTCGAGCCCGGAGGGAACACCGCGAACCTCGAGGGCCTGCCGGTCGAGCGCGTCACGTGCGACATCACCGACTTCGACGGGATGCGGAAGGCGCTCGACGGCTGCGCGTCCTTCTTCCACCTCGCGGCGATCTACAAGACGTGGCTGCCCGACGAGGAGATCATCTACCGCGTCAACGTCGAGGGCACCGTCACCACGCTCCTCGCCGCGCAGGCGGCGAAGGTGAAGCGCATCGTCTACACGAGCTCGATCGCGGCGATCGGGATCGTCGACGGCGGCCTCGCCGACGAGACCACGAAGTTCGATCTGTTCGACGTCGCGAACCCGTACATCCTCACGAAGTGGCAGAGCGAGCGCATCGCGCTGCGCTTCGCCGAGGCGGGCCTGCCGATCGTCGTCGTGAACCCTGCGTTCCCGTTCGGTCCGCGCGACGTCGCGCCGACGCCCACGGGCGCGATCGTCCTCGCCCTGCTGAACAAGCAGGTCCCCGGCTACGGCCCCGGCGGCATCTGCACGATCGACGTCGACGACTGCGCCGAGGGGCATCTCCTCGCCGAGGAGAAGGGCCGCGTCGGCGAGCGCTACATCCTCGGCAACGACAACGTCACGCTGAAGGAGTTCTTCGACATCGTCTGCGGCATCGCCGGGA
Source organism: Labilithrix sp. (assembly GCA_039809525.1). GTDB lineage: Bacteria > Myxococcota_A > Polyangia > Polyangiales > Polyangiaceae > Labilithrix. Next base: position 10,203 of record JBDHVD010000201.1, on the reverse strand, counting down.
TGCCGGCGCCGAAGGTGCCGTTCCCCGGCGCGCTGGCCGCCGGCGTCGCGCTCGGCATGGAGCTGTGGGCCGATCACGTCTCGCATCGCGAGCCGCCGGCGACGTATCGCTCGATGCGCTACGCGCAGCGGAACGCGTTCTTCTCGAACGCGAAGGCCAAGCGCGAGCTCGGCCTCCCCGCGCGTCCGCTCGAGGAGACCGTGCGCCGGGCGATCGACTGGTTCCGCGGAGACTTCCGCGCGCAGAAGACCTAGCGGACGGCGCTCAGCGCGCGCGCGCGCTCGCGCCCTTCGACTTCGGCTTCGCCTTGCCCTTCGCCTTGGGCGCGGGCTTCGCGGCCTTCTTCGCGGCCTTCTTTGCGGGCTTCGCCGCCGCCTTCGGCTTCACGGCGCCGTTGGTCTTCGTCTTCGCCTTCGCCTTGGCCTTCGCCTTGCCGATGGCCTTCTTCACCGTCTTCACGACCTTCTTGGCGACCGACGTCGCGACCGCCTTGGCCTTCGCCGCCTTCGGCTTCGCTTTCGCCTTCGCCGGCTTCGCCGCGGGCTTCGCGTCTTCCCTGGCGACCCGGCCGACCGCCGGCTTCGCCGCGCCCGCGGTGCCGTTGATCGACGGCCGGACGACGCCCTCGCGCTGCTTCGCGCGCGCCTTCAGCGTGTCCTTCACCTTCGAGTCGAAGTCGTCGAACTCGAACGGCTTGTCGATGTACGCATCCGCGCCGTAGAGCGGGCTCGTCATCTGGTTCAAGTTCTCGCCGATGCCCGTCAGCATGACGACGCCGGTGTGCGCGAGCGCGACGTCCTCGCGGATCTTCCGGCAGACCTCCCAGCCGCTCATCCCCGGCATCATGACGTCGAGGACGACGAGGTCCGGCAGGTGCTCGCGGGCGAGGCGCCACGCCTCCTCACCGTCCGACGCCTGGATCACCTCGAGCTTCGGATCGGACATCGTACGGAGATGACGCGCGACGAGCTCGAGCATCGACGGCTCGTCGTCGGCGACCAGGACGAGCGGGGCGGACGTGGTCATGGCGGCTACTATCGAAGGCAGTCGGGCGCGCGGTCAAGGGTCAGTCGCTGCGGCCCCGGAGCGGCGCGGGCGATCGCGCCGCGACCGTCATTCGTCCTTGAACTTCGTGTCCACCCGTGTCGTCGACTCGACGAGCTGCTTCGACGCGTTGACGTGCTTCACCATCGTCGGCATGTGCCCCTTGGTGAGCTTGAGCTTCCCCTGCATCAGCGCCTTGGTCGGGTCGATCTCCTTCTTGATGACCTGCTTCCACTGCGCGTAGCTCGCGACCACGACGAAGGGCGCCTTCTCCTCGGCTTCCTTCGCGGGCATGAGCTTGCAGTCCCGGCACTTGCCCTCGTGCACGTCGAGCCACATCGCGAGGTCATCGGGAATACCGACACTGGGCTCGGCCTTGACGACCATGGCGACGACGCCGTGCGTCCAGTCCTTGCCCGCCTTCGCGTAGTCGGGGTTGGCGTTGATCGCGTCCTTGTATGCGGCGACCCACTCGACCGAGGGAAATTCCAGCGCCATCGGCACGGCGTTTACCATAGGATCGAGGCTGAATGGCAGCAGGGAAGTCGAAAGTGCATGGCCGGGGCAACAAGCGCCTCGATGCGGTGCTCGACTTCGTCGCCTTCGCCGCGCGACCGATGCCGCTCGTCACGCTGCTCGACGAGGCCCCCCGCCGGATCGCGTCGATCTTCGACGCGGAGGTCTGCTCGCTCTACGTCGTCGAGGGCGACGGCCACGAGCTCGTGATGCGCGGCAACGTCGGCTTCTCGAGCGATGCCATCGGGCAGATCCGGCTGGCGATCGGCGAGGGCATGGTCGGCGACGCCGTCGAGTACGTCCGGCCCGTCAGCAGCGACGACGCGTCCTCGCACCGCGCGTACAAGCACTTCGAGGATCTCCACGAGGAGCGCTACCCCGTCTTCCTCGCGGTCCCGACGCGGGGCAGGGCCGGACCGTCCGGCGCCGTGGTCATCCAGCGCGAGTCGGGCGCGTTCGACGATCACGACATCGAGCTGCTCGCCGCCCTCGGCGCGATCATCGCCGCCGGCATCCGCCACGCGGAGATCATCGACGCCCGGCAGGACCGCCCGATCGCGCGCAAGGCGGGCGGCGGCACGCGCAAGGTCACGCTCACGGGTCGTCCCTTCGTGCCGGGCCGGGCGCTCGGCGCGATCGCCGCGCTCCGGCGGCCCGCGGCGCGCCAGAACAACGAGCCGCGCGAGGAGCAGGAGGTCCGCGAGGACCGCAAGCGCCTGCGGGGCGCGTTCGACGTCGCCGACAAGGCGATCCGTGCGCTGACGGAACGTGCACGCGCGATGCGCCTCGGCGACGACGCCGGCTTCCTCTCGACGTACGTCGACATCCTCGGCGACATGCGCTTCCGCGAGCGCGCCGACGAGCTCGTGGCCGACCGCGCCGGCATCCCCGGCGCGCTGAGCCGCGTCGCGCGCGAGGTGACGCGCACGGCGGCGTCGCTCACGCGCGACGCGTTCCTCGAGGAGCGCGCCCGCGACGTCGAGGACCTCTGCGATGCGCTCGTCATGCTCGCGGCGGCCGACAAGCGCGCGGAGCTCCCCATGAAGGGCGTCCTCATCGGCGACGGCCTGACGGTGTTCGACCTCCTCATCTCCGCGCGCGCCCAGCCTTGCGGCGTGGCCCTCACCGACCGGGCGTCCGGGCCGCGCACGCGCACGCTCCTGCGCCTGCTCGACGTGCCCGCGGTGGTCGGGGTCGAGGGCCTCTTCAAGTGGGCGGCCGACGGCGACGTGGCCCTGGTCGATGCCGATCACGGGCTCGTGGTCCTGAACCCCTCGAAGGGCGAGGTCGCCGCGGTCCGCGAAGGAAAGCGGGAGCAAGCGCGCTGAGCGCGGCCGGCTCGTCTTTCGCCGGCGGCGCGGTAGACTGAACGACTCACCCAAGCTGGACCGGAGGCGTCGTGTCTCCGAGGTGAATGTTCGTGTCGACGCCCAAGCCCGATCTCCAGGCAGTCCCCGGCCGCGACCTCCCCAGCCTCGTCGAGACGACGGACGACGGCGACCGTCCGTCGATCACCGACGTGAACGGCACGGTCGCGCGCTTCGAGATGGCGTTCGATCCCCGCGAGGGCGAGCGCTTCGCCTTCGGACCGCCGCTCTGGCAGCGCATGCCGTCGTTCCTGTTCCTCGGCTTCGCGCTGGCGCTCGCCTTCACCATGGTGGCCGCGACGCACGCGCCGTCGAACTCGGCGCTGTTCCGCTGGGTCGCCGATCGCCCGGCGACGCCTCCGCTCTCGTTCGTCATCCTCCTGTGCGCGCTCGGCACCGTCGTCCGCACGATGCTCCGCGGCGTCATCGTGACGAAGGAGGGCGTCGAGACGCGCGACCTCGTCGCGGGCTTCCCTCGCGTCCGGAAGTACCGCTGGACGCAGATCGATCGCCTCGTCATCGACGACGAGAACGTCATGCTCGAGCTGTGGGACGGCTCCTACGAGCGGCTGCCGAAGGTCCGTCACGGCGCGGAGCTCGCCGATCTCCTCGTGCGCGTCGCGATCGCCCGCAAGCGCGACGTCACGCGGCTCGATCCCAAGAAGCGTTAGCGCGCGCGTTCGATCAGCACGTCGTCGATCAGCACGCACTGCTCGCTCTCGACGAGCGGCGATCCGATCCGCACGCGCAGCGCGGACGCTCCCTCGGGCACGTCGATCGTCGCCTCGAGGCGATCCCACTCCTCGCGCACGGTCACCGCGTTCGCGCCCGCCACGACGACGCCCGCGCCGGTCACCGCCTCGAGCGTCGCGATGGTGGTCGCGGGCGCGGGGTTCTGCGGGCGCTTGCGCGTCCACGCGGTCAGCACGTAGCGCCCCGCCTCGACCGGGCCGACGTCGCGCGCGATCGCGATCTCCTCGCGCGATCCGTCCGCGCACAGCTTGCACGCGTACGTCCCGGTCCGCGGCGGCACCGAGCGGATCGAGCGCGCACCGTCGGCGATCCAGCCGTTGCAGTCCGCGCTCGCGGGCTCGAAGCTCGCGAGGAGGACCGGAGGCGGCGTGGCCGACACCGGGATCGGCGCGCCCATCGTGTCGGCGACCTTCGGCGATCCGCTGCGCGGATCGTCCTCGGGCGCGGAGGAGCAGGCGGTCACGAGGGCGAGGAGGACGAGAGCGAGCGAGGAGCGAACCGCCACGCATCGAGACTAGCGGGTGCGCGCCGCCGGACGCGAGCGCGTCGTATGGTCGCGCTCACGCACCACGTGGTTCAGAAGGCGCCTTCGACGCCGACGCTGGGGATGGTGATCGGCCCGAGCTCCTGGAACGAGCACTTGTCGAGGAGCTCCGGAGGGAGGCTCCCGCTCGCGGCGCGTGCCTGGTCGACCGAGCCGCGCGCACCGACGGCCGGCCGGCACTCGACCGAGGCGACCTCCTTCTGCAGCGTGAAGTTGAGCCACTCGAACACCAGCGACAGGCGACCGCTCTTGCCGATGGTCCACTGCTTCTCGACCCGCGCGTCGAAGCGATGGAACGCGGGCATCCGCTGATCGTTGTAGGGCGGCACCGGGACGTCGAACACGCGGTTGCTGTACGGACGTCCGGTGTAGAAGAAGAAGCGCGCGCCGGCCCGCCACCCGGCGCCGAGGTCGTACGCGCCGATGACGTTCAGCACGTGCGTGCGATCGAAATCGCCCGGGATCTCCGTCTGACCTCCGCGGCGCTGGAACAGCGAGACCTGCGTCGTACGCGTGGTGCGCGAGAGCGTGTACGAGATCCACCCGGTGAGCTTCTGCGTGAGCGCACGACGCAGGAGGAGCTCGAACCCGACGGTCCGTCCGCGCACCCGGCGATCGATGCAGTCGTCGTCCTCCTCGTCGCTGACCTCGCCGCAGGTGGCGAGGAAGTCGTTGAGGCCGAGATACGCGTGATGGAACACGGTGGGCGTGAACGTGAACGCGAGCGGCAGCGAGATCTCGAGGCCCTGGCTCGCCTGCACGCCGGTCTGGAGGCCCTGGCCGAGGCGCCCGAGCTGCAGGCCGGGCACCGGGATGAAGAACGACGGCGTCTGGTGGGTGACGGCGAACGTCGACACCGCGGTGAGGTCCTTGGTGAACGCGAGACGCGACTGGAGGCGCGGATCGACCGCGGGGATCGCGGCGTTGGTGCGGGCGCGCCGCTCGGACAGCGGCTGACCCGCGAGCTCGCGCACCGAGGAGAAGTAGTCGAACCGGATCCCGGGGACGACCTCCCAGCGAGGCGCCGCATGGATGACCGCGTCGACGTGCGTCGCGATCGCGAGGTCGTTGCGCGGCGGATAGAGGTTCGAGGCGCTCTGCCCGCGCTCCGGATCCGCGAGGTCGTAGTGATCGAGCAGCACGTCGACGCCGCCGCGGACGAGGACGTCCGTCCCCACGGGCTGCTCGACGTAGAGCCTCGAGCCGAACATCCGGTCGCGGATCCCCTGGATCTCGTCGGTGGCGGTCGCGTCGCTCCCGAGCGTGGCGGCGACGCGCATCTTGCCCTTGTGCGGGAGGCGGTGGTCCCAGCGGAGATCGAGCCGGTGGAACTGCGTCGCGAACACCGTCGCGAGACGCTCTTCCATCCGCCCGTCGCTCCGTGGTTGCTCGCGCCGGACCTCTCCGAGGAAGTCGTAGCTGCCGAACGCGAACGCGGAGATCGTGTCGTCCGGCGTGAGCGCATAGGACGCGCGCGCCTGATAGTCCCAGTAGTCGAGCCGCACGTCCGGCGCCGCGAGCGACACGAGCGCGGCCGTGTAGCTGTAGCGGCCGCCGACGAGGACGCTGCCCCGCCCCTTGTCGAACGGCACCTCGACGAGCGCGCCGGCGTCGAACAGGCGGATGTTGCCCTCGCCGTGGAGCTCGCCCGTCGGTCCCTTCGTCTCGCCCGAGAGGATGCCGCCGACGAAGCGACCGAACCGCGCCGGGTAGCCGCCGGGGAAGAAGTCGACCTTCGAGATCAGCCCCGGGTGGACGACGCTCGGGCCGAGGCCGACGTGATAGAGCACCGGCACGCGGATGCCGTCGAGGTAGTAGCCGTTGTTCCCCGGCGGCGCGCCGCGGACGAAGAAGAACGGCAGGCCGCTGACGATCGGCGTGACGCCGGGCAACGTCTCCATGACGCGGAAGGGATCGCCGAACGCGCCGGGTACCTGCCGGACCTCGGCGCCGCCGATGGTGGTCTGCGCGGCCTTGGGGTTCCGCGTCCCGTGGACCTGGACCTCCTGGACCGGCTCGTCGGCATGCGCTCGCGCCGCGACGAAGATCGCCGCCGCGACGAGAGCGCTCCGCTTCACGCGTTCACTCGCCACTCCTCGTGCACGGCGCGCCGGAGCGACTCGTCCGCGAGGAGCTCGACCGCGGTGCGCGCGAGGGCCTTGGCGGCTGCGAGCGCAGTCGCGAGGCCGCGATCGCTCGCGGCCGCGTGGGCGAAATGATGCTGGTGGCAGAGGGCCTCGCCCTCGTCGACGATGGCGAGATAGGGGTGGATCGACGGCACGACGTGCGAGACGTCGCCCATGTCGGTCGATCCGGCGCCCACGCGCGGATCGGTGAGCTTCGCGCTCCGCCCGAGCGCGCCGAGGTGCTCGCCGAAGCGCTTCGCGAGCGTGAGGTTGTTCCGCATGTCGCGGTAGCCCTGGCGCACCGTGAGCTCGACCGCGACGTCGCTCGCCATCGCCGCGGCCTTCGCGCAGCGCTCGACGATGGCGCGGATGCGCGCGAGCTCCTTCGAGTCGGCGGCGCGCACGCTGAACTCGCATGCGGCGAGCTCGGGGATGATGTTGACCGCCTGACCGCCGTTGGTGATGTACCCGTGCACGCGGACGCCGTCGCGGAAGCCCACGCGCTGCCCGTCGATCAGCCGGAACGTGTCGGTGCACGCCTGGAGCGCGCTGGCGCCGTCGTGCGGCGCGGCCGCGGCGTGGGCCGGCTTGCCCTTGAACGTCATCGCGATCCAGAGGCTCGCGAGGGCGGGGTGCGCGAGGATGTCCCGATCGAACGGGTGGAACATCATCGCGGCCTCGAGGCCTTCGAAGACGCCGGCCTCGATCATCTTGATCTTGCCGCCTCCGCCCTCCTCGGCCGGCGTGCCGAGGAAGACGACGTCGCCGCCGACCCGAGCGGCGGCCTCCGCGGCGGCGACGAACGCGCCGACCGCGCTCGCCGCGATGAGGTTGTGGCCGCACGCGTGACCGATCTCGGGGAGGGCGTCGTACTCGCCCAGGATCGCGACCTTCGGTCCGCGCGCCCCGCTGCGCCTCGCGCGGATGGCGGTGGGCATCCCCGCGAGGCCGTGCTCGACCTCGAAGCCGCGCGCGCGGAGGAGCTCGGCGATCCACCCGGCGGCCTTGTGCTCTTCGAAGCGCAGCTCGGGGTTCTGGTGGATGTCGCGCGACAGCTTCTCGAGCGCGTTGCGCTCGCGTTCGACGGACGCCTCGATGGACTCGGACAGCTCGGGGGAAAGCGGCATGAGGGGACGATCTCGGTAGCACGATAGCCACGTGGTATGAACCGTGCCGATGAAACGCTTCCTGCGGCTTGCGGCGGCCCTGGCGGGCGCGGCCCTCGCGGCTCTGTCCGCCGCGGCGCTCGGCGGCTGCCCCGAGGCGCCGACCGCGGCGCCGCCCCCTCCCCTCCCCGCGCCGCCCGCGCCCGCGTCGGCGATCCACGCCGAGCTGCTCGCCGGCGACGGCGGCGCGCGACGCGACGCATCCGTTGCGTCGTCGTTCGTGCCCGAGCGCGTGCACGGCGAGGGCAAGGCCATGGGGACGCACGTCGCGTTCGCCGCGTACACCACCCCGTCCGTCGACGCGGCGAAGGTGCGTGCCTCGTTCGACGCGGCGCTCGCGGAGATCCGGCGCATCGAGGCGCTCATGACCACGTGGCGCCCGGACAGCGAGGTCTCGCGGATCAACGCCGCGGCCGGCAAGAACCCGGTCACCGTCGGTGACGAGACGTTCGCGGTGATCAAGGAGTCGGTGCACACGAGCGAGATCTCGGAGGGCACGTTCGACATCACGTTCCAGACGCTGCACGGGCTCTGGAAGTTCGACGAGGACCTCGATCCCCATCCTCCGACGGACAAGGAGATCAAGAAGCGCCTCGCGTTCCTCGGGTGGCGCAACATCAAGCTCGACGAAGCGAACAAGTCGGTGATGCTCACCAAGCCCGAGACGCAGATCAGCCTCGGCGGCATCGCGAAGGGCTACGCGGTCGACAAGGCGGCGAAGGTGCTGGAGAGCGCCGGTATCGTCTCGTTCTTCGTCCAGGCCGGCGGCGATCTGTTCGCCCGCGGCAAGAAGCCGGACGGCACCGACTGGCAGGCCGGCATCCGCGACCCGCGCGGCAAGGAGGGGCAGTACTTCGCGAAGCTGCCGCTGAGCGATCACGCGTTCAGCACCGCCGGCGACTACGAGCGCAGCTACATCGTCGACGGCAAGCGGTACCACCACATCATCGATCCGCGGACCGGCCACCCGGCGACGGCGTGCCGGAGCGTGACCATCTGGGCGCCGAACGCGTTCATCGCCGACGCGATCGACGACGCGGTCTTCATCCTCGGCCCCGAGAAGGGCATGAAGCTCGTCGAGTCGATCGACGGCGTGGGCGCGGTCGTCGTCGACGCGCGCAACAACGTCTGGGTGTCGAAGCGCCTCCAGGGCAAGCTCGAAGTCGTGGGCGTTCCCGGCGACGGGATCTGATTCAACGCAGCGAGAGCACGAGGCGAGCGGCCTCCTCGAGGTCGCGCGCGGAGCGCACCTCGAGGACGGCGGTGCACTTCGGCGCATAGCGCGGCATCGCGCTGTCTCCCGTCGCCCACTGCACGCGCGACTCGGGACAGAGCCACACGACCGCGCGGGCGCGCGCGCGGATCGCCTCGAGCACCTCCGCCGCAGAGTCGAGATAGTTGGTGCGCCCGTCGCCGAGGATCACCACCGTCGTGCGGCGATCGACGTCGCCGAGCACGCGCTCCTCGAACGAGCGGAGGACGCGGCCGTAGTTCGAGTTGTGCGTCACCGGCACCACGCCGCCCGACCACGCGCGCGAGAGCGCCGCCTCGATCGGCTCGGTGGCGAACAGACGCGTGGTCTCGCCCAGCTCGCTCACGAACACGAACGTACGCGTGCCCGAGAACAGCTCCTGGGACGCGAACGCGAGCTCGAGGAGGAAGCGCGCCACCCCGCGCACCGACTCGCTCACGTCGCAGAGGAGCACGAGCTTGGGCTTGTCGCGTTTCCGTGCGCGGCGCGCGAGGCGGAAGGGGACGCCGCCCGTGCGCATCGCCCGCCGGAGGGTGGCGTGCGGATCGATCCGGCCGCGGAGCGATCGTCGGCGGCGGACGCGCTCTCCGCCGCGGAGGCGCTGGACGAAGCTGCGGACCGCACGGCGGACCTCTTCGACCTCAGCGTCGTCGAGCGAGGCGAAGGGCGTCGAGAGCAGCTCGCCCGGCGGGGCTTGCCGCTCGCGCTCGCGCTCGTCGAGCGTGTCCTTCACGAACGTGCGCACGTCGTCGGCCGCGAGATCGAGCTCCTTCTTCAGCGCGGCGATCAGCGCCTCGGCGCGCTCCTCGCCGAGCGCATCGACGAGCCGCGCGCGCAGCGCGGCGAGCTCGTCACGCGAGCGCCACGTCCCGAGCTGCTCGAGCAGCTTGTGCGTGGTGAAGCCGGCCTGCAGCGGGCTCTGGAGCGCGTCGAGCGTCCGCGCGCTGCCTGCGAGCTGGAGCAGGCGGTCGAGATCGGCGCCGCGCTGGAGGAGCGCGACGAGGTTTCCTTCGGGCGAGGCCGCCGCATACGCGTCGAGCAGCTCGCGGAGCGCCCCCTGCTCGGCATCGGTGAAGCCCTGCGCCTCGAGGCGCTCCCAGAGCGTGCGGCTCGGCTGCCGCGCGAAGTAGGCGTCGAACGTGGCGTCGAACCTCGCCCGGTCGCGCGCGCGCTGGACGATGACCGCGGCGAGCGCCTCGCGCACGTGCTCGCGCGAGCCGAGGCCGACCGCTCGTACGGCGCGCACCGCGTCGATCGCCTGCGACGTCGCGACGGCAAACCCCGCCCGGCGGAGCATCCAGAGGAGCTCGTCGACGACGCGGAGGACCGCTCGGACGTCGGCCATCCCCGCACCCTAGCGCGGATCGGGCCTCGGCACGGCGGGCGGCGGCACGGACCCGGCCGCGGCGTCCTTCGGCGCCGGCTCGGCGAGGAG
>JBDHVD010000200.1:0-13835 GCA_039809525.1 Labilithrix sp. | reverse complement strand
CGCCTGCTCGTTCGAGCGGAGCTTCGCCGACGCCCGGATGCTCGAGAGGAGCTTCGCCTTCGTGCCGAGCGCACGCGAGTGGCGACGGGCGAGCGACGTCCACTCGTCGAAACGGCGGGTCTGCGCGGGACCGCCCACGACGATCTGCGCCTGCACGATGCCGAGGACCTCGTCGAACGACGCCGTCCGCTCGAGCATCAGGTCGTCGAGCGTCACCATCCCCACGACGCGAGCGCCCTCGACGAGCGGGACGCGCCGGACCCGACCGTCTCGCATCAGGCGGATCGCGTCCGCGTGGGGAGCGTTCGCGTCGAGCATCGTCACGGGCGACGACATGATCTCGCGGAGCGCCGTCTTCTTCGGATCGCGTCCGGCTCCGACCACCCGGAGCGCCAGGTCGCGGTCGGTGACCATGCCGACGATCTTCCGGCCGCTGCTCACGAGGACGCAGCCGATCTGGTTCGTCTGCATCGCGAGCGCGGCCTCGGTCGCGGTCGCCGACTCGCTCTGCACGATCAGCCGCGCATGACGGTACAGGTCGAGCGAGCGGGTCATGGCGCCACCGCGATCACCCGCGGCGCAGTTCGACCGTACCCGGCGAGCTCACGGAGGATGTCCATGGCCGTGACGACGCCGACGAACCGCCCCTCCTCGTCCGTCACGACGAGCTGATGAACGCCCTCGAAGGCCATCCGCTCGATCGCGACGTCGCCGTCCGCATCGGCCGCGACCGCGAGGATCTCGGGCGTCATCGCGTCGCGCGCGAGCCCCGGCTCGTCGCCGGAGAAGTGCTGCGTGAGATCGGTCTTCGAGACGACGCCGATGAGCCGACCCTCGCGCGTGCAGACCGGGGCCGCGCTGATCTGGCGCTCCGCGAGCTCCTCCGCGACCCGCGAGAGCGGCATGTCTTCGGGGACCCAGAAGGGGTTGGGGGCGATGATCTCGCGTACGCGTCGCATGCCGTCGACACGAGCAAGCTCGATGCCACCCTCGGCGCGCGAGCCGGGCCGCTCCTTCGTGCAGCTCGTTGCGGAAGACCGCGCGGATCCTGCGGCCTCGCGCAGTCCCTGCTCGTCGCCTCGACCGTTCGATCGCCGCGAACGTCGCGTTGCCGCACGAAGAGCGAAGAGCTCCGCCGATGCTCAGCGCGCTCGGGCGGGACGAACGACGGGCGTGTAGACGATCGCGTCATACGCGCGGGTGATCCGCTCGAGGCCGAACGTCGCCTGGTGCGAGAGGAACGTCGCACCGATCGCGCGCAGGACCACGGGGGCTCGCAGAGCCGCCTCCGTGCTCTCCGAGAGTCGGCCGAAGTCGATGCCGACGGGCTGTCGCGCGCTCGCCAGGAGCGCCTCGAAGCTGCTCTCGACAGGTGCACCGACGGGAATGCCGGTGAGCCCGGCGCGGTTCACGTCATGGGCGAGGACCGAACCCGTGCCGAAGAGGAATCCGACCGCGACGTAGTCGTCCCCGAGCATGAGGTCCAGGACGGCGCCGAGGGACGGAGGAGCGTGCTCGTCACGCGAGACGTGCTTGTCGTGCGCCAGCAGAACGGCAGGCGTCGTGCACGCGTGACGGGCGAGCGCGGCGAGCACGTTGGCGGCCATCGAACGCTCCCGCAGCGAAAGACGCTCGAGCGTGGATGCCTTCGCCTGCGCTTCGCGGGCCTCGCGGGCTCCGGCGATCGGCACGAACCGTTCGTCGGATCGCGAGGCGCAGGCCAGGAGCGCGTCCACGTCGTCGCCGGCACGCCTGCACGCGGCCGGGAGGATCGGGCGCAGGGCCGCGAGGCTCTCGGCGTCGATGGGGCCGCGGACGTCGAGCCCCACGACGTTCACGGCCGCGCCGGCGCGGGTGCGGCTCCGGGCCCATTCGACGAACGCGGTCATCGACGGGCGGTCGATGTTGGCGGTGCCGAGATGACGGAGCGCGGACTCCAGAGAGACGCTTGCTCCGTGGACGTACGCGTCGAGGAGCAGACCGCCGACCTGTTCGACTTCGAGCAGGACGCACGCCGAGCCTGGCAGAGCGCTCAGCACTCGTTCGGTGATCCCCAGGCGCTCGCGCCACAGCTCTTCCGTCCCGTGGGCGCTCTCTCCGAGGCCCACGAGCTTCTTCCCCTTCGCCAGCCGCTGGACGACCGCCAACGGATCCTCCGTCAATCGCGCGAGCTCCTCGCTCACCGCGGTCTTCCGCTCGCGAGCGACACATCGCCAGTCACGCGTCGCCTGCAGCTCCACCGCTTCGGATACTGCTCCCGCGTCGACCACCAGCGGAGGTCCGCTGCTGCACGCCGCCATGCTCTCGAGGACGACGGGACCCGCACCCGTAGGCACGCGGAAGCGACCGTCCGCTCCGACCGGCACCTCGCTGATCGCGTCTTCTTGGTCGGAGAGTGACGTGGCGCGGACCGCGAGCGGCGCGCTCGTCGTGCCACGCACGAAGCCCGAGATGTGCCGTGTCGCCGGGAGCGTCCTGACGACGATCGGTCCGTGCCGGGCGCCCGCGCGGAGAAAGACGGACCCGAGCTCCGTCTCGCTCGCGGCGATCGCGGGGACGCACCGGAGCCACGCATGCGTCGAAGTCTTTCGCTCGCTCACCGCCGGCGCCTCCAGCCTCGCCAGGATGCTGTCTACGCGCTCCTCACCGGCTTCGTCGAGCGGAGAACCGAGCCGCCAGACCTCAGCGCATGGGCTGGCCGGCGGGCGGGCGCTGGTCGGCGCCGAGCGAGCCGACCGACACGAGCGTGTCGCCGCTCTTGTCCTTCACCGCCGCGAACGTGACCATCACGCCGTCCTTCAGGTACGCGTTCGTGCGGAGGCCGTTCTTCGACTCGACCTCGAGCGTCGTGAACCCGCGCGCGACCATCCCGCGATCGAAGTCCGCGCGGACGTCGTCCTCCGAGAGCCGCGTGCGGTAGCCGCGCGTGGCGTAGGGCGTGCCCTCGATCGCGGCGGAGAGGAAGCGCACCGAGCCCTGCGGACGCGGGAGCGCCGGATCGTCGGTGCCCGGCGCGTCGGTCTCCGGGCTCGCTTTGAAGGCGTCGATGCTGAACGAGTCGTCGGTGATCGCGGCGAGCACCGCCGTCGCGTTGCCGTCGCGGCGCGCGTAGACGTAGCGCATCTTGCCGAGGCTCCCGAGGTCGCCGGTCTTCTGCAGCTCGTCGATCTGCGCGCGGAGGGTGTCCGGCGTGCCCTCGCCCTTCGCGAAGCAGAGCACGAGGCCCTCGCGGTCGTCGCCGGTGCGCATCACGCCGAAGTCGGCCATGCGGAGGATCGCCGACTCGAGGTCCTTCGCCTTCGCCTCCTTCGCGTCCTGCACCGGCGCGCGCACGCCGCCTGCGCGGCACGCGGCCTCCGCGGCGTCGAGCACCTCACGCACCGGCAGCTTGCTCCCGTCGTACTTCATCAGGACCTTCTGCCCGTTGAGCGAGACGGTCGACGCGCCGCCGAGGACGTGCACGAGGGGCATCAGGTCCTTGCCCACGCGGAGCCCCGCCTGGGCGAGCTCGGCCCGTGCGCGACGCGCCCCGAGGAGCGAGAGCGCGGTGGTCATCACCGCCAGCACGAGCGCCGCGCGCAACATGCCCTTCGCGCGCTTCATCCGGAGCGAGCCGCTCCGCTTCTTCGACCAGGCCTTCAGCAAAAGGACGAACATCGATCTTCCCTCCTCAGATCCAGCCCATCGCCCACTGCGCGACGTATTGAATGGCGTGACCGGCGAACTTCAGCGCCTTCATCAGGCCCTTGCCCACGGCGCCGGCGACCTTCGCGAGCGCACCGGCGGCGGCGCCCGGGAGATCGGTCGCGCCGTAGGTGACCGGGTTGCAGTAGACCGCCGAGCGCGCGTCGACCCGGCGCGTGCGGCCCATCGCGACGGCGACGGCGGTGGTGTTCGCCTTGGTCTCGAGCCAGGTGGTCTTCAGCGACTCGGTCTTGTCCTGATCGGGCGCGTCGCCCTCCTTCGGGATCTGGCCCGGGTCGATGCCGTGCTGGCCGCCGGTCGACGAGTCTCCGGACATGCAGGCGTGCGCCGCGTTCGAGAACGCCTTGAAGCGCGTCTCGCTCATCACGACCTGCTTCTTCAGATACGCGTTGTGCACGTACATCATCACGCCGAAGAAGACGGCGAGCATCGGGAGCACGACGGCGCCCTCGACCATCGCCGCGCCACGCATCCTCGAGCGGTGCTTGCGGTTCGTCATGATGGTGCCCCTCAGTGCAGGATCTCGTCGTTCGGCGAGCTGCCGAGCGCGTCGCGGATCGGGTTCGTGATGTAGTCGTCGAGCGCGTCGCGGATGAGTCCGCCGACGTCGATGACCCCGCCGAGCTTCGTGTCGGCGCCGGGGATCTTCGCGATCACCTTGTCGATGCCGTCGAGCCCGTCGACGCCGGCGATCGCGCTGTCGAAGACGAACTGCGAGAAGCTCGCCTCGCGGAAGCGGCGGAGGCGCGCCTTCCACTTCATGTTGTACATGGTGAACTGCGTCTCATCGAGGCTGCCGTTGCACGAGACGCTGCTCCACTCCTCGCTGCTCGATCCGCAGTCGTAGAAGAACTCGGCCTGCGCGACGAAGCGTCCGGTCACCGTCGTCTTCTGCACGTCGCCGAACTTGCGGCGCGCGATGGCGACCTTGCGCTCCTCGTCGTCCGTCTTGCTCGCGCCGGTGGTCGAGGCCCAGACCTGCATCCACTGCGAGCCGTTCTCGGCCGCGCCCCAGATCTTCTTCGCGCCCGGCTTGCCCCAGCGCGCGTCCGGCGGCGCGCCGAGCGGGAAGAGCGTGAGCTTGCGCCGGATCGCGGCGAGCGACTTCGAGATCTTGCCGTCGCCGCCGCCGCTCGAGCACTCGAGCGCGACGAGGCTGTCGCCGATCACCGCGGAGACGCCGCTGAACGTCGAGTCGATGAGCTTCTCGACGCCGGCCGCGAGCTTCTCGCCGACGAGCGGGATCGCGCGGACCCACTCGAGCGTGCGCTGCACGAACGCCATCCCGCGGAACGTCGCGGCCACCCAGTCGAGCACCCACGAGACCGGGCGCTTGCACATGTCGTTGTAGGGCTCGAACCCGACCGGCAGCCCGAGGCGCGCGCCGCCGAGCCCACCGAGGCCGTCGCTCGTCTCCGCGGGCTTGCCCTTGCCCTTGGCGGGGATGCCCGGGACGTTCGAGGCGCCGAGCGTGACGACCGTGGTCTTGTAGTCGCCCGCGACCTCGCGGCCCGCGAGGGTGCCGAGGTGCGGGACGGCCACGGCGGCCGCGGTCTGCGACGCGTTGAGGGCCGTGAGCGACGGCCACATGAACACGTCGTAGACGTTCTGCGCGCGCCGTACGCCCTGCGCCGCGGAGAACACCGGCGGCGCGGCGGGCGTGAGCGGCGGGACGAGGCACGCGACGCCCACGATGGTGAGGCCGTCGGCGATGAGCCCGAGCACCATGTGGATGGTGACGAGGGCGAGCATCACGAGGTTCAGCGCCGCGATGAAGTTCATGCCGCGCGCGTGGACCGTCGCCGAGCTGAAGGCCGCCGCGTCCGCCGCCTCCTGCATCTTGTCGCGCCACACGAGCGTGTCGGCGATCCCCATCAGGAACCAGAGCGCGCCGATGAGGAAGAGGCCCGCCGCGACCCCCATCACCATGATCGCGCCGCGTTCGTCCTTCGCGAGCCGCTTCATTTTCCCGCCTTGTAGCGGGCGCCCTGGAACGGGAGCTCCGCGCTCTTGGTCAGCGTCTTCGACGCGGTCGGCCCGCAGACGATGAACTTGCCCATCGGCACGCCGCACTTGAACTCGGCGGTCACCTTCGCGGTCACCTTGCCGAACTCGTCCTGCTCGGTCGCCGCGTTGGTGACGTCGCAGCGGATGCTCTTGAACGCCTTCTTGCCGTTGCCCTGCACCTCGGCGGCGCGCTCGGTCGCCTTCTGGATGTCGGCGACGGAGCCGTTGTCGCCGGGGTTGAACGGCTTGTCGTCGATCACGATCGCGGCGCGCGCGCAGGTGTTGGCGGCGTGCTGCACGAGGACGTTCGCGGTGTAGAGCCACGAGAGCTGCAGCCACCCGAAGAGCATCATCAGGAGCGGCACGACGGTGATCACGAACTCGGCGAGCACCGCGCCGCGCGTGGCCTCGAGCTTCTCGTCCGCGGGGCTCATCGATCCGCTCCCAGCGCGGCGAGGACGACGCCGAAGAGGATGGCGGGCGCGAACGGCATCCAGATGGGCTCCGGCGTCTCGCCGAGCGCGCCGACCTTCGCGTTCTTCGCGAACGTGACCGAGACGAGCCGCCACGAGGCGCGCAGCGCGGCTCCGAGCCGGCCCGCCCGCCACGCGACCAGGGGCGCGGCGATCGCGGCGGCCACGAACGCGTAGACCTCCGCTTCGAACCCGACCGCCGGACCGAGCATCACGCCGAGCGCCGCGAACAGCTTGAGGTCGCCGCGCCCGAGGGCCCGCTTCTGGACCAGCAGCGCGGGGAAGGCTGCACACGTGATCCCACCGAGCACGCTGGATCCGGCGGTGAGCAGGAGATCCTGTCCCCGCGCACCCGCCGCGGCCGCTGCCGCGACGTGCACGAGGAAGCCGAGCGGCAGCGCCCCGAGCGTGAGCCAGTCGGGGAGCATGCGCGTACGAAGGTCGTAAGCTGCGGCCACGGCCGCGACGCCCACGGCGAATGCGAGCTCGATCACGGTTCCATCCTCCGGGACGTCCTTCGAGCAAGGCGTGAGCCGCGACTTCGATCACCGGGATCGTGGGGGGCCGATGCACCAGTGATCCCACACGCGTCCTCCCGGGTCGCCTTCTTGCATCGAGGGACGCATGCGGAGACGACGTCGAAGGGCGCGCGGTGCGGTGCTGGCCGAGTACGCGGTGACGCTGCTCGTGGCGATCCCGGCGATCGCGGGCATGGCCGCCGGCGGCTACAACATGCTCGAGAACTACCGGACGATGCGCACGAACATCGTCAAGATCGGGCCGTAGCGATCGCTACTTCTTGGAGAAGCACTGCGGCTTCGGATGGCGGATGCCGCGGCTGTCGATGACGAACGGGTTCTCGCAGTCGTCGCGCGGAGGAGCGGGCGCCTTCTTCAGCCCCGGCCCGGACGCGGTCGTGGTCGCGACCGCGGCGGACGTGGCCGTCGCGGTGACGACGGTCACCGGCGGAGGCGCGGCGTTCGCGGCGGGCGGCGTCGCGCTCCGCTGCACGCCGATGACGATCGCCGGCTCGGCCGAGTCGGCGACCGGCGGCGCCGGCGCGGGCGGCGCGTTCGCGGCGCCCTCGTTCTGCATCTGCACGAGGCGCATCCCGAGGAGCGCGCCTCCGCCGACGAGGAGCAGACCGCAGAGCACCATGATCGCGATCACCAGCGGCGAGCGTGGCGCGGCCGGCGCCTCCTCCTCGAAGATCGACTCGGCGGGGTCGCGCACGAGCGTCTCGCGGTCCTCGCTCGTCACGTCGCTCGTCGGCGCGGGCGGCGGAGGGCCGGTGATGATCTGCACCTGGAGCGGCACCGTCGGGCGCGCTTCGGCCGGCACCACGCCGCTCGCTTCCATCGGAACGGGCGTGTCGTGATGACGGAGCGGCGGCGGGATCGAGCTCGAGGTCTCGCTCTCGATGCGGTGGACGAGATCGATCCGGTACGCGAGCGCTTCGCCCGCGATCTCCTCCACCCATCGGCCGATCTCGCGCGGCGGCGCGGGCGCGAGGACCTTCTCGAGCGCGGCGGCCATCTCCGCCGCCGACGACCAGCGGTTCGTCGCCTCGCGATCGAGGCCCTTCAGCACGATCGCGTCGAGCACCTTCGGCAGATCGGGCGCGACCGACGAGGGCGCGCGGACCTCGTCGTTCATGATCGCGTAGACGAGCGACGGGATGTCGTCGGCCTTGAACAGGCGCTGGCCGGTGAGCGCCTCCCACAGGACGACGGATGCAGAATACACATCGGCTCGGCGATCGATCGCGCCCTTCGCCAGCTGCTCGGGCGACATGTACGCGACCTTGCCCTTGATCTGATCGGTGCGCGTCTCCTGGACGCGGTTGGTCGCCTTGGCGATGCCGAAGTCGAGCACGCGCGCGACGCCGTCGACCCCGCAGTGGATGTTCTGCGGGGACACGTCGCGATGGACCATGCCGAGGGGCTGCCCCTTCTCGCTCTTCGCCTCGTGCGCGGCGTGCAGGCCGTCGAGCGCGCCGCACATCAGGCCGACGACGTAGCGCGCGGGGATCGGCTTGCCGAGCTCGCGGCTCTTGCGGACCAGGCGCGAGAGCGACTCGCCGGGCACGTACTCCATGACGAGGAAGAGCTCGCCGTCGTCGGCGACCACGTCGAGCGTGGTGACCACGTTCGGGTGGTGGACGCGGGCCGCGAGGCGGGCCTCCTCGAGGAACATCCCGACGAACTCGGGGTCCTTCGCCAGGTGCGGGTGCAGGCGCTTGATCGCGACCGTACGCGCGAAGCCGACCGGCCCGAGGAGCCGCGCAAGGTGCACGGTGGCCATGCCGCCCGCGGCGATCTCGCCGAACAGCGCATAGCGACCTAGGTTTCCGCGGTAATCCGCGCTGGATTGCTCCGCCACCTGGTCAACGAGCTTACCAGAGCAGGGTGATGCTCGAAAGACGCAGACCGCCGCGCGATCCGATGCGTCCACCCCGCTCTTGCCATCCCTCTCACCCGCGTCTACGTGAGCCCCGACGTGCCCGCCGAACTCCATCTCGACCGTCGCCGTCTCGCGCGTTTCGCGTGGGGCGTGCTCGCCTACAACCTGCTCGTGATCGCATGGGGCGCCTTCGTCCGCGCCACCGGTTCGGGGGCCGGCTGCGGCAAGCACTGGCCCCTCTGCAACGGCGAGGTGGTCCCCACGCCGAAGAGCGTCGCGACGATCATCGAGGCCTCGCACCGCCTGACGAGCGGCATCGCGCTGGTGCTGGTGATGATCCTCGCGGTGCAATGCGTGCGGAAGCTGCCGAAGGGCGATCGCGCGCGGCGCGGCGCGGTGCTCTCCGGCGTGTTCATGGTGGGCGAGGCGCTCATCGGCGCGGGCCTCGTGCTGTTCGAGCTCGTCGCGCACGACACGTCGATGAAGCGCGCGCTCTCGATGGTGCTGCACCTCGGCAACACGTTCTTCCTCCTCGCGTCGCTCTCGCTGACGGCGTGGTGGCTCGCGCGTCCCGAGGCGGCGCCCGCGGAGCCCGCCGCGCGCGGGAAGGGCGATCGCCTGCTCCGCGCCGCGCTCGCGGTGTCGCTCGGCGGCGTGCTCCTGCTCGCCTCGAGCGGCGCGATCGCCGCGCTCGGCGACACGCTGTTCCCCGCGCGTTCGCTCCGCGAGGGCCTCGCGCAGGACCTCTCGCCGATGGCGCACGCGTTCGTGAAGCTGCGGATGCTCCATCCGATGATCGCGCTCGCCACGGGCGTCGTGGTGCTCGCGACGGCCGGGCTCGTTCGCATGCTCCGGCCCGAGCCGCGGGTGGTGTCGCTCTCGCGCCTCGCGACGCTGCTCTTCGTCGTCCAGTTCGTGGCCGGGCTGATCAACGTCGCGCTGCTCGCGCCGGTGGCGATGCAGCTCGTGCACCTGCTCCTCGCGGACGCGGTGTGGATCGCGCTCGTCTTGATGGCGTGGGAGGCCGTTCAGGCCCCGAGCATCATGTCGAGGAAGGGCCCGGCGCCGAGCAGCGACATGCCGCCGTCGACGAGCAACGTCGAACCGGTGACGTACGCGCCGGCGGGCGAGACGAGGTAGAGGACGGCGGCGGCGATCTCGTCGATCGTCCCGTAGCGGCCGAGCGGCACGCGCTTCTTGAGGTTCGCCTCCGCGTCGGGCGGCGCGAGACGCGCCATGCCCTCGGTGTTCTCGATCGGGCCGGGCGCGACCGCGACGACGCGGATCCCGGAGCGGCCCCACTCGAGCGCGAGGTCCTGGGTGAGCTTGGCGATGCCGGCCTTCGCCGCGCCCGCATGGGCCTGGAGCGGCGTCGGCACGAAGGCCTGCGTCGCGGTGATGCTCACGATGGTCGAGCCGGGGTTCTTCGACAGGTGCGCGAACGCGGCGCGGCACGCGTTGAACGTCCCGCAGAGATCGATGTCGACGACGGAGCGGAAGCCGTTCGCGCTGAGCGCCGCCGCCGGCGCGAGGAAGTTCCCTGCCGCGCTGTTGATCAGGACGTCGAGCCGGCCGTGCTGGGCGGCCGCGTCGTTCACCGCCTTCTCCAGCGCCGCGTAGTCGCGGACGTCGCACGCATGCGTGCTCGCCTCGCCGCCCGCGTCGCGGACCTCCTTCGCGACCTTCTCCAGCTTCTCGAGGGTGCGTCCCACCAGCGCGACCTTCGCCCCGTGATGCGCGAGCACCTTCGCGATGCCGGCGCCGATGCCGCTGCCGCCTCCGGTGACGAGCGCGACCTTCGACGTGAGCAGGTTCGGAGAGAAGATGGCGAGGGGATCCATGCCCCCTCGTTCTACACCGCGTGACGCGGCGCGGGGGTGCGGAAGACGAAGCGCCAGAGTGGATAGCTCCACAGGACGAACACGACGTTGCTCGTCGCGAGCCTCACCAGCGCATAGAGGCCGGGCTGCGGTGGGACGAGCCGCATCGCGCCGTCGTAGAGGACGCCGTTGAGCGCGAGCGCGACGCTCTCGACGATCACGAAGAGGAGCGCCTGGCGCGCGACGCCTCCCTTGTCGGCGCGGAACACGAAGCCGCGGTTGGCGAAGAACTGCACCGCTCCGCCGGCGATCAGCGCGGGGAGGTTCGCGACGCGCGGATCGAGGTGGACGAGCGACACGAGCACGGCGAGCGTCGCGAGATCGACCGCGGTGGCGGCGCCGCCGGCGAGGAGCGCGCGAAGGAAGCGGAGCATCGGGCTGCCCTGGTGCAATGGTTGAACCAGTTCGGGCCGCGTGGAATTTCGCGGCCTTCGCGCGGCCCGCGCACGTCCGTTCGCGCGAAGCGGTCAGACGGGCGGGCGGCCGGCCTTCGCGTCGTCGCCGGCGACCTCCGCGAGGCCGGCGAGATCGCACAAGCGCAGCGGGTGGAACGGAGGGCGCGGGGTGATCGGCAGCTTCGCGTCGCCGCCGCGCTCGACGAGCAGGCGGGCGCAGAGCGCGACGCAGCTCTTGCCCTGGCACCAGCCGGTGCCGAAGCCGGTGTAGCGCTTGAGCGACTCGATGTCGTCGTGGCCGCGCGCGATCGCCTCCTCGAGCTCGTGGAGGGTCACGTCCTCGCAGCGGCAGACGAGGACCTTGGCCATCAGTCCCCGCTGTACTCGCAGCGCGCGTCGCAGGTCTCGAACACGATGACCGTGTCGAGCGACGGGAGCTTCGGCTTCATCGCATCCCAGATCCACTTCGCGAGGTTCTCGCTCGTGGGGTTCTCGAGGCCGGGGATGTCGTTGAGGTAGTTGTGATCGAGCTGCTGCCAGAGCGGCTGCCACACGTCGTAGATGACGCCGAAGTCGATGAACCAGCCGGTGTCCGGATCGACGGGGCCCTTCACGGCGAGCTCGATCTTGAACGAGTGGCCGTGCAGGCGGCGGCACTTGTGGCCGGGGGGCACCTTCGGCAGGAGGTGCGCGGCCTCGAAGCGGAATTCATGGACCAGGCGGACGTTCACGGGCTCGCGAGCATAGCCCCGATCGCGACGGAATGAAGCTCGGTCACGGTCCGTTCGTCACACCAGCCCCGATGCGAACGACGGAAGCTCCATGAGGTGGGCATGAGCTTGGGCGTCCCGACCGGCATCCTCGTTCGCGACCGGCTAGCGGCGCGAGATCTGAGGCGGAACCTCACCGCGATGCTCGAGCGCAGGCTCCCTGCGGACGACGTCGACGACGTGGCACAGACCGTGCTCGCCGACGCGCTCGCCGCAGAGCGCGTCCCGCAGGACCCGGTCGAGATGCGGCGCTGGCTCGCCGGCATCGCGCGGCACAAGGTGGCCGACTTCCACCGGGCGCGCGCCCGGAACGAGAAGCGGACGTCGCCGCTCGACGCGGAGGACGCCGACGAGCCGGCCTGCCCGCCGCCGCCGCTCGAGGCGCGCGAGGTGCTGGCGAGCGTGCTCGACGAGACGGAGTCTCCGCGCGACCGCGAGACGCTCGCGTGGCTCGTGCGCGAGCACCACGGCGATCGCCTCGCCGACATCGCGAAGGAGGCGGGGCTGCCTTCGCCCGTCGTGCGCCAGCGCGTCGCGCGCCAGCGCCGCGCCCTCCGCCAGCGGTGGGCGAGCGCGCTCGTCCTCCTGGTGGCGGCCGGGGGCGCGTTCGCCGGGGCGCGCTGGGCGGGCGGCGACGAGACCTCGGCGATCGCGCCCGATCCGTCGGTCGCGCCCGCGCCGCTCGTCGTGCCGGCCGCGGCGCCGTCTCCGTTCGACGGCACGTGGAAGGTCGAGAGCATCACGCCTCACGTCGCGCTCACGCCGGCGCAGCGCGCGCTGCTCGACGCGCAGGCCAAGGCCGCGACCGTGAAGGTGCAAGGTACACGCATCGAGCTGAGCGCTCCGGCCGGCACGCTCGTGGTGACGGCGAAGGACATCGTGAAGGACAAGAAGACCGGCGCGATCACTGCGAGCATCGTGACGGCGACTGCCGGCGGCGCGAGCCAGCGGGTCCGGATCCTCCCCGAGGGATCCCGCGTCCGGGTGACGATCCCGACCGGCCGCTTCGCCGGCGAGGCGGTCCTGAGCCGCTGACCTTGCCCGGGAGCCCGTCCTCGGGTAGATCGGCGGGTCCCTAGGTAAACGCCATGTACCTCATCCTTTCCAAGAAGCCGCGCAAGTCGACCCGCACGAAGAGCAAGCGCTTCCGCGCGAAGCTCAAGGCCAAGGACCGCGGTCGCCGCGCGCGCGTCTACCAGGCGCATCGGTCCTAGTCGGGGACTGCGTCCCCCTCATTTCGCTCCGCGAAATGAGCCTCCCCCTCTCGCGCGTTCGCTTTCGGCGACGCTCGTTCGTGTGCGGGAGACACGTCGGGTCGAGAAACGCGAAACGCCCGCCAGGCAGGACCTGAGCGGGCGTTCGGCGCTTTGTGCGCGGCGGAGAGGAAGGCGGGCGCTTACGAGCCCTTCTTCAGCTCGGTGAGGACCAGCTTCGCGACCGACTTGAGCGTGTCGAACACGCCGACCCCGGTGCGCGCCACGGCCTCGAAGTCCGGCACGTTCGTCGGGTTGAGCATCTGACGGAGCTCCTCGACCGACGCGACGTTCGGGAGATCGCGCTTGTTGTACTGGACGACGTACGGGAGCTTGTCGAGCGAGTAGCCCTGCTCCGCGAGGTTCGTGCGCAGGTTCTCGACCGACTCGAGGTTCGCCTCGGTGCGCTCGATCTGCGAGTCGGCGACGAAGACGACGCCGTCGACGCCCTTGAGGATCAACTTGCGGCTCGCGTCGTAGAAGACCTGCCCCGGCACCGTGTAGAGGTGGAAGCGGGTCTTGAAGCCGCGGATCTCGCCGAGCGACAGCGGGAGGAAGTCGAAGAAGAGCGTGCGCTCGGTCTCCGTCGCGAGGCTGATCATCTTGCCCTTCGCTTCGGGGTTCGTGCGCTCGTAGATGTACTGCAGGTTCGTCGTCTTCCCGCAGAGTCCCGGCCCGTAATAGACCAACTTGCAGTTGATCTCGCGCGCCATGTAGTTGATGAAACTCATCGCTCTCTATCTTCCTGGCGCGATCAGTCGTTGAAGAGGTTGTCGATGTCCTCGTCGGTGATCTCGGCGAACGGAGAGTCCGCACCCGGCTCCTGCACCTTCTTGAGGAGCGCCTCGAAGATGTGATTGAGCTCCTCGCTTGCCTTCTTCACGCGCAGGCGCACGAGCCCGAGGCTCGAGCGCGAGTCGAAGATGACGACGAGGATGACCCGGTTGCC
>JBDHVD010000199.1:0-13925 GCA_039809525.1 Labilithrix sp. | reverse complement strand
GAACCACGCGCTCGCCGCGCGCCTCGGTCTGGGCGGCCCCGAAGACACGGTCGGGCGCACGGCGTACGAGCTCGCGCCTCCCGACGAGGCGCGTGCGATGCACGAGCAGGACGAGGTGGTCCTGCGGACCGGACAGGCTCAGCACCAGCGGCTCGAGCAGCGCGCCTTGCCCTCCGGCCGCGTCGAGTGGGACCTCGTCACCCGGCTCCCGCTGCATGACCGCGCGAACCGCATCGTCGGCGTGATCGGGATCCAGCGCGACGTGACCGAGCAGAAGGGGGCCGAGGAGAAGATCCAGGAGGCCGTCCGCCGGCGCGACCAGTTCCTCGCGATGCTCTCGCACGAGCTGCGCAATCCGCTCGGCGCGATCGTGACCGCCACGGCGCTCCTCGCCGACGGTCCGCGTCCGCTCGATCGCCAGCGGCGCCTCCTCGCCATCCTCGAGCGGCAGTCGGCGCACATGGCGCGCCTCCTCGACGACCTGCTCGAGGTGAGCCGCGTCACGCAGGACAAGATCGAGCTGCGCAAGCGCATCGTCGATCTCGGCGCGATCGCGCGCGACGCGGCGGACGCGGTCCGCTCGCTGATGGACGCGCGGGGCATCGCCTTCGCCGTCGAGATCGAGCCGCGCGCGCTCGTCGTCGACGGCGACCCGACGCGTCTCCAGCAGATCCAGGTGAACCTCCTCAACAACGCCGCGAAGTACACGCCCCGCGGAGGCCACGTGACCCTCGAGGTGAAGCGTGAAGGCCCGCAGGTCGTCGTGACCGTCCGCGACGACGGCGCGGGCATCGCCAAGGAGATGATCGACAGCATGTTCGACCTGTTCGTCCAGTCCCGCCGCACGCTCGATCGCTCGGAGGGCGGCATCGGGGTCGGTCTCACGCTCGTCCGCTCGCTCGTCGCGATGCACGGCGGCACGGTCTCGGGAGCGAGCGAAGGCGAAGGGAAGGGCGCGACGTTCACCGTGCGCCTGCCGCTCGCGGACTCCACGGAGAAGGAGGACGACTCGTCGCCGAGGCTGCGCGTGAAGCTCCCGAGCCCCGCCCGGATCGTGGTCGTCGAGGACAACGTCGACAGCTGCGAGATGCTCTGCGAGCTGCTCGGTGCGACCGGCTTCGAATGCGCGTCCGCGAACGACGGGCTCGCCGGCTACGAGCTCATCGCCCGGACGAAGCCGGACGTGGCCATCGTCGACGTCGGGCTGCCGAAGATGGACGGCTTCGAGGTCGCGCGGAAGCTCCGTGCCGACCCGAAGAACGCGGCGACGTACCTGATCGCGCTCACCGGCTACGGCCAGCCGGCCGATCGGAAGCGCGCGCGCGAGGCCGGGTTCGACGAGCACGTCGTGAAGCCGGTGCAGCCGGACAAGCTCCTGACGCTGCTCGGCCGCGGAAAGACCGCGCACCGGTCGGTCGACGGCGCGCCGCCGCCGCCGACCATCGTGCGCGAGAGCGACGACTGAGGACGGTCAGCGCGGCGTGACCGCGTCGACGTACAGCGCGCCCTTCTCGTCGACCTCGACCATCGCGACGTCGCCGCGCCCGAGCTCGCCCTTCAGGATCATCTCCGCGATCGGCGCCTCGACCAGCCGCCCGATCGCGCGGCGCATCGGACGCGCGCCCATCTCCGGGTCGAAGCCGCCGTTGTCGAGCAGGGCCTCGATCGCCGCCGGGCTGGCCTCGAGCTTGACCCCACGCGCGCCTTCGAGGTCCCGTGCGAGCGCCGCGAGGATCCGCCGCGCGACCTCCGCCACGTCCTCGCGCGAGAGCGGCGCGAAGGCGAGCACCTCGTCGAGGCGGTTGTAGAGCTCGGGCGGCAGCGCCTTGCGGGCGGCGTCGCAGACCGCGCCCTGGTACTTCTCGATCTCGCGGCGGCGCTCGTCGGGCGCCCGGCGGAGCGCGCCGAACCCGATCGCCCGCCCGCGAGGGGAGGCGCTCGGCGAGAGATCGGCGCCGATGTTCGACGTGAGGAGGATCACCGTGTTCGTGAAGTCCACGGTGCGACCGCGCCCGTCGGTGAGGCGTCCCTCGTCGAAGACCTGGAGGAAGCCCTCGAGCACGTCGCGATGCGCCTTCTCGATCTCGTCGAGGAGCACGACCTGGTAGGGCCGGCGGCGGACCGACTCGGTGAGCTGACCGCCGGCGTCGTAGCCGACGTAGCCCGGAGGCGCTCCGACGAGGCGCGAGAGCGCGTGCGACTCGGCGTACTCGGAGAGGTCGAGCCGTGTCATCGCGTCCGACGAGTGGAAGAGGCACTCGGCGATCGCCTTCGCCGTCTCCGTCTTGCCCACGCCCGTGGGGCCGAGGAGGAGGAAGGTGCCGATCGGCCGCTGCGAGCGGAAGCCGGACGCATTGCGCCGGAGCACCGTGGCGATGCGCTCGAGCGCATGGCGGTGTCCGACGATGCGCGACGCGAGCAGCTCCTCGAAGCGGAGGAGGCGCTCGGCGTCGGTCTCGAGCAGGCGCTCCTCGGGGACGCCCGCGAGCTCGCTCACCACCTCGGCGACGCCTTCGAGATCGACGTTGCCCTTGCCGCGCCGGCGCGTGCGTGCGCCCGCGAGATCGAGGATCTGCACCGCCTTGTCCGGCAGGGCCTTGTTCGGCAGGTAGCGCACGCTCCAGGTGATCGCCTTCGCGAGCGCGTCCTCGGCGTACGTGCAGCCGTGGTGCTTCTCGAACAGCGGCGCCACCCCCTCGATCGCGAGGAGCGCCTCTTCGGGCCCGAGCTCGCATACCTCGATGGCGGTGAAGCAGCGCGACAGACCGGCGTCGGCGTCGATCGTGCGCCGGTAGTCCTGCTCCGTCGTCGCGCCCATGCAGACGATCTCGCCGCGCGCGAGCGCCAGGCGGAGCTCGCTCGCCGCCTCGTCGCCCGCGTCCTGGCCGAAGAGGACGTGGATCTCGTCGAAGAAGAGGAGCACGCGGCCCTTCGCGCGCGCGACCTCGGCCTTGAGCTGACCGATGCGCTCGGCGAGCGATCCGCGGACCGAGGTCCCGGCCAGCATCGCCGCGGGCTCGAGCGCGACGAGGATGCGGTCCTCGAAGCACGCGACGTCCACCCCGTCGGCGATCCGCTGCGCGAGGCCGTGCACCACGCTGGTCTTGCCGACCCCCGGCGCCCCGACGAGGCACGCGTTCGACGCATGACGCTTCGCCAGCACGTCGAGCGCGCGCTCGATCTCCGCCTCGCGACCGACCACCGGATCGAGCTCGCCCTTCGCCGCGAGCTGGGTGAGGTTGCGTCCGAGCGCGGACAGCATCGGGTACTGCTTGGGATCGAGCGCGAACCGATCGCCGTCGCGCTTCGGCTCCTTGTGCTTCTTCGCCTTCGCCGGCGGGGCGACGTGCTTGACGACCGGCTTCGGCGGGGGCGGCGGCGCGGCCTTCGGAGCGGTCACCGGCTTCGGCGTGGTCACCGGCTTCGGCGGCGCGACGGGCATGATCCCGCTCGGCCGATCGCTCCCGCGCGACGACGGGGACGACGGGGAAGAAGAGGAGGACGTCGTCGCCGAGGCGAACGGGATCCGTCGCGGCGGCGCGATCCCCATCGCGAGCTGCATCGACGCGGTGCGGAGGCGCGTGACGTCCATCCCGCACTGCACGAGCGTGCGATGCGCGGCGGTCGTCGCGTCCTGGCAGAGCGCGAACAGGAGGTGGACGGTGCGCGGCTCGGGACGGCCCGGCCCCGCACGGCCGGCGACCTCGCGTGCCTTCGAGAGCGCGCGACCGACGGCGTCGCTCGCGTCGTCGGTCGTCACCCGCGCCGCCCGGAGGAGCACCTCGACGTCGAGCCGCCGCTCGAGGAGCAGCTGCGAGGCGTCGTCCCGGCCGCTCGCGATGGCGGCGAGGAGATGGGTCGTCGTCGGCTTCTGTCCCCGCTCCGCGGCGAGCTCCTCGGCGAGACGGCGGAGCTGCGTGAGCTCGGACTCGCGCGGGCTGATGGCCCTTTCCATGGTCTTTCCCGGATCGCACGGTGGCCCTAGCTGGGCCAAACAACCCGCGGCCCCGGGGCGATTTACAGCGTAAGCGAGACGGTTATAGTGACCCGCGAGTCAGCAAAAATGCCGCGTATCGCCGATCCCCGGGCCAAGACCTCCCTCCTCCGCGCGGCCCAGGAGGTCTTCGCCGAGCGCGGCCTCGCGGGCGCGAAGGTCGAGGAGATCACGAAGCGCGCCGGGCTGTCGAAGGGCGCCTTCTATCTCCATTTCGAGAGCAAGGAGTCGGCGCTCGAGCACGTCGTCGAGGCGTTCCTCGCGCGCTGCCAGTCGTACTTCGCGCCGCCGTCGGACTATCCCGACGTCCCGGAGGACGGCGGCGAGCTACTCGACTTCGCCATCGAGCGCGATGCGCAGATGTTCGAGTTCCTCTGGCAGAACCGCGCGACCCTGCGGATCCTCGCGAGCTGCCAGGGCGACTACGTGTACCTGATCGAGGCGTTCCGCCGGGAGATCGATCAGCGGAACCGCGCCTGGATCGAGCACTTCCGCCGCGCGGGCTTGTTCCGTGCGGACGTCGACGTCGACCTCGCCTCGACGATGATCGGCGGCTCGTACAACGAGCTGACGCTGAAGATGATGCGGGGGGATGCGCGCCCGCCGCTCGAGGACTGGCTCCGCTTCGCGCAGGAGACGTTCACGCGCGCCTATGGATCGCTCGAGCTGATCGAAGCGCTCGAGTCGCGCAACCGGCGGGTCACGATGGTCATCGGAAGGACGGCGAGCCGCACGGCCGCTCGAGGGAGGCTGTGATGGATGGCGGTGGTGCGGTGACTCCCGTGGTGCGCCGGAAGCGCGCGGGGATCGGGGTCGTCTTCGTGATCGTGCTCGGCCTCGGCTTCGTGGGCCTCCTCGGCGTGCGCGTGAAGCAGGCGACGGCGAAGCGTGCGGGCGTCGCGGCGGAGCGCGCCTCGGCGGAGGCGAAGGCGCAGATCAAGGAGCCGCTCCGCACGGCGAAGGCCGAGGCGACCAAGTGGCTGCCGCGCGTCGATCTGACCGGCACGCTCAAGCCGTGGCGCGAGGCCGACGTGGGCTTCGAGACCGGCGGCCGGCTCGTCCGCGTGTCGGTGTCGATGGGCGACAAGGTCGAGGCCGGGCAGGCCCTCGCGGTGCTCGACGCGTCGCGCGCGGCCGCGCAGGTCGGGCAGGCGGAGTCGCAGGTCAGCGCGGCGCAGGCGAGCCTCGCGCTCGCGCAGGACAACTTGAAGCGGACCGAGGCGCTCGTGGCGTCGAAGTCGGTGCCCGAGGCACAGGCCGAGCAGGCCCGGCAGCAGGTGGCGCTGGCGAAGGCGCAGCTCGACGGAGCGCTCGCGTCGACGCGGCTGGCGAAGACCGGCGCGGGGCTCCACTCGATCGCCGCGCCGTTCCCCGGCATCGTGACGAAGGCGCCGACCGGCATCGGCTCGGTGGTGAACCCGGGGGTGCCGCTGGTGCACGTCGAGGACACCTCGCGCTTCCGCCTCTCCGCGACCATCGGCGAGGAGGACGTCCCGCTCGTGGCGCCCGGGGCGAAGGTGCACGTCTCGTATCGAGAGAAGACCGCCGAGGGCAAGGTGATCGCCGTCGTGCCGTCGCTCGATCAGGCCACCCGCCGCGCGCCCGTCGAGATCGAGGTGCCGAACGGCGAAGGCAGCGGGCTCCTCGCCTGGGGCTTCGTCCGCGCCCGCATCGAGGGCAAGGGCGAGACCGATGCGGTCCGCGTCCCGGCCACCGCGCGCCGCCCCGGTTCGCAGGACGAGCTGGTGAAGGTCGAGCGCGGGCCCCAGGGCGCCGTCGCGCGCATCGTGAAGGCGTCGTTCGCGGTCGACGCGGACGGATCGCTCGTCGTGCAGCGCGGGCTCGGGCCCGAGGACGAGGTGCTCCTCTCGCCGAGCGTCGACCTGAAGGACGGCGATCGCGTCGAGGTGAAGTAGTGAACCTCTCCGCCATCGCCATCCGGCGGCCGGTCCTCACGGTCATGGTCGCGTTCGCGCTGATGGTCCTCGGCGCGATGGGCCTGTCGCGGCTCGGCACCGATCTGTTCCCCGACGTCTCCTTCCCGGTCGTCGTGGTGAACGTCCCGTACCCCGGCGCCTCGCCGCGCGAGGTCGAGCAGCTCGTCACCAAGCCGGTCGAGGACGCCGTCGTCTCGATGAACGGCATCGATCGCATGAAGACGATGTCGCGCGAGGGGCTCTCGACGACGATCATCCTCTTCAAGCTCGGGGTGAACATCGAGGACGCGGCCACGCAGGTCCGCGAGCGCGTGGCGCAGACGCGCTTCAAGCTGCCGCAGGAGATCAAGGAGCCGGCGGTCAGCCGCTTCGACGTCGGCGCCGCGCCCGTGCTCACGTACACGCTCTCCGGCGGCGGCAAATCGCTGCCCGACACCGGCCAGTACGCGCGCGACGTGATCAAGCCGGCGCTCGAGCAGGTCGACGGCGTCGCCGCGGTCGAGGTCAAGGGCGGCGCGGAGCGCGAGGTCCACGTCGATCTCGATCGCGCGAAGATCGACGCGCTCGGGCTGTCGCCCGTCGCGATCATGCAGCAGCTGCGCGCGGAGAACCTGAACGTCCCGGCCGGCCACTACGACGAGGGCGCGCGCGAGATCACCGTGCGCACGGTGGGCGAGCTCACGAAGGTCGAGCAGATCCGCGAGCTGATCGTGGCGACGGCGCAGGACGGATCGAGCGTGCGGCTCGCCGACGTCGCGACCGTCGACGACGGCTACAAGGAGCTCCGCACGCGCATCCGCGTGAACGGCGAGGCGGCCGTCGCGTTCGACGTCCTCAAGCAGTCGGGCAAGAACACCATCGAGGTCGACGAGAAGGTCAAGGCGCGCCTCGTGGAGCTCGAGAAGGCGTTCCCGGCCGGCATGAAGGCCGAGCCGATCATCGAGCAGGCGATGTTCATCCGCGAGAACACGCACGAGGTCGAGACCGCCATCTTCTTCGGCGGCGCGATGGCGATCCTCGTCATCCTGTTCTTCATGCTCGACCTGCGCTCGACCCTGATCAGCGCGGTCGCCCTGCCGACGAGCGTCATCTCGACGTTCTTCGTCATGTACCTGCTCGGCTTCACGCTGAACATGATGACGCTGCTCGCGCTGTCGCTCGCGATCGGCCTCCTCATCGACGACTCGGTCGTCGTCCGCGAGAACATCCAGAAGCACCTCGAGCGCGGACAGGACGCGCGCACCGCGGCGCTCGAGGGCACGAAGGAGATCGCCCTCTCGGTCCTCGCGACCACCTTCACCGTCGTCGCGGTGTTCGTGCCCGTCGCGTTCATGACCGGCATCGTCGGCCAGTTCTTCCGCCAGTTCGGCCTCACCATCGTCGGCGCCGTCCTGATGTCGCTGTTCGTCGCCTTCACGCTCGACCCGATGCTGTCGAGTCGCTTCTCCAAGCCGCACGTCCACGGGCAGGTCGATCGGTTCGCCGCGCTCAAGCGCCCCTTCGAGTCGTTCTTCTCCGGGCTCGAGGACATGTACCGCGTCGTCCTCGCGTGGACCGTGCGCCACAAGCTGCTCGTCGGCGTGGTGGCGTTCTTCTCCTTCATCGGGATGTTCCCCGTCGCGGGCCTGGCGGGCGTCGACTTCGTCAACCAGGAGGACCGCAGCCAGTTCGTCGTCGACATCGAGCTGCCGGCGGGGACGAAGCTCGCCGAGACGGCGGCGATCGTCGCGCCCGCCGAGCAGGCGCTGCTCGCGGACGATCGGTTCCGCACGCTCCTCTCCGTCCTCGGTCCGGACGGCGAGGTGAACAAGGTGAAGTGGCGCGTGGTCACCGTGCCGAAGGCGTCGCGCACCGCGACGCTGAACGAGCTCCGCGACGTCGCGCGCGCGGCGTTGAAGAAGCACGTGCCCACCGGACGCATCGCGGTCACCGATCCGCCGTTCATCGAGGGCGCCGCGACCGAGGCCCCGATCATGGTGCAGGTCCGCGCCGCGGACTACGAGACGCTGGCGCCGCTCGCGAACCAGTTCGCGCAGGCGCTCCGCCAGGTGCCCGGCGTCGACGACGTCGATCTCAAGTACAACCCCGGTCAGCCCGAGCTCCGCGTGTCGATCGACCGCGCGAAGGCGGGGCGGGCGGGCGTGCCGGTCGCGAACGTCGCGATGGCGCTGCGCGCGTCGATCGAGGGCGACGAGGCCGGCAAGATGCGCCAGGGCAAGGACGACGTCCCCATCCGGGTGCGGCTCGGCCAGGGCGATCGTGCGTCGATGACCAACGTGCTCCAGATGACGATGTGGACGCCGAAGGGCCCGGTGGCGCTCGGCGACCTCGCGAGCGTGGAGATGGGCGAGGGCCCGAGCGTGATCGAGCGCGAGGACCGCGAGCGGCAGATCGTCATCTGGGCATCGCCGCGCGGCCGCTCGCTCGGCGAGCTGGCGCCGGAGATGCGCGCGGCGTTCGACAAGATCCCGCTTCCGCCAGGCGCGAGCTATCACCTCGACGGACAGATCCGGCAGATGCAGGAGTCGAACAGCGCGATGGGCGTCGCGTTCCTCCTCGCGCTCGTCTTCATCTACATCGTGCTCGCGGCGCAGTTCGAGAGCTTCATCCACCCGATCACCATCATGGCGACGACGCTGCCGCTCGCGGCCGTCGGCGCGATCGTCGGCGTGTTCCTGTGGGGCACGT
This sequence comes from Labilithrix sp., assembly GCA_039809525.1. Lineage (GTDB taxonomy): Bacteria > Myxococcota_A > Polyangia > Polyangiales > Polyangiaceae > Labilithrix. The sequence goes on along the minus strand of JBDHVD010000199.1, from coordinate 5,306 downwards.
CGCTCGCGATGGGCTCGTTCATCGGCATCATCTTCCTCCTCGGCCTGGTGACGAAGAACGCGATCCTCGTCGTCGACCGCGCGATCGTGCGCGTGCGCGATCAGGGCGAGACGCCGCTCCAGGCGATCCTCGAGGCGGGCCCCGAGCGCCTCCGCCCGATCCTCATGACCTCGGCGGCGATGGTGCTCGGCATGCTGCCGACCGCGATCTCGAAGGGCGACGGCAGCGAGTTCCGCGCGCCCATGGCCATCGCGGTCATCGGCGGCGTCGTCGCGTCGAGCGCGCTCTCGCTCGTCGTCGTCCCGGCGTTCTATCTCGCGGTCGAGAACGCGAAGGCGCGCATCCGGATCTGGCGGGGGATGCCTCCGCACTCGATCCGCGCCGCCGAACCGGCGGAGTGATCGCGTCCTCGCCGTCGGCGAAAACCGACACGCTTCGCGCGGTCTTCGCTCGCAGAGCGCGTGTTAGATTCGGCGCGCGATGTGGGTCGACAAGCCGCGCTCGTGGATCCAGACGGTCGTCCTCGGCGGTTACGCGCTGCCCCACATCTGGACGCGGACGCTGACGGTCACCGCGATCAGCATCGTGGTCACCATCGTCTACGAGCGCGTTCCGCAGCTCCACTACAGCCTCACGACCGCACCGTTCACCATCGTCGGCCTCCCGCTCGGCATCTTCCTCGGCTTCCGCAACAACACCGCGTACGACCGCTTCTGGGAGGGCCGGAAGCTCTGGGGCGCGCTGGTGAACACGTCGCGCTCGCTCACGCGGCAGATCATCACGCTCGTCGAGCCGCCCGGCGGGCCGAGCGACGAGTCGCGCGCGTTCGAGAATCGGCTCGTCCGCCTGATCGTCGCGTACGTGCATGCGCTCAAGCTCCACCTGCGCGACGTGCGTCCCGAGCCGAAGCTCGCAGAGCTCTTGCCGGCGGACGAAGTGGACCGCGTTCGCGACGACGAGAACCCGCCGCTGGCGCTCCTCCAGCGGATGGGCGAGCTGTTCGTCGAGGCGCGGCGAAAGAAGTGGATCGACGTGATGCACGTCCCGGTGCTCGAAGCGTCGCTCACCCACCTGACCGACATCCAGGGCGCGTGCGAGCGGATCAAGAGCACGCCCATCCCGTACTCGTACACCGTGCTGATGCACCGGATCGTCGCGGGCTACTGCGTGCTCTTGCCCTTCGGCTTGATGGAGACCATCAAGTGGGCCACGCCGGTCGTCGTCGCGGCGATCTCGTACTGCTTCTTCGGGCTCGACGCGATCGGTGACGAGGTCGAGCAGCCGTTCGGCCTCGACACGAACGATCTGCCGCTCGACGCGATCTCGGTCAACATCGAACGCAACCTCCGCCAGCGCATCGGCGATCCGCTCCCGGAGAAGCAAGCGACGAAGCGCGGCGTGCTGACCTGAGCCGGCTCGGTCAGGCGTAGAAGTCGCTCGGCGGCGCCGGCTCGCGGACGTCGTAGGTCGCGCGATCGATCGGCAGCTTCGTGCCCTCGGCGCCGGCGTACGTGAGCTCGAGCCGCCGATCGCCGCTCTCGTGCCGGACCATCGCGCCGGCGTACTTGCGCGCGTCGATCCCCAGGCCCTGCGTGCGGAGCTCGCCGCCGAACACCGTCGCGCGCGCGAAGTAGATCATCGTGTCGCGCATCCCGGGACGGTTCACCGTCGCGCTCGCGGTGAGGTGCGCGAAGCCGCGCTCGTCCATCTCGCGGGTGAGCGCGTGCGCCGTGTCGAGCATCCCCTGCACCGCGACGATCGCCGCGGCCACGGCGGCGGTGATGTCGACGCCCTCCTTCGTCCGGATCCCCTCCTTCGAGAGCAGCTCGTAGTTCGCCTCGCCGAGGTCGCTCCGGATGCGCCGGTGCACGTCGTTGCCCTCGTCGAACTTCTGCAGCGTGCCCACGAGCGCGCCGCAGGCCGCGCGCGGCTCGCGCCACGCGGACTCGCGTGTCTTGCCGTAGGTGATCGTGCCGTCCTCCTCGTCGAGGCGCCCGACGTGCGTCTTCAGATCGAAGGCGCAGAGGACGAAGCTCCTCGGGTTGCCCTCGTACAGGCGGCGCTGGAGCGGCTCGTCGAGCGCGTGCGCCCACGTGACGTGCGCGAGTGTCGCGCCGTCATCGGTGCCTCCGCCGGTCGGGTGGAAGGCCTCGGCCTTGAGGGTGCCGATCTCCGAGAGCGTCGCGAACCGCGCGGCGACGATCTGCTGGTACTGCCCGATCTCGCCGTGGTGGATGCGGTCGCCGCAGTTGGTGAACGCCTGCGTCGTGAGCACGCTCGGCTGGGAGAAGTCGGCGGCGCACGTCTCGCGGTCCGACGATCCGGGCGGGACCGCGAGCTGCAGCTCGTCGCGCAGCACCTGGAGCCCCGAGAGGAGCTGCAGCCGATCGCTCACGATCTCGTCGAGCAGCACGCGGTTCGCGCCGCGCTCCGCACCGAACCACGCCGGGAGCCCCCACAGACGCTCGAGCCGCGTCGCCGCGGCGGAACGATCGAACATGGCGGCGAGTCTCCCACGGCCTACCGAACCGCCACAAAGGCGACAGTCGTTCAGCGTCGGTCGCAGCAGACAGCGCGCGGGGCATCAGTCCTCGGGAGGTGTCCGCCGATCCCGATCCCCTTCTTCGTGGCTTCGCGCAGGCTCTCGAGATGCCGCCGCCGGAACTGGTGCACGAAGATCTGCACCACGGCCATCGCCCCGCTCTCGCCACCGGCGATGTCGGCGATCACGTGGGGAGCCGAGCGCGGCCGCAGGATGCGCGCGGGATCCGCCTCGTCGTCGGTCAGGACGTAGCGCACGGCACGCCTCGGCCCCGGTCGTAGCGGACGGCGCGCCGGGCGGCCTTCGTGAGCGGCCATTCGTAGGCGATCGGCTCGTGCCGCGTCGCGCCCTCGATCTCCGGCGCCTCCTCGCGGGCGAGCAGCGCCCACGCGGTCGGCGCAAGCCGAAGGCCGAGCGGGATCCACGCCGCCGGCGCGAGGGTCGCGCGCGAGATGGCCACGTCCCATCCGTCCGGGCTCCGCGCCGCCGTCGCCTCGCCCTTCTCGCGAACGAGCTCGATGTCGGTCCGGCCGATCGTCCCGAGCACCGTCCGGAGGAACGCGACGCGCTTCGCGAGCGGCTCGACGAGCGTCACCTTCAGATCCGGACGCGCGAGGGCGAGCGCGAGGCCGGGCGCACCGGCGCCGCAGCCGACGTCGACGACGCGCGCGCCCTGGGGCACGTGCGACGAGAGCGTCACCGCGTCGGCGAGCATGAGATCGAACAGCTCGTCGTCGCCGCGCGCGGCCGTCAGGTCCATGCGCGCGTTCCACTCACGCAAGAGGTCGAGCCAGCGCTGGATCCCGGGGCGCGCGGGCGCCGGGACCCCCAGGGCTTCGAGGCGCTTGTCCTGCATGCGATGAAAGGATAACGGAGATCCTCGTGTCGTCGTTCGTCTCGCCTTCCACCACGACGCCTGCGGCCGCGGTCGACATGCAGCCCCTCCAGGAGCTGATTCGCCGGACGTTCGACGCCGATCTCCAGGCCACTCCGATGCCGGGCGGCGCCTCGACGCGGCGCTATTTCCGGGTGGCGCTCCCCGGGCGGAGCGCGGTGGCGATGTTCGTCCCCGAGGGGGCGAAGCCCGAGGAGGTGCAGAAGGCGCACGACGGTACGCGCTGGCCGTTCCTCGAGGTGCGGGATCTGCTCGCCGAGCGCGGCATCGACGTTCCGTCGATCCTCGCCGAGGACACCGAGCGCGGCTGGCTCGTGATCGAGGACCTCGGCGACGAGACCCTCGCGAACTGGCTGGCGAAGAGCCCCGGCGACAAGCCGATGCTCTACACGAAGGCGGTCCGCGACCTCGCGCGCGGGCAAGCGGTGCTCGCCGAGCTCCCGGTCGGCTGCGTCGTCTCGAGCCGCACGTTCGACTTCGAGCTGCTCCGCTGGGAGATCGAGCACTTCAAGGAGTGGGGGCTCGACGCGCGCGGCAAGCCGCTCGCGGCCGAGGACGTCGCTCGCTGGAACGCGATCGCCGACCGGCTCGCGCAGCGCGTGGCCGATCTCCCGAAGGGGTTCGTGCATCGCGACTACCAGTCGCGAAACCTCATGGTCGTGCCGGCGCAGCCGCCGCGCCTCGTGTGGATCGACTTCCAGGACGCGCTCCTCGGCCCGCGGGTCTACGACCTCGTCGCGCTCCTCAACGACAGCTACCAGGAGTTCGATCGCGCGTTCGTCGAGGCCCGCCTCGGCGACTACGCCGACGCCGCAGGCCTCGCGAGCGAGAGCCGCGCGTCGCTCGTCGACGAGTTCGATCTCGTCACCGTGCAGCGGAAGCTGAAGGACGCGGGCCGCTTCGTCTTCATCGATCGGCAGAAGGGCAACCCGTCGTTCTTGAAGTTCGTCACCCCGACGATCCACAAGGTCGACGGCGCGCTCGCGCGGCTGGCCCCGCACGATCCCGACATGGCGGAGCTGCGGCAGATCCTCGCCCGGGCGCTCGGCGACGAGCTCGGCTGACCGTCCGGCCGCGATTCCGCATAGAATCGCCGGTCCCATGAAGCGTCCGCGCAGCCGGTCCGAGCCGCCGCCGCCGAGATCGGTCGAGGTGCATCCCCACGGCCTGCTCCTCCGCGACAAGGGCGAGGTCGTGCCGCTCTACGCCGGAGCGATGCACTACTGGCGCCACTCGCCGGAGCAGTGGGGCCCGTGCCTCGACGCGATGAAGGCGATGGGGCTGCGCATCGTCGACACGTACGTGCCCTGGGGCGTGCACGAGACGGCGCACGGCACGATCGACTTCGGCCAGAGCTACGCGCGGCTCGACGTGGCGAGGTTCATCCGCATGTGCGGCGAGCGCGGGCTCTTCGTCATCGTCCGGCCCGGGCCGCACATCAACGCGGAGCTCACGTACTTCGGCCTGCCCGAGCGCGTCGTCTGGGACCGCGAGTGCCAGGCGCGGACGCCGAAGGACAACCCGGTCGTGCTGCCGATCGTGCCCACCGCGTTCCCCGTGCCGAGCTACGCGAGCGACGCCTTCCACGACGAGACCGCGCTGTGGTTCGAGGCGGTGGGCAAGGTGCTCGCGCCGCTCCAGTACCCCGACGGTCCGATCGTGCTCTGGCAGATCGACAACGAGGGCGCGCTCTACTTCCGCGACGGGCCCTACGACCAGGACTACCACCCGGACGCGGTCCGCCTGTTCCGCTCGTTCCTGCGCGAGAAGTACTCGAGCCCGAAGGCGCTGCGCGAGGCGTGGAGCGATCCGGAGCTCACGTTCGCGAACGCCGCGCCGCCGCTCCGCTTCGACGCGAAGGGCGCGGAC
>JBDHVD010000198.1:0-13943 GCA_039809525.1 Labilithrix sp. | reverse complement strand
GCGACGGGGAGCCTCCTCGGCCCGATCGTCGCGCATGCGGCGATCAACGTGGCGAACCTCCGCTTCATCCGCGACACCGAGGTCGATCCGCCGAAGCCGCGCCGCCTCGGCGGGCTCCTCGGCCGGACCTGATCTTCGCGCCGACCGCGGTCATGTCATGAGGAGGATCGGGATGCGCTTCGATCGCGACGCGTTCATGCTCGGCGAGCCGGTCGTCGTGTAGGTCGCCCCGTGATCCCGCCGCCGTTCTCGGCGCCGGCGAGCACCAGGTCGACGATGCGCGCGATCTCCTCGGCCGTCGGCTTCTGGCCGTACCGGAGCGTGCGCGCGACGAGCGGGGCGAACAGGACCTCGACCACCAGCCCCGAGTCCACCTCCGCCGGGAGCTCGCCGCGCTGCTTCGCGCGCTCGAGCACGCGCGCATGCGACGCGCGCTTCTCGTCGCGGACCTTGCGCGCGAGGCGGTCGACCTCCGGATCGCCGCCCTCGTTGGCGACGAGCCGCGCGAGGGCGCGCGCCTTCGGCAGGGCCATGCGCCCGACGTTCACCTGGAGGAGCTCGACCAGGTCGGACCGGAGGCTCCCGGTGTCCGGGATCGGATCGTCGATCCGGGCGGCCTCGCGGACCGCCGCATCCACGAGCTCGGCCTTGGTGGGCCAGCGGCGATAGACCGTCGTCTTCGCAACCCCTGCCCGGGTCGCGACATCATCCATGCGCAGCGCGGCGTACCCGACGCGGGCGAGCTCGTCGATGGTCGCCTCGAGCACGTCGTGGACGACGCGCTCGCTGCGCCCGCCCGTCCGCGCGCCCACCGTCCTCCGAGAAGGTCCCCCGTTCACCTCCGCCACGCCCTGAATAATGGCAACGACCGGTTGCCATTTCAACCTCCACGACGTAGATACAATGGCAATGGTTCGTTGCGATAAGCGAGGCGGCCGATGAGCGCCGCCCTCACGTCCGACGTCGACGTCGCGGCGCGCGCCGCCGTCGAAGAGACGAAGAAGCCGAAGAACAAGAAGCGGGCGATCGTCGCGGCGGTCGTCGCGCTCGCCGTCACCACGACCGGCGGATGGGCGTTCGCCCATCGCGGGCTCGAGTCGACGGACGACGCGCAGATCGACGCCGAGCTCGTGGCGCTCTCGCCCCGGGTGGGCGGCGTGGTCGTGAAGGTCCTGTTCGAGGACAACCAGACGGTGAAGGCCGGCCAGGTCCTCGCCGAGATCGATCCCGAGCCGGCGCGCGCGAAGCTCGCGCAGGCCGAGGCGAACCTCGAGGCGGCGAAGGCCACCGCCGCGGCGGCCGAGACGGACGCGAGGCTCGCCGAGACGAACGCCCGGGCGAACAACCGCGCCGCGAGCGCGTCGATGCACGCGGCGAGCGCGGGCGCGGTCGCGTCGCGCGATCAGATCGGCGAGGCGCGCGCGCGGGTCACCGCCGCGGAGAGCGCGCTCGAGCAGGCGAAGCTCGACTTCGATCGCGTCGACAAGCTCGTCGCGAGCGGCGCGCTCTCGGCCGCGCAGCGCGATCAGGCGAGGACCGCGCGCGACACCGCCGAGGCGCACCTCGCGCAGGCGCGCGCGAGCGTCTCCGCGCTCGAGTCGAGCGCCGCGCAGGCGCAGAGCCGCGTGAGCGAGGCCTCGGCGAAGGTCGAGGGCACGCGCGACATCGACTCGGTCGTCGCGATCGCCCAGGCGCGCGCGCGTGGCGCGCAGGCGCAGGTCGCGCAGCTCACCGCGGTGCGCGATCTCGCGAAGCTCGAGCTCTCGTACACCACCCTCGTCGCCCCGCAGGACGGGGTCGTGTCGAAGAAGAACGTCGCCGTCGGCCAGACGCTCGCGGCGGGCTCGCCCGTCGCGCAGCTCCTCCCGGCGAAGCCGGTGTGGGTCACCGCGAACTTCAAGGAGACGCAGGTCGGCCACATGCACGAGGGGCAGCCCGTGGAGATCGAGCTCGATGCGTTCCACGGCAAGACGCTCCACGGCCACGTCGAGAGCTTCTCGTCGTCGACGGGCGCGAAGTTCGCGCTCCTGCCGCCCGACAACGCGACCGGCAACTTCACGAAGGTCGTGCAGCGCGTCCCGGTGCGCGTGCGCTTCGACATCGTCCCGCAGGACATCGCGCTGCGCCCCGGCATGAGCGCCGACGTCACGGTCGACACGCGCAAGTGAGGCTCGGCCCCGGATGAACGGCAACAAGTGGATGATCGCGATCGCCGTCGCGCTCGGCGCGCTGATGGAGATCATCGACACGTCGATCGTGAACGTGGCGGTCGCGGACATGCAGGCGTCGCTCGGCGCGAGCCTCACCCAGATGAGCTGGGTGGTCTCGAGCTACGCGATCGCCAACGTCATCATCCTGCCGCTCTCGGCCTGGCTCGGCCATCGCTTCGGCAAGAAGCGCTACTTCGTCTTCTCGCTCGTCGGCTTCGTCGCCGCCTCGATCCTCTGCGGCATCTCCACCTCGCTGTGGACGCTCACCGTCGCCCGCGTCCTCCAGGGGCTGTTCGGCGGCGGCCTCCTCGCGAAGGCGCAGGCGATCCTCTTCGAGACGTTCCCCCGCGAAGAGCAGGCGATGGCCCAGGCGTTCTTCGGCGCCATCGTCATCGCCGGTCCGGTGATCGGTCCGACGCTCGGCGGCTACATCGTCACGAACATCGGCTGGCGCTGGATCTTCTTCATCAACGTCCCGGTCGGCGTGGCCGCGGTCGCGATGTGCGTCGCCGCGCTCCCGGCGGACGGCAAGCTCGCGGAGAGGACGCCGATCGACTGGATCGCGATCGCGCTCCTCGCGATCGGTCTGGGATCGTTCCAGACCTTCCTCGAGGAAGGCTACTCCGACGACTGGTTCGACTCGCCGTTCATCACCCTCATGGCGGTGCTGGCCGTCGGCGGCATCGTGCTCTTCGTCGTGCGCCAGCTCCGCTCGAAGCACCCGGTGGTCGATCTGCGCGTGCTCCGCCACCGCTCGCTCGCCGCCGGCAGCATGCTCTCGGTCGTCGTCGGCATCGCGCTCTACGGAGCGATGTTCGCCGTCCCGATCTTCGCCTCGTCGGTGATGCGATACAACGCGCAGGAGATCGGCCTGCTAATGCTGCCCGGCGCGATCGGCTCGGCGGTGATGATGCCGATCGCCGGCAAGCTGATCCGCCGCTTCGATCCGCGTCTGCTGCTCGCGAGCGGCGCGCTGATCCTCGCGCTGGCGGTGCTCTGGCTCGGACAGCTCTCGACCAGCACCGGCGCGGGCGATCTCTTCTGGCCGCTGCTCGTGCGCTCGTTCGGCACCGTCCTCATGTTCCTCCCGCTCACGATGTCGGCGCTCGGGCCGATCCCCAAGGAGGACATCGCCGCGGCGACGGGCTTCTTCAGCCTCACGCGCCAGTTCGGAGGCAGCATCGGCGTCGCGCTGCTCTCCACCTTGCTGGGATCGCGCCAGGCCTTCCACCGCACCGTGCTCACCGAGAAGCTGGTGACCACCGATCCCGACGTCCAGGGGCGACTCGCGGCGCTCACCAACGGCTTCGTCGCGAAGGGCGCGGACGTCGCGACGGCGAAGCAGCGCGCGCTCGCGATCCTCGACGGGAGCGTCAACCTCCAGAGCGCCGTCCTCTCGTTCAACGACATCTTCTGGATCACCGCGGTCCTCGTCGCCGCCACGCTGCCGCTCGTGGTGCTGCTCGGCAAGCCGAAGGCGGCCGGCGCCGCGGCCGCCGCGGGCGCTCACTGATCGACGTCAGGCGCTGCGCTGGAGGATGTCGATCCCGTCGTCGATCGTCCGCACGATCTCGTTCGTCAGGCGACGCAGCGCCGAGAGCGATCCCTCGAGCGCGCCCGTGACCTGGATCAGCTCGCGTTCGTGCGCCTCGTTCCTCGCATCCAGCTGACGCTGCAAGGCGTCGATCTGGAAGCCGAGATCGTCGACCACCGCCTCGGCGCGCCGCTCCTCCGCCTCGAGCGCCTGGACCTCCCACGGTCGGGGATCGCTCTGGCTCAGCGGATCGTCTGCCACGCCGAGCGCGCGCTGGAGGGCCTGCCGCCGCGCCTTGAGCGCGTCGAGATGCGCGCGCTCGCGCGAGCGATCGTGCACGAGCACGTCGACGGCGTTGCCGAGGTTCGCGCGGAACTCGCGGCCGGCCGCCTCGAGGCGATCGAGCCGCGCCTGCAGGTCGCCCACCACCTTCGACGCGCGCTCCACGCGCGGCACCATCTCGCCGGCGACGAGCGCGAGCTCCGCGGCGCGGGACGCCGCGGCGGCCTTCGGTCCGGCGCTGCGCCGCGCCTTCGCGATCAGCTGCTCGAGCTCGGCGAGCGCGCCCGACCACCGCGAGCTCATCTCGCCCGTGACGAGCTTGCCGAGGTTCGCCGTCTCGAGCACGCCCGGCATGGCGGACACGCGATCGACGACGGTGCTCAGCGCCTCGCGCGGCGCCGGGAGGTCCGACCTCCGCGCCGGCGCCACGCTCCGGCGGTCGCCGAGGCGGCGGAGGATGTCCTGGAGCAGATCGTGGAACGCGAAGGCGTCGTGCGGCCGCTCGGCGGGATCGCGCGCGAGCGCGCGGAGCAGGAGCGCCTCGATGTCCGGCGGCAGCCCCTCGACGCGCTTCGACGGCGGGATCGGCGCGCTCGTGAGCGGCTTGAGGAGCAGATCGGACTGCCCGCGGCCCTCGAACGGCAGCTGGCCGGTCACCATCTCGTAGAGCACGACCGCGAGCGAGTAGATGTCGGCGCGCCCGTCGATCGGCAGCCCGCCGACGTACTCCGGCGCGATGTACCCGGGCGTGCCGAAGAGCTGCTCGTTCAACGTGAGCGTCGGCTCCCCCATCACCTTCGCGATGCCGAAGTCGGTGAGCTTCACCAGCTCGTCGTCGGCCTCGCGCTTCACGAGCAGGATGTTCTCCGGCTTCAGGTCGCGATGGATGACGCCCATCTGGTGCGCCCGCGCGAGCGCGCTCGCGACCTGCGTCGCGATCCGCGCCCCGCGCTCCCACGGCATCGGCCCGGCCTGGATCTGCGTGAGCAGCGACTCGCCGCGCACGTACTCCATCACGAGGAACGCGTAGCCGTCGGACTCGCCGACGTCGGTGATCTCGACGATGTTCGGGTGGTTGATCCGGTTGACCGCGCGCGCCTCGCGGAGGAACCGCTCGCGGTGCTCGGTGATGCGCGACAGCTCGGGGCGCAGGATCTTGATCGCGCTCAGGCGATCGATCTGCGCGTGCCGCGCGAGGTAGACGACCGACATCCCGCCCGAGCCGAGCTTCTTGATCAGACGGTAGCGCGAGGCGATCGTCTTTCCGAGAAAGCGATCGCTGGTCTTCTCGAGCGGCGTGCCGTCGTGCGGACAGTAGACCGCGTCGTCTGCGAACGGCTCGGAGCAGCGCGGGCAGACCTTCACGAGGGGAAGCCTACATCACTCTCCGCCGGCTTCGCCTGCGTCGGCCGATCCTCAGACCGCCACCGGACCGCCGAAGGCCCCGCAGAACCGGGCGACCCAGAGGGCGACCTCGAACGCCGCGAGCACCATCACCAGCCGGGTCAGCCGCCGCCCGCCCACGTCGCGGAGATCGCCGTGGCGGAGGACCGAGAGGATGGTCTGCACCACGAGCACGCCGAGGACGACGGCCATGACCGGACCGAACGGATTGTTCCGGAGGACCCCGTCGAGGTCGCCCGAGAGGAGCGCGAGGACCGCGCGGGTCGACCCGCATCCCGGACACGGATGATGCGTGACCGCCGCGAACCCGCAGGGCACCGCCTTGGCGGCGAGGACCGCCCCGAACGCGCCGAGCAGCGCGGTCACGAGCGCGGCGCGGCCCCAGTACAGGTCGGATAGGCGGGCGAATGTCGCTTTCATGTCGCGCGTCTTCCTGCGATCCTGACCGGCGTATGACGATGATGGATCCGCCGCACGCAAACGGGAAGCTCGACGCCGCCGGGGGCTACGGACCGCCCGGTGGCGGAGGTTGGGGCCCCCCGGGAGGCGGGTACGGTCCTCCGGGCGCTCCCCCGCCCGCCCCTCCGGGCGGCGGGTACGGCGGTCCCCCGGGCGGCGGCTACGGGTCGCCTCCCGGCGGCGGTTACGGCGGACCTCCGGCGGGCGGGTTCGGCGGCGGGCCGAGCGGCTTCGGACCTCCGGGCGGGCTGCCCCCTCCGGGCGGCCCGATGATGCCCGGCGCCGGCGGCGACGTGAACACCACGCTCCCGCTCGTCCTCAACATCGTCGGCCTCCTGCTCTGCTCGGGGACCTGCATCGGCGCGGTGCTGTGCATCGTGGGCATCGTGTTCGCGGTGCAGGGCAGCAACCTGAAGGGCACGGGCGACATCGAGAGCGCGCGGAAGAAGGCGAAGACGTCGATGACGATGTTCATCGTGTCGGCCGCCGTCGGCGCGCTCGCGTACATCGTCATCGCGGTCCTCCAGCTGGCGGTCGTCGGCGGCCAGCCGTGAGCGGACCGAGCTCCCGCGCGGCGCGCACCAGCACGTCGCGCAGGAACGCGTGCGCGGCGTCGCCGTCCATGCGCGGGTGCCAGATGGCGTCGAGCGCATAGGGCTCGAGCGGCAGCGGCGCCTCGATCGTGCGCAGGCCGAAGCGCGGCGCGAGCACGCGGGCGATGCGCTCGGAGACGGTGACGACGTAGTCGGTCTCGGCCACCAGGCTCAGCGCGGCGACGAAGTACGGGACCGCCCGCGCGACCCGCCGCGAGCGCCCGCGCTCGGCGAGGAGATCGTCGATCACGCCTCCGGCGCGTCCGCGCGGCGCGATCTGCACGTGCGCGAGCTCGGCGAAGCGGTCGAGCGTGAGCTTCCCGCGCAGCACCGGGTGCCCCTCGCGGACGGCGCACACGAAGCGATCGTGGAACAGCGTCCGCGTGCGGATCTCCGGAGGCAGCTCGCCGTAGACGCCGATCGCGAGATCGATCCGCGCGTCGCGCAGCGCGGCCGCGTCGTCCGGCACGTTCGGGAGGAAGCGCACGCGCACGCGCGGCGCCTCCGCGGCGAGGATCCGATCGAACGCCGGCCCGAGCACGAGGAGGACGTGGTCGGTGGCGTGGACGTGGAACACGCGTTCGAGCTTCGCCGGATCGAGCGGTTCGGCCCGCGCGAGGAGCTTCGCCGCGCCCGCCATGACCGTCCGGAGCTCGTCGCGCATCGCCTCGGCGCGCGGCGTGCGCACCATCGTCCGCCCCGCCCGGACGAGGACCGGATCGCCGAGCCGGTCGCGGATCCGGGCGAGCGCGTGGCTCGTCGCCGGGACGCTGAGCCCGAGCCGCTTCGCCGCGCCGGTGACGGTGCCCTCCTCGACCAGCGCCGCGAGCGCCGGGAGGAGCGCGACGTCGACCTCGATCGTTCCTTTCATCTCGTGCAACCATAACTTCGGATCGTTGCAATCGACAGAACGATGAATCGGCCCGAGATTCCGCTCCATGAAGAAGCGCGTCCTCGCCCTCGTCGCCAGCCCCTCCGTCCACCCCACGCTCGGCTACCCCGTCGGCTTCTGGGCCTCCGAGCTCGCGCACGCGTGGCTCGAGCTCGAGGACGCCGGCTACGAGCTCACGCTCGCGAGCCCGAAGGGCGGCAAGGTGATCGTCGACGCGTACAGCGACCCGCGGGACGCGAGCGGTTACTCGGCGCACGACTGGCCGAGCCTCGGCTTCCTCACGTCGCCGAAGCACGCGGCGCTGCTCGAGGACTCGGTGAAGCTCGCCACCGTCGACCCCGCCGCGTTCGACGCGCTCTGGGTGGCCGGCGGTCAGAGCCCGATGTTCACCTTCCGGGACGATCCCGACGTCCGGCGCGTCGTGCGCGCGTTCTACGACGCGGGCAAGGTCACCGCGCTCGTCTGCCACGGCACGGCGGCGATGCTCGACCTGCCGATCGAGGGCAAGCTGGTCACGGGCTTCGCCAACGCAGAGGAGGACCTCGTCGACGCCGCGATGAAGACGAAGGTGATGCCGTTCCGCATCCAGGACGAGGCGGTGAGGCGCGGCGCGCTCTTCGCCGCCGCCCCCGCCTTCCGGCCTCATGCGGTGCGCGACGGCCACCTCGTCACCGGGCAACAGCAGTACTCTGCGCGAGCCGCCGCGCGATTGGTCATCGAGGCGCTCGGTCACTGAGGGAGGGAGGCGAACATGGATCCGAAGATCGTCATCGTGGGTGCGGGGAACGTCGGCGGCGCGCTCGGTGCGCGGCTCGCGGAGGTCGGCTACGCCGTCGCGTACGGCACGAAGGACAGGCCGATCGCCGAGGCGGTGAAGGGCGCGGACGTCGTGTTCGTCGCGCTCCCGGCGAACGTCGCCGTCGACGTGATGAAGGGCGCCGGCGATCTCGCGGGCAAGGTCGTCGTCGACTGCACGAACCCCGTGGGCCCCGGCATCTCGCACGCGCCTCCGCCGGAGGGCTCGGTCACCGCCGCGCTCGCCAAGGCCCTGCCCGCCGCGCGCGTGGTGAAGGCGTTCAACACGTTCGGCAAGGAGCTCCACGCCGATCCCCGGCTCGCGCACGGGCTCGCCGTCGACGTCCCGATCGCCGGAGACGACGCGCAGGCGAAGGCCGCCGTCGCGGCGATCGCGGAGAAGGCGGGCTTCGCGCCGATGGACGCGGGGCCGCTCCGCAACGCGGCGGTCCTCGAGAACGTCGCCATCCTGTGGATCCACATGGCGATGGTCGGCGGCAAGGGCCGCAACGTCGCGTGGAAGCTGGTCGGACGCTGAGCGCGGTCAGGGCGCGGACGCCGTCGGCGTGGCGGCGGTGACGATCGAGCACTCGAGGGGCTGGCGCCACTCGATGCCCTCGCCCACGCCGACGCGGGCGAACGTCGAGCCCTTCGCCACGAGCCACGTGGAGACGACGATCGGCTCGGCGCCCGACGTCGCGTTCGCGATGCGCAGGGTCACCGTCGGGAGCTTCGCCTCGATGCCCTCGAGGCAGACGCGCTTGTCGTTCCACTTCACGCGCGCGAGCATCGGCGCCTCGTCGACGCGGAGCTCGGGCGTCGCGATGCGCACCCACGGCGCGATCACCTGCAGGGTGGCGCGCCAGCCGGGCTCCTTGCACGCGGGATCGTCGGCGAGCCTCAGGGTCGACCACGGCGCGAGCCCGGCGGGAGGCATCGCGGGGACGATGACGAACGCGGGGTCCCAGGCCGAAGCGGGATCGCTGCCGCTCGGCGTGCGGAGGACGGCGAGCTCGCTCTTCGGACCGACGGCGATCGCGTCCGGGTTCGGGGGGTAGTACGCCGCATCGGCGACGGTCGGGCTGACGTCGAAGAGATCGGTCATCCCGCTCGCGCCGACCTTGAAGACGTGCCCGACGCCGCCCGACTCGATCTCGAGGAACGCAGCCTCGTCTCCCCCGAGCGAGGCGCCCGAGACCACGACGGCGTCGTTCTGCACCGCACGCATGGCCAGGCGCGTTCGCTCGCCACGGACGAGCGCGAGGAGCCCGCGCGGGTTGTGGAACGCGAGCTCGGACGGCGCGTTCGGATCCACCGGCGTGATCGGGACGATGTTGCCCGTCTCGGTCATGTCCTCGCCGAGGACCTCGTCGGTCGTCATGCCCGCGCCGCGCCCGACCGCGAGCACGTCGCTCATCGCGATCGTGGTGCGCCCGACCCTCGCGAGCGGATCGAACGCGCTCACGTACGTGAGCGGACGGCGCAGGGCCGCGGCGCTCTTGTTCGGGCCCATCACCTCGATGACGTCCTGCTCGCGCGAGGTCTGGTAGCCGCTCAGGATCGCGCGGATCCCGGGCGCGTCGCTCGAGTCGCCGCCGCTCGTGCCCTCGTGGAGCGGGTTGACGATCTGCCGCGGGAGCACGTTGCGGAGGTACGCGTACTGACCGTTGTCGCTGATGACCGGCAGGCGGCTCGCGCCGAGGCCGAGGTCCTCGGGGGACGCGTTCGTGCGCGGGAGGATCTTCGTCGTCGCGGTGCCCGTGGGCCGGCACGCCAGCTCGAGCGCGCGTGCGCGGCGCACCTCCGGAGCCGCGGGCGCGACGGCGGGCGGCGGATCGATCCGCGGCGGACGCATCGTCCAGCCGACGCGGTAGAACGCGCCGAGGTCGCAGCCTGCGGTCGTGCAGGCGCGCATCTCGACGGCGCCCGCCCCCGAAGGCGGCGCGGCGACCTCGCTCCACGTCGCGCCGTGATCGCTCGACTGGTAGAGGCGGCCGTCGGTCGCCCGTCCGAGCGCGTACGAGCCGGCAGCGAGGACCTCGAACGCGTAAGGCGAGCGATGGACGCGGCCGTCGTCGCCGATCTCGACCATGCCCCCGTGGCGCTGCCATCCGCGGAGCGCGCCGCCGTTCGTGAACGACCACGAGAAGTCGACGCCGTTCGCGTCGCCGCCGCGCATGGCGAAGTGCTTGCGCGCGATGCGGGCGTAGCTCGACGGCGTCGTGTAGCCCTGGCCGATCACCTCGCGCGCGTCGTCGGGCAGCGTGACCAGGCTGCCGCTCGCGGGATCGTAGATGCCGGGCGTCTGGTCCTGGACCAGGGCGACGACGCGACCGTCCGCGCGCGGCACCCAGCGCAGCACGCGCGGCGCGCCGCTGCCGCCGTCGGTCTGCAGGCCCGAGAGATCGTGCTCCACCCACGAGCCGCCCGGCTGGCGCACGCAGACCGTGCCGTCCTGGCCCGAGGGCGACGCGGGCGAGCCGGCGCACGGTCCGGCGAACGCGAGGCCTCCGTCGCCGCCGGCGAAGAACTGGCCGTTCGTGCCGAACGACTGCTCGACCACCGGCGCGTCGCCCGAGAGCGTGCGCGCGACGACGAACGCGGTCCCGGTCCCCGAGCCGGCGCGCGACGTGCACGCGAAGAGCACGTCGCCCGATGCGGGCACCGCCTGGCAGGAAGCGTCCGGCGGCAGACGCCCCGCGAGGATCGAGACGACCTCTCCCGTGCGAACGTCGACGCGCACGAGGTCGCCCTGCTCGATCACCAGCGCGGTGGTGTCGTCGATCGCCGCTCCGGCGTGGAAGGCGGCGCGGAGCGGCGTGTCCTGACCACGCCACTTCGCATCGCGAGGGCGGATCGACGGCGGCGCCTCCGGGGGCTGCTTGTCGAACGCGGAGAGGTGTCCGTCGGGCTCGAGGCGCAGCGCGCCGCCGCCGGACTCGAAGATCCAGATCTCGCCGTCGACCACCGCGACGCGCTCGGGCGAGCTCTTGATCTGCGCGGTGACGTCCGCCCAGTGATCGCCGCCGTCGGTGCTGGCGAACGCCGCCCCCTGGTCGTTGAACGCCAGCGATCGACCGTCGTCGAGCGCCTCGACGTCGGCGACGCCGAGCGGCTCGATCGGCCTTCGCTCGCCGCTCGGCAGCGCGAGGCCCCAGCGCTCGCCGTTCTGCGTGCGCACGAGGAGGAACTTCGCCGCGAACGAGACCGTCGACACCGTGTCGGGGACACGCGCGAGCGGACGGAGCGGAGCATCGAACGCCTCGGCACGATAGAGCGCGTGCTCGGTCCAGAAGAGGAAGCCTCCGCCGAACCGTCCGGGGATCTTCGCCGCGCCGGCGATCGGGACGTCGGTGGCGTCGAGGGCGACGCGCGGCTCGCCGCGCCCGACGACGATGCGCGCCTTGTCGACGACCAGGCCGAGCGCGGAGGCGGAGGAGCCGGGCGTTCCGAGCGCGAGGATCGGACCGCCGCCGCGCGGCGCGGGATCCGCGACGAGGTACTGCGGCGGCCCCGGCGCCGGCGAGACGGACGCACGGGGCTCGGCGGCCTGCGGCGTCACCGTCGGACGGACCTCGTCGTGCGCGCACGCCGCGATCGAAGCGGCGCACCCGAGGACGACCGTTCCGAGGAAGACGGCGCGCATCAGCTCTCCTCCAGATTACCTCGCACCATCGCGGATCCTTGGCTCCGAATCGCTCAGAGGCCCAGAACCGTGACGTAGGCGGCCCTCACGTCCCGTGTCACTGCACGATAACGCTCGAGGAAGGTCTTCGCTGCCGTCGTGCCGCTCTCCCCCACCCCGTCGCGGAGCCCCATCCTCCGCGCGAGGGCGGGCAGGCCGGGCGCGCCCTCCTCGATGAGG
This sequence comes from Labilithrix sp., assembly GCA_039809525.1. Classification (GTDB taxonomy): domain Bacteria; phylum Myxococcota_A; class Polyangia; order Polyangiales; family Polyangiaceae; genus Labilithrix. Next base: position 1,909 of record JBDHVD010000198.1, on the reverse strand, counting down.
CTCGCGCTCGTACCGTGCACCACCCGGAGCGCCTGCTCGAGCCGGCGGAGGATCGCGTACCCCTCGCGCAGCACCTGCGTGAGCGCGGCATCGAGATAGCCGCACGCCTCGAGCGCGGCGAGCGCGGTCTCGGTCTCGGGCGTGCGCACGCGCGGATCGGCCCCGTGCTTCATCTGCAGCCACTGGACGGCGAACTCGACGTCGACGATGCCCCCGTGTCCGAGCTTCACGTCGTAGCGCGTGGGCCCTTCCTTCGCGAGCTCGCGCTCCATCCGCATGCGGAGATGATGCATCTTCTGCGGATCGGGCGCGCCGCGCAGGAACGCCACCTCGGTGGCGATCGCGAGCACGCGCTCGCCGAGCGCATGATCGCCCGCGCAGGGCCGCGCCTTCACGAGCGCCTGACGCTCCCAGTCCTGGCCCTCGGTGTCGTGGTAGCGCTTGAACGCGTCGAGGCTCACGACGAGCAGCCCGTGGCTCCCCGACGGCCGGAGCCGCGTGTCGAGCTCGTATCCCGGACCGGCGCCGTGCGGCATGCTCACGAGGCGGAGCACGCGCTGCGCCGCGCGCACGTACTTCTCGCTCTGCTCCTCGTCGCCCTCGTAGACGAAGAAGATGTCGAGATCGGAGCCGTAGCCGATCTCGCGCCCGCCGAGCTTCCCCATCGCGACGACCGACAGGCCGCCCTCGAGCCCGCGATCGGCGAGCGCGCGGCGCGTCGCGTGCTCGAGCGTCGCATCGGCCAGCTCGGAGAGGACCTTCGTCGCCTCGCGCGTGCGGATCTCGCCGGAGAGCTCGGCGAGCCCCACCTCCATCGTGATTCGCGCCTTCACGCGGCGGAGCGCGCGCACGAGCGCCTCCTCCGGATCCTCCACCGCGTCGTCGCGCAGCCGTTCGGCCTCCGCGACCTCCTCGTCGACCGTCCGGCGCGCGAGGGCCGGCGTCGGCACGCCCCTCGCGAAGAGCACGCTCTCGACGAGCTCCGGGTGATAGACGAGGCTCTCGCCGAGGAACGCGCTCGCGCCGAAGAGTCCGACGAGCTTGCGCACCACCTGATCGTCCTCGGCCATCGCGCGCGCGTAGACGCTGGGCGTCGCGAGGCGCGCGAAGAACGCCGCGAGCAAGCGCGAGGCCTGCTCCGGATCGGCGGCGTCGGCGATGGCGTGCAGGAGGAGCGGCGCGAGGCCCGGGTGGCGATCGCGCGTCGTCGCGCCGAGCGGGAAGTCGGGACGGCGCGCGAGCGCGAGGAGATGGCGCGCGAGATCGGCCGAGACGCTCGTGGAGAAGTCGAGGCCGGGGAGCCCCTCGGCCAGCACGGTGAGCACGAGCGCCTCCTCGCCTGCATCGAGCGCCGAGAAGAGCGGCTCGAGGTGCGTCTCGCCCCCGGGCGACGACTCGACCTCGCGCGTGAGCGAGGCGAAGCGCGCGGCGACGCGGCGTCTCGTCTTGTCGAGGTCCTTCTCGAGCTCGAGCCCGCTCGCGAACCCGAGCGATCGCGCGATGGTCTCCAGCAGATCGCCGCGCGGGAGCGTGTGCGTCTGGATGCCGGTCGCCGTCTGCACGCGGTGCTCGAGGCGGCGCAGCGCGAGGTAGGCGCCTTCGACCTCGCGGCTCTCGCGATCGGTGACGAGGCCGCGCGCGCGGAGCCGGCGCAGCGCCACGAGGGTGTTGGGCGCGCGGAGCGACGGCTCCTTCCCTCCCCAGATGAGCTGCAGCGACTGCACGAAGAACTCGGCCTCGCGGATCCCGCCGGGCCCGAGCTTGAGGTCGCGCTCCGGATCGTCGGAGAGCTCGGTGCGCGCGCGCTGCACCATCTGCGTCATCTCGTGGGCGATCCGCGGGTCGACGACCTTGCGCCACACGAAGGGCGACAGCGCATCGAGCAGGCTCGCTCCGAACGCGAGGTCGC
>JBDHVD010000197.1:0-13947 GCA_039809525.1 Labilithrix sp. | reverse complement strand
AGCGCGACGACCTCCGCCTTGAACTCCGGCGTGAAGTGCCTCCGCTTCCTCTTTTTCGCTGCCATGAACACCTCCCGGCCAGCTCATCGCGGGCCATCTCAGGTGTCCACAAAACCGGGGCAAGACCAGAGTTTCGCCGACGGATCATGACCGGTGGGAGGCCGTGATGGCCGCGCGGACCTCGCATCGAGCGCGTGTTAGCGCGCGCGTCCTCGCCACACGCTTCCGTAGACGCCGAGTCCGGCGGGCGATCAGCTCGCACTATCCGTGAGGTATCGATGAACGGCGTCAGGAGTCGGCGGCGAGACGGTCGCCGCGGGGAAAGGCGGCGTGGACACCCATACGACCTACCCGAACGGATCGAACTACCAGCGACTCAACCCTCAGGGGCACGGGAACAACCCGACGCCTCATGGGCACGGTCATCTCGAAGGTACCGGCCCCAGCATGAAGGGCCAGGGCCCCTCGATCGCTACCGACGGGTCATCGATGTGTCGATCGATTCGATCGATGCAGAAGCGAACCACTACGAGGTGATTTTGCGCGTGGTCTGCCGGGATGCCCACCTCGAGGACCCCGCACGGCCAGAGCTGAAAATTCGGTAGACGAGGACTCCGGGCGTGGCTGCTTCGTCCCGGGCACGACCGTCACGACCGAGCGCCGGCCTGTCCCCATCGAACGAGTCGAGGTCGGCGAGCGCGTGCTCTCACGCGACGAATCCGGCGAGCTCACCTACCGCGAGGTCACGCGCGTCTTCCGCCGCGTCGAGGCCGAGCTGACGTTCACCGACGCGCACGGCGTGGTCCAGCACCTCGTCATGACGCCGGAGCATCCGTTCCACGTCGCGGGCGCGGGATGGGTGCCCGCCGGCGAGCTCGCGATCGGCGCCGAGGTGGTGACCGCCGAGGGCGGGGGATGTCGCGCCGGACGACACGATCCGTCGCACGCGAGAAGCCGCGACCTCGCGCATCGGATCGCCCGCGTTACACTGACGTCCATGCCGATCGAGGCGCGCCCCGGCCACACGACGATCTTCTTCGACGCGGGGACGAGGACGCTCGGCGACGTCGCCGCGGTGCTGGCTGCCGACCTCGGCCTCCCCTTCGTTCGCGAGGCAGACGAGGCCGAGTGCTTCGCCGCCCCCGAGGGCGAGCTCCGCGTCACCCTGCGCCGGCGAACGAGCCCGGTCCCGGCGCGGGTCCCGGCGCGGGATCGACTCGCTCACGAGCTCGATGTCGAGGGCCGCGACGGCAGGGCGCGGCTCCGGCTCGCTCACCGCGCATGGCGACGCCTCCGCGGGCTCGGGCTGCGGATGCACCTCGTCAACGACGTCACGTCGGCACCCGTGATGACCGCGGCCGAGCAAGATGCCGCCTTCGCCGACCTCCTCGCGAAAACCGAAGCGCACGTCGCCAGATGGCGCGCGGAGGTGCGGGAAGAGTGCCCGTCGATGACCGACGCGCAGATCGAGAACAACATCCGCGCCGCGCTCGCGATCTTCGGGCTGTGACGGACAACGGGAGCAGTCCGAGCGACGCACGTACGGCGGCAGGATCTTGCTCGTGAAGCGCTGCCTCTCGCCATCGACGTCACGCTCATGGATCGGCAGAAGGCTCGGAGCTCCCCTGACGTCCTGCGGGCCGCGTCGCACGCTCCAAGGCCTGCTCCACCCACCCGAAGCGGATCCGTTCCTGCTCGAGCCGGATGCGCTCGCCGAGCCGGCCCGCGAGCAGGTCGCCGAGCAGGGCGTCCTCTTCACCGGTGAGCCGCGTGAGCCCTCCGGGATGAGGCGCGTCCTCCTGCACCCATAGGGGCCGGTGCTCGAGCAGCGTCTCGCGATCCATCAGGAGCGACCGCGCACGAGGGAAGCGGGCGCGCAGGCGGTCGAGGATCGCGAAGCCGTGCGTGTCGATGTCGCCCCAGTAGTGGATCTCCTTCTCGAGCAGCCACCCGACCCCGTCGAGCCGCTCGACGGAGTAGCCGAGCCCGAAGATCACCAGGGCATCGTCCATCGCCGGGAATGCGAGTCCGTTGATCTCGTTCTCGGTGATGAACACGCGCCGAGCCGGACAGCTCCATCGGGCGAGCTCGGCGGCGGGGACCGAGAGATCCGAGAGGCCGCCGAGGTGATGGCGCGGATCGAGGATCCGAAGACGCACCAGCGCGGGCTTCGAGCGAAGCCCGTACCGCGCCTCGAAGTGACGCCTCGCCTCCTGGTCGACCTGCTCCGGAGGGAGGACGGCGTCCAAGAGCTCCGTCAAGAGCCCGCGTCGCGCTTCGACGAACTTCGTGTCGACGTCGCGGATGTCGAGCTGCCGCAGATAGATGCCCGGCCGCGGGTTCGCGCGGAACCACAGCACGACGGCGAGGATCCTCTCCCAGTCGTCCGCATGATCGAGCAGCGCCAGGGGCTTCTTGCCGATCCACGTCTCGAGCTCCGGGCAGACCTCGCGCGTGCGGGAGGCGAGGCGCTCGAAGCGCTCGGCCGCGCGTTGCTTTCCGACGAGACGGAGCGCGTCCTCCTTCGTCGGCACGAAGGCGCCCACGGGGATGCGGTTACGCCCGAGCTGGCGGTGGTTGATCTCCGACCACGCGACGTCGTAACCGAAGCCGCGGCGCGCCCTGCTCTCCTCTTCGAGGCGACGGACCCACGCGCGGACGTCGTCGAACCTCGTCCCCAGCTCCGCCGCCGTCGGTCGCTTCAGGCGCAGATCGAGCGGGAACGAGGCCGCGCCTTCGTGCACCCCCACCCCGAGCAGGCGACCGCGCTGCCAGAGGCGGTTCACCTGCTCTTGCAGGTCTTCCGGCGTCGACCAGTCCATCGCGCTCACGCCGTCCGAGCCGCCTGCTCGGCGCGGTACTCCTCGATCGTGAGATTGCGGATCATCGAGCGCCGGCCGTCGTCGTTGTGGACGTAGCCGACGCTCGCCACGTACGGCTCGATGACGCGGATCTTCTGGAGCGGCGTCACGACCAGGAGCTGGAGCCCGAGGCGACCGAACAGCTCGAGGCCGTATCGCGTGGACTCGTCCGAGCCTCGACCGAAGGCCTCGTCGATGACGACGAACCGGAACGTGCGCGACCGCCCCGAGGTCGCCTCGAGCCCGAACTGATACGCGAGGCTCGCCCCGAGCACGGTGTACGCGAGCTTCTCCTTCTGGCCGCCCGACTTGCCGCCCGAGTCGGTGTAGTGCTCGTGCTCCGTGCCGGTCTCACGCCAGCGCTCCGACGCGGAGAACACGAACCAGTTGCGCACGTCGGTCACCTTCCGCGTCCAGCGCGCATCGAGCTCGCCGGTGCCCTGCCGCCCGCGGAAGCGCTCGATGATGCGCTTCACCTGGAAGAACTTCCCCTCGGAGTACGCGTCCTCCTCCGACCCCGTGAGCGCGCCCTCGGTGCACGCGCGGAGGTCTTGCTGGAACTCGCGGATCTCGGCGTCGGTCGTCAGGTCCGGCTCGAGTACGATGAAGCGACCGGGGTTGTAGTCGATCCCTGCGAGCGAGCGGTTGATCGTCTCGACGCGCTCCTTGATCTCCTGCCTCTCGCGATTGAGCTGCGACTGGAAGCCGGCGACCTCACGGATGGTGTTCTCGTTGAGCAGCTCCTTGAACCGTGCCTCGAAGCGGGGCAGGTCGTCCGCTTTCAAGCGCTCGAGCATCCCACGGTACTCGCCGGCGGCGGCGAGGCTCGCGTCGGTCTCCCGGGTCTCGAGCGGATAGCCGTCTCGATAGGACTGCATCGCCTGGACGATCCTCTCGGCGAGCCTACGCATCTTCGCGTCCTCCGCATCGATGCGCGCCTGCAGCAGCTCGCGGACGTCCTTCTCCCGGTTGTCGCAGGACTCGACCGTGAGCTCCCGACCGGCGAGCGCCTCGAGGACGATCGGCTCGAGCCGATCGAGCTCCGCCCCGCCGAGGCCCGCCTGCGTCGCGGCCTCGAGCACCGACTCGCAGTCGAGCCTCGCCTTCGTGGCGCCGTCGTGCTTCACGCGCACGCCGCCGATCTCGCCGTTCACCTCGGCCAGCCGACCGTCGATCTCGGCCAGCGCCGCCTCGATCTCGCGGAGCCTCTCGGTCAAGACGCGCAGCTTGTCCGATTGTCCCTCGAGAGACGCGAGCTCGCGCCGGAGCTCGTCGATCTGCACCGCGAGCGGACGCCACTCGATCTCGCGGAACGTCTGGTACTCGGTCATCTGCCCGAGGTGGCCCAGACGCGCGACGAGCTCGGCCTCGACCTTCTGGACGTTCGCGAACCGCTCCGCCAGATGCTGGATGCGCGTCTCGAGATCGCGCCGCTCCTTCTCGAGCGCGGCGATCTTGGCCTCGTTCGTCCACCCGAGGACGTAGCGCGACCGATCGTCGATCCGGTGCCGATCGTCCTTCTCGTGCCGCTCCCCGCCGCCCTTGATCTGTCCCGCGGGAGTGATCGCCCGCGTCTCGCGGCGAAGCTCCTCGAGGGTGTCACAGCACGCGTAGTCGAAGCGCTTCGCCACCTCCGCCTCGAGCCAGCCCCAGAAGTCCGAGTCCTTGACGTCGAGCTTGTGGACGAGCGAGCGGGGCCCGATCGCGGATCGGTCCTGCGCGCGTTGCGGCCTCACGCGGTAGTAGACGAGCCGAGCGTCCAGGTGCGTGCGCTCGACCCACTGCGCGACGCTCCCGTAGAGCGCGTCGGGCACGAGCATCGACAGGCCGAAGTTGTGGAGCACACGCTCGATCACGCCCTCCCACGCCTCTTCGCCCTCGCGCACGCGGAGCAGCTCGCCGGCGAACGGCAGCGCGTCGTCGGAGACGCTCAGCGCATCGCACAGCCGCGCCCGCAGGGCGAGCATGCGCGCGGGGATGTTCGACCGCCGCGAGCGGAGGGAGGCCACCTCAGAGACGAGCTCGTCGTGCGCCCGCCGGAGATCCCGCATGTCGACCTTCACGTCCGCAAGCGCGTTCTGCGCGTCCGCGCGTTCGCTCTCCGACGCTTCGCGCAGCGTCGCGATCGCCCGCTGGTTCGCGACGAACGACTCGCCGTCGTGCGCGGCGGCGAGGCCGAGCGTCCGCGCGAGCGCGTCATAGCGCTCGGCCCTGTGCTGCCGCTCGCCGACGTCTCGCTCCAGGCGCCGGATCTCCGCGCGGAGGCTGTCGAGGCGGTCGCCGCCGCTGTCCGCGATCGCGCGCTTCACGTCGTCCCGGTCACCGTGCCGCCGGCTCCGCTCCTCCTCGAGCGCCGCGGCCCGATCCTCGAGCCGCGTGAGCTCCCCCGAGAGCGTCGCGAGCCGCCGGTCGAGCAGGGCGCCTTTCCGCCGAGCGAACCAGGCCCGCAGCGCATCACGGCACGCGCGCAGCTCGCCGGCGATCTTCGCGAGCTCCGCGTGCCGATCGCAGTCGGCGACGAGCGGCACGAGCGCCTCGATCTGCGCCTTCGCCTTCAGGACGGCCTCGTGCGCGCGCGTCAGATCGTCGAAGTGTCCGACGAGCGCCTGGATGCGCTCCTCGACGGGGAACGGCTCGAGCATGTGCTGCCGGACGAACTCGGTCAGGTTGCCGACCGACTTCATCGAGACCGTCTGATGGAACAGCTCCATCGCCTGCTCGCTGTCGATCCCGAACCGCCGCCGGAACGCCGCGCCGTACGCCACGAACGAGTCGCTGACCTCGTGCCCCGCCTTCCGGAGCCGCTTCTTGAGCTGGTGGATGTCGGGCCCGAATCCGCCGAAGTGCTCCTTGATCGAGAGCGCGGCGTCCGCGACGACGTAGAACCGCTCCGGCTGGCCGTCCGGCTCCTTCATCCAGAAGACCTGCGCGAGCGTGACCGGCTGGTCGAAGCCCTCGCTCTCGAACCGCCCGAGGACGACCGAGTAGGTGTTCCTGTCGCGCAGGGGCACCGCGCGCGCCGTCCCGCCCGACTCGCCGCGCTCCGACTTGTAGTAGCCGAGCACGTACGAGCGGAGCGATCGCTCGCGGACATCGGCCCCCGCCGCGCGGTTGTAGGCGAGCCTCTGCGGCGCCACGAGCAGCGTCGTGATGGCATCCACCAGCGTCGACTTGCCCGATCCGATGTCGCCGGTGAGGAGCGTGTTCGCGCCGGCCGCGTCGATCCCCCACACCGCGCCGCCGAACGTCCCCCAGTTGAAGACTTCGAGGCGCGACAGACGGAAGCCCGGCAGGGTCGTCACGAGGCCTCGCCCTCCGCGCCTGCGCCTCCGCCCGCGTGAGCGCGATAGGCGGCCAGCCGCTCCTCGTAATCGCTCAGCCACTGGGCGTCGACGAACGCCTTGATGATGCGCTGCACCTCGTAGCGATCCTCGCCGCCGCGGAGGCGCCGCAAGAATCCCAGCTCGACGATCTTGTTGATGTGCGTCTCGACGCGGTCGAGCACCTTCGCCTCGTTCGCGCTGTCCGGCAAGAACACCCGCACGAGCTCCACGATCTCGTCGCGGCTCATCACGAGGCGCGTCTCCGCCCCACGCGCGTCGAGCTCCGCGAGCCGCTTTCGCAGGAGCACGATCAAGAGGCTCACCTGATACCCGAGCTGCCTCCTCGTCACGAGCCGCGCGATCTCCGGCTCGCCCTTCCCCTCCCCCCGGGCGGCGGCGCGCTGCGCGAGGTACGCGTACCCCTCGGCCTCGTCGAGGACGAGGTCGAGCCCGAGCACGACCACGTGCTCCCGCACCCTGGCCGAGAGCGAGACGAGCGCCTGCCAGAGCGCAGGATCGGCATCGCGATACGTCACGCCCTTCATGAGCGCGATGATCACGCGCGACAGATCCGCGTTCGCGTCGTTCGTCATGGCGCGCTCATCTCCGCTCATCTCCGCTCACCTCCTCCAGACGACGAGCGGGACCGTCGCCTGCCTCGGGCCGCGTGCCTCGTCGATCCAGCGCAGCGTCTCTCTACGTGCGTCATCGATGAGCGCCCTGTCGTCGTCCGCTGCGAGGCCCATGTAGACGACGATCTCGGCGAGCCCGTGCTCGAGCGGGTGGCTCCCCACGATCTCCGCCAGCGACACCTGCGACCGACTCACGAGCATCCTTCGAATCCGGCCGCGGAGCTCCGTGCGGTCGACGTATTCCTGCTCGAACAGCGCGTCGGCGCCCACGTCGGCGTCCGCGTCTTCGATCGGCTGCTCGTCGATGCGCGCCTTGTACGGCGGCTTGAACAGCGGCCGCTCGAGCGGCAGCTCGATCGTCGGCGCCGCCTCGTCGATCTCCGCGACGAAGCCAGCGGTGTCCGCGTCGCGCAGCGCGACGGCATGGTGCTCGATCCGTCGAATGAGCTGCATGATACGGCGGTTCTCGAGCCATGCTTGATCGTCGAGGTACCGCCGCAGCTGCGCCGAGACGCGCGCGACCGTGCGCTGCGTGAGCTCCCCCGCCTCGAGCCAATCGTGATGGACGCGGAGCAGCCGTCGATCCGGCTCGAGCTCCTTCACGGCCGGGAGCGCGAAGACCTTCTCGAGCATCGCCGAGAGCTCCTCCTGCCTCTGCGAGGACATGAGCAGGTCCCAGAACGCGCGGAAGCTCGCGCCCTGATCGGAGTCGCGGATCGCGTCGCGCTCCCCGAACACGTCCTCCAGCAGCGCTCCCTTCGAGCCCTCCCACGTCGCGATGCGCTCGCGGATGGCGCGATCGAGATCACGGAAGTTCTGCTCCACCTCGCGGAAGTCCGACAGCAGCCCGCGCGCCGTGGCCGCCATCTGCTGGAACCGGTCCTTCACCTGGGCCGCGTCCATCAGCGTGACGTTGCCGGTCCGCACCGCCGCGATCTCGGCGTCGATCTGCGCGCGCCTCCTCTCGAGATCGGCGAGCCGCGCCTCGGGGTCCACCTCCGTTCCCTGCGTCATCTGGCGCAAGAGCTCGAAGACCATCATCAGCCGCGACTCCGTCCCGACGAACTGCCGCTGCTTCAGCCCGACGATCCACTCGATCGCCTTCTCGGTCGACGGCGTGAGGTCGAAGCATCGCTCGTCGCCGTTCGCCGGGTAGTACTTCCGGAGCCAGGCGTGCTCGTCGTCGGCCCAGACGTCCAGGTACTGCGCCGCGCCGCGCGGCCACGCCCCCTCTCCGTCGCGCGCCCGGAGCTGGTAGAGCCAGTCGTCGAGCTTGGCGGCGAGCGCCGACTCGGTCATGGTCCGCACGTTCGGCTCGATGAACGTCGCGTAGAGGAACGCGATGAGCATCGGTGCGTGATCGGCCGCGAGAAGGCGCCACCCCGGGTGCGCCCGCCGAAGTCCTTCCAGCGTCCCCTGATCCATTCCCGCGGCGGGCACCATAGCGCAGCTCCCGGCGCGGTCCGTCACCGATCGACGGCAGGCGATCCCGTCGGACGCCCGCGTGCGCTAGCCTCGGTGGCGTGCCGACGAGCGCGGCGCGTACGGTCGATGCGGGGATGGGCGTGCACATCGACGTCGACGACGGTGGGAGAGCGATCGGGGTCGAGATCTCGGCACCCGCGAAGGTGACCGCCCGAGACCTCAACGCGATCCTCGCGAGGCATGGAATCGAGGCGCTCGACGAGCGCGAGTACAGTCCGCTCGCGGCTTGACCGCGCCCCCCGGGTGAGACGCCGGCCGCCCGGCTCAGCTCGGGCGCGGCGCGCAGGACGCGAGGAGCTTCGACATGCCCTCGAAGAGTGACAGCAGCGTCCCCGCCACCTCGGGCGGCGCCTCGATCCGGATGCCACCATCGCCGAGGCGCTCGACGCGCACGGCGTCGAACATCGCCGGGAGCATGCCGCGGTCGATCGGCGCCGGTGTCGGCGCCGCCGCCGGAACCTGGTCCGCGAGGGCGCCATCGCTTCCATCGATCGCGGCGCCCTCGTCGGCGGGAGCGGCTCCGTCCCCGCGCTCGACGAGATCGGCGGCGGCGCTCGGCTCGACGAGCCGCTCCACGCGCGTGAGCATGGACGGCGCGCAGTCGAAGCGGACCTCGTCGGTCGTGCCGTCGAAGAGCCCCGAGAAGAGCGCCTGCTTGGCGCCCACCAGGCCCGCGATGCGCGCCTCGATCGAGCCCTCCGAGACCAGATTGAAGACGTCGATCGGCTGCTTCTGCCCGAGTCGGTAGATGCGGCCGATGCGCTGCTCGAGCACCGCCGGGTTCCACGGCATCTCGAGGTTGATGCAGGCGCTCGCGGCGCGCTGGAGGTTCAAACCCACGCCGCCGGCGTCCGTCAGGAACATCACCGCGGTCCGCGGATCGTCGTGGAAGTCGACGACGCTCCGCGTTCGCTGCGACGGCTTCTCCGCCCCCGTGAAGAACACACCGCGCAGCCCCCGCGCGGCGAGCACGTCGCGGACGCTCCATTCGCAGAGCCGCAGCATCCGCCGCCACTGACTGAAGACGACCACCTTGCGGCCCTGTTCGAGGACGAGATCGCCGAGCAGACGCCTCAGCTCGATCAGCTTCGGAGCGAACAGCCCCTCGAGGAGCATCGCATCGGGTCGGGCGTCGCGGTACGCCGGCCAGATCTCGTCGAACCGGAGCTGCCCGAGCCCGTTCGCGATGATGCGCTGCTGGGTGAGGAGCTGCATGAGCCGCAGGAACTCCGGCTGGGAGAGCGGGCGCTTCTTGCTCCGCTGCACGAGCCGCGCGATCGGCAGCGTGAGCTCGTCGTGCGCGTCGGTCTGCTGGGGCGTCATCTCCACGGGCAGACGCGTGTCCGTCCGCGCCGGGAGCTGATCGAGGACCTCCTTGCGCACGCGGCGCAAGAGGCACCCCGCGAGTCGCGTGCGCAGGGTGACGAGATTGCGCGCGCCCCCGCTGCCTCCCGCGCTGCCGTCGCCGGCCGACTCCGTGTGCCACGGAACGAGGCGCCACTTGGGCGCCAGCGCCACGTCGTCGATCCAGTCCAGCACCGACGCGAGCTCTTCGAGCCGGTTCTCCATCGGCGTCCCGGTGAGCGCGAGACGGTACGCGGGCGTGAGCGCCTTGACGTACGCGGCCGACTTCGTCGCGTAGTTCTTGATCCGCTGCGCCTCGTCGAGGACGACGATCTCCGGCGCGAGCCGCGACACGTGCTCGGCGTCACGCAACAGCTGCTCGTAGTTGAGGATGAGGAAGCCCTCGTCGAGGTCGCGGTACTGCCGCGCGCGCGCCTCCGGCGTGCCGTCCACGACGGCGACGGGCACGCGCGTCGTCTCCTGCCATTCGCGCAGCCACTGCGGCTTGAGGCTGGCGGGCGCGATCACGAGCCCGCGACGGACCGCGCGTGACTCGAAGAGCGCGTGGCATGCCGCGATCGCCTGCGTCGTCTTGCCGAGCCCCATGTCGTCCGCCAGGAGGAGGCGTCCCGTCGACAGGAATCGCTCCACGCCCTCGCGCTGGTAGGGATACAGCCGCCGCGCGAGCGAGCGCAGATGCGGGACGGCCTTCGCGGCTGCCTTCGCACACCGAGCGCGCCGCTCCGCCCTCTCGAGCTCCTCGACCACGATGGCGCGCGCCGAGGGCGACGCCTCGAGCTCGACCCGCGCCCGACCCGCGCTTCCCCGCTTCGCATCCGCCTTCGCCGAGATGAGAGCGTTCAGCGACGCGAGCAGCTCCCGCCGGCGCTCCACGTCGCCGAGCACCGCCCGAGCGACGCGTCCGCCGACGAACGCATCCGCGACACGCGAGAGCCGCGCGCGCCCGCCCACCTCGAGCCGAAGCCCCGCGACGCGATCGAGCTCCCCTGACAGCGGCAGGACCGGATCCCAGCCGAGCCTGGCCGTGCTCGCGCCGCTCCGTCGATCGGCGATCGCGTCGCGCTCCCGCCCCGCGCGCGCGAGCTTCGCGCGTGATCCGAACACGAAATCGAGCACGACGAGCGCGTGCTTGCAGACGCCGAGGGAGCTGCGCACGAAGTCGGGACAGTCGCAGCTCGCGGCGATCGGCCGGACGTCCTCGAGCACCGTCGTGTATGGGCGCGCCTCGCCGCGGAAGCGGCGACCACGCGCGCGCCCGCCGCCCTTGTCCTTGCCCTTGCCCTTGCGCTTGGCGCGCACGCCATGTCGCGAGGTCGTGTACGCGCCGAGCACGGCGTCCCCGCCCGGCCGCGTGGCCACGGTCAGCCCCTCGCGCTCGGCGAAGGTCCAGCGTCGCTCGAGCGCTTCCATCGCAGCCGCGCGCACCGCGAAGTCGGACGCGCCGCATCGCTCGAGCACGTGATCGACGAGCACCTCGGCCGGGATGGCCCCGAAGCGCCGGCGCGCTCCCTCGATCAGCGTGGCGCGCGTCTCGGCGAGCGGTTCGGGCGGCGCCGCGGAGGCGTCGGCTGCGAGGGTCGACGATCGCGCGGACACGGTCGTTTGCATGCGACGATGGCTACTTCGATCGCGTGCGCGAACCAAGAGTGAGCGACGCCGCCTTGCGTGCGATGATGCGCGCGAAGCTCATGGCCACGGCGAAGAACAGGAGAAAGCGCAAGAAGAAGCCGCTCCCTCCCCGCCGCCTGCGGATGCGCCGCGAGCAGCGCCTCCAGTCGGCGCCGAAGTTCGTCACGGCGTACCGTGGGAAGCGGATCGTCCTCGGATACGCGCGATGGTTCGGCGTCGATCGACACTGCGCGATCCACGAGCTCCGGCTGCTCGGCGTCGAGGTACCTGCAAGCGAGGACGAGGCCGCACGGAACGCCGTGCTGGCGGCGCAGATGCGCCGTCAGCGACGGAAGGACCGGCTCGCGGCCGAGGCCGCCGCTCGAGCCTTCGTCGATCCCGACGACGACTTCATGGAGGAACCGGGAGCGCTCGAGACGTGGTTCGACGTGGACGACGTGGACGACGTGGACGACGTGGACGACGTGGACGACGTGGACGACGTGGACGACGTGGACGACGCGGAGGACGCGGACGACGCGCATGACGCGCATGACGACGTGGACGACGTGGACGACGTGGACGACGTGGACGACGTGGACGACGCGCACGACGACGACTGTCCGTTCTGATTCACCGTCGCGCGAGACTCCGCGACGACGCGATCCGGGTACGTCGCGCCGCAGGGGCGGCCTTTTCGCGTGCGTTCATCTCCTCCCATGACCGACCCGCCTGCACGTCGTGCCAGCAGAAGCGAACGCCCTGGTGATCATCGGGGTCGAGCGACAAGATGCGCTCGAACGTGTTCTTCGCGCCCGCGAGATCGCCGCGGCGCCACATGGAGAGGCCGTGTCCATGAAGGCACCGCAAGAACGGCCGGTTGTAGAGCCGCCTCCAGGGGAGCAGGCCGTCGAATCCAGCCGGGAGCGAGAGCTCACCGAGGCGCACGCCGATCTCGTAGTGGACGAGCGCGCGCTCGGGCGAGCGTTCGAAGACCATGCTGCCGAGCCCGGCATGAGCATCGAGGACGCGGAGGTCGCGTCCGAGCGCGTCCATGAGCAGCGCGCGCGCCTCGCCATCGCGGCCCCGCGCGCGCAGCTCGGCTGCCTCGCACGTCGGGTTGTCTTCGGGGTCGGCGCCCGGAAACGCTCCCCACGCGAGCTTGTCGAACTCGTACGACGCCCGCGGCTTCGCGGTGAGCATTCGCCGCAGCTTGGAGTACGGGTCCGAGCCGCGGCATGGCTCGGAGGACTCGCGGATGTCCTCTGGCTCACCGCCTTCGAGCGCGAGAGGCATGAGGCCGAGCCGGGGGATGTCGATGCGGGTCTCCGCGACCTTTCCGCTCGCGTACGCGTCGCCGCGCCATAGCCAGCGCTTCTCGACCAGCAGCGTGACCACGTGCGCGGGCGCGACGTCGTAGAGGTCGCCCGAACGGAACGTCACCTCCCCTTCTTCTCCGAAGATCCGGACACGCGCAGACTGCGAGCCCACCTTCAGGACGACGGCTTCGTGGCGCGTCGGCGCGGACGCCCTGGGCGCGAGCGTCTCCATCTGTTCGCCGAGCACGTGCATGCGCGCCGTCGAGTAGCTCTCGCCGGTCCTCGCCTGGCGCTCGCGGATTCGCTTCTTCAGGTCCTTCTGCTGGGTCATGGCGGTTCTCCGTCCGCCGCGCGACCTCGACCCCCGCTCTCGGCCACGCGACGAAAAAGACACGCGCCGGCCAGCCGGAGGATTTGCTCCCCTTTGCCCCGTCGAGGAGTCCAGCGGGGGCGGACTCATCGGGGTTCGGCGTCGGTGCCGCCGTAGCGGGCAACCTCGCCGACGAGAGATCGGCTGTCAAGCCCGGAACATCGATGCCCGTTCGCGGCTGCTTCCTCTGCGATCGACGCGTCGGCCGAGCACGTCGCGCGCTGGGCTGACCGCAGCGCGCTTCAGACGTCGGGATCGGCGCCTCGGCTGACGCGGAACGCGAGATAGCGCTGCAGCGCGTCCAGGAGCCACGCCGTCGGGAGCCGCACTTGCTGTCGCTCCGTCCCGTAGTCGTTCGTCAGCGTCGTCCATTCCGGGTCGATGTCCATCGTCCACATGTTTCCGGTCTCGCATTCGACCGGCGGTCGGTTCCGGCCGATCACGTCGCGAACCAGCCGGATGTAGCTCCTCGCGCCCGCAGGACTCTGCACCTCCGACCGAAAGAAGCTTCCTACGTGTTCGTACGGCGGATCGAACGTCACCCGTGACTCGTGCGCTCGAATCGCTCCCGTGTTGAACCGCATCGGCAACATCGCTGTTCACTCCTCCTCGAGCACGGGATAGGCCGTCGTGATTCGACCACTTTGATCGACAGCCCCCCGGATACGCAAACCATTCGGGAGAGCCCCTTCCCAAACGCCACCGCCGAGATCGGTTCGATTCGCGTAAGCCTCTAGCACGGCAGTGCGCACATCGGATCGCGTCCACTGTTTCGGGAAGAAGGTCGATTCGGCGGTCTTCCGTACCCACTGGCCCGTATGCGCGTCTTTGACTTCCACCGTTCCCTTGTAGATGCCGAGCGCATTCGGCTTTGTCTCCGTTCCCGGAACGACGCGCGCGTTCTCCTCGGCCCCGGGTGCCTCGTGATGGAAGCCGACGGCACGGAGCGCTCCTCCCGGCGTCCGCTTCACTTCGCCGTTGAGA
>JBDHVD010000196.1:0-13976 GCA_039809525.1 Labilithrix sp. | reverse complement strand
TCGTGCTGCGCCCGCTGCCGGTCGACCTCGACGCGGTGCCCGGGCGCGAGTCGATCGTCGACACGTACGCGCCGTGGCTCTATCGCCTCACGGCGTCGGAGCTCGAGCGCGAGGAGAAGATCGACGGCAAGCTCACGCTCCCGATGGAGCGGTACCTGTTCGTCGACGTGTACGCGGCCGACGTCGGAGGCTCGGGCGACGCGACGTGCAGCTCGATCCCGCTCGTCCCTCCGCGGGTCAGCGGAGGCTTCGTCCTCCGCGCGGTGACGAAGGACGGCGTCGTCTCGAACGGACCGCAGATGACCGCCGACTACTTCGGCGGGACGCTCAAGCGGCTCGCCGTCCCGCTCGCCGCCGGCGTCGATCCCAGGGACATCACGAAGCTCGTCCTCGACGCCTACGACGACGACGGCATCTACTGGCTCGCGCTCGGGGACGCGTTCGTCGCGCGGCCGAAGGGGCGGAACGGCGCGACGCTCGAGTACGTCCACCAGGGCAAGACGAAGGTCGGCGTCTACGTCGACGACGGCAAGAGCGGCTGCGTGAACGACCAGAGCACGCGCGATGGGATCGTCTATCCCTGCGTCGGAACGCTGCACACGCTCACCCTCTGAGCGGTGTTAGAACCGCGTGTGATGAGCACGCGCATCGAGAAGGACACGATGGGCACCGTCGAGGTGCCGGCGGACAGGTACTGGGGGGCGCAGACCCAGCGCAGCCTCCAGAACTTCAAGATCGGCGGCCATCGCTTCGCGCCCGCCGTCGTCCACGCGTTCGGGGTGGTGAAGAAGGCGGCGGCGCACGTGAACCTCGCGCTCGGCAAGCTCGACGCGCAGCGCGCCGACGTGATCGCGCGCGCGGCCGACGAGGTGGCGAGCGGCAAGCTCGACGATCACTTCCCGCTCGTCGTCTGGCAGACCGGCTCCGGGACGCAGTCGAACATGAACGCGAACGAGGTGATCGCGAACCGCGCGAACGAGCTCGCCGGCTCGAAGCTCGTGCACCCGAACGATCACGTGAACATGTCGCAGTCGTCGAACGACGCCTTCCCGACGGTGATGCACGTCGCGGTGGCGACGCGCGTGCGCGCGCGCCTGCTCCCGGCGGTGGCCCATCTGCGCAAGGCGATCGAGGACAAGGCGGTGGCGTTCGCCGACGTGGTGAAGATCGGCCGCACGCACCTGATGGATGCGACGCCGCTCACGCTCGGCCAGGAGATGGGCGGCTGGGCCGCGCAGCTCGGGTTCGCGGAGAAGCAGATCACCCTCGCGCTCGACACGGTCCACGACCTCGCGCTCGGCGGCACCGCGGTCGGCACCGGGCTCAACTCGCACCCCGAGTGGGCCGATCGGGTCGCCGCCGAGATCGCGAAGCTCACCGGCATGCCGTTCCGCTCGGCGCCGAACAAGTTCGCGGCGCTCGCCGGGCACGACGCGCTCGTGGCGATGAGCTCGGCGACGCGCGTGCTCGCGACCTCGTGCATGAAGATCGCGAACGACACGCGGCTCCTCGCGAGCGGCCCGCGCGCCGGCCTCGGCGAGCTGATCCTGCCGGCGAACGAGCCGGGGTCGTCGATCATGCCCGGCAAGGTCAACCCGACGCAGGCCGAGGCGCTCACCATGGTGTGCGCGCACGTGATGGGCAACGACGTCGCCATCGGCATCGCGGGCGCGAGCGGCCACCTCGAGCTCAACGTGTTCAAGCCGATGATCGTGCACGACCTGCTCGAGAGCGTGGAGCTGCTCGCGGATGCGTGCGACAGCTTCCGCGAGAACTGCGTCGCCGGCATCGAGCCGAACACCGCGCAGATCGCCAGGCACGTCGCCTCGTCGCTCATGCTGGTGACCGCGCTCGCGCCGCGCATCGGCTACGACGCGGCCGCGAAGATCGCGAAGACCGCCTACGAGAAGGACCTCACGCTGAAGGACGCGGCGCTCCAGTCGGGGCTCGTGTCCGCGGAGCAGTTCGACGAGCTCGTCCGCCCGCAGGACATGGTCGCGCCGCACGGCTGAGTGGTACGATCGACGCGTGCTGCGCGGTGTACTCGCCACGACGATCGCGATCGTGGCGGGCGCGTGCTCGTCGTTCGAGGCCGTCGAGGGCGCGCCGGTCGACGCCGCGGCCGGAGACGCCGCGCCGACCGACGCCGCCGCCTGCGCCGCGCCGACCTGCGCCGGCGAGGGCCCGTCGTGCCGCGCGGAGGACTTCACCGCGGGCTGCGGCGCGTTCGAGCTGAGCGGCGATCCGAGCGGCGTGATCCGCGACTGCGCGAGGGGAAAGCTTCATGTCGCGGCGAAGAACACGCTCGACGCGGTGGGGACGCTCTGGGTCGACACCCCGCTCGTGCCCTTCGCGACGCGCATCTCGGCGCGCGTCGCGGTGACCGCGTGGGACGGCGGGTCGATGTTGCGCATCACGCTCGGAGCAGCGAGCGGCTTCGAGGTCCGCGCCGTCCTCGGTGCGAGCGGCAATCCGCAGTTCACGCTGTGCGACTCGACCTCGGGCTGTTCACCGATCGCGATCGAGAGCGCCGTCGGACGCGAGCACCTCTTCGTCTTCGACCTCACGGCCGACGGGCTCGCGCTCAGCGTCGACTGTACGCCCGTGCTCCAGCGAGCGGCGATCGCGCTCCCGGTGAAGTCCTCGCTCGCCGTCGCGTTCGGGAAGAACGACGCCGATCCGATCGACGGCACCCTCGACGACGTCGTCGTGTCGTTCCGTTGACCGTCAGGGCTGCACGCCCAGCGCGCCGACGATCGAGCCGTTTCCCTCTCCGAGCGAGAGCGGTCCGAGGTCCTCGACGGCCCCGGCCTGCGTGAACGCGAGGCGGCGCACGGCGGTCGTCTCCGCCACGAGCACGCGGCCGCGCAGCGTGCCGCGATCGATCACCGACGCGATGGTGGGGAGGGACGTCTTGCCTCCGACGTACGCGACCTCGCTC
The DNA here is from genome assembly GCA_039809525.1 of Labilithrix sp. Lineage (GTDB taxonomy): Bacteria > Myxococcota_A > Polyangia > Polyangiales > Polyangiaceae > Labilithrix. The sequence continues at coordinate 11,035 of JBDHVD010000196.1, read as the reverse complement.
GCGACGGCGAACGGCTTGGCCGCGTTCGCGGCGTCGTACGTCACGACGCGCAGCGCGTCCTCGCCGTCCGAATTCAACAGCAGGGCGGCGTTGCCGAACGGAGACATGACGACGGCGGCAGGGTTCGGCGTCGCGATCTCGGCGAGCGGCGTCATCGTGGCGAGCGCCACGGGGATCATGCGGCTGCCCTTGGCGAAGCCGTTGTCGGTGACGAGCGCGTACTTCCCGTCGTTCGTGAGCGCGATCGACGACGCGATCGCGTCCTCGTCGCCGAACGCGCCGCCGCTCGCGAGGCGCGTGACCTTCGCGCCGGCGACGTCGAGCCGATGCACGTACGTGCCGTCGGCGGAGTCGAACGCCTTGTAGCCGGCGAGCACCGCGCGATCGGGATCGCCGGGGAGGAGCGCCATCGCATGCGCGCGTCCGCCCGGGACCGCGAGACCGACGTACGAGAGCTTGCCGTCGCAGCCGATGGCGATCTCGTGCACGCCGCCGCCGTTGTTCGCGGTCTGCTCGTCGAGCACGAACGCGCGCGCGCCGTCCTTCGCCACCACGATCCGGTGCGCGTAGAAGCTGCCGGAGAACGCCGGGTCGACGACCACCGGCTTGCCGCTCGCGTCGAACGTGAACACGCCGATCGTGCCGTCGTCCTGGGGGACGAGGCCGATCTTGCCGTCGGGCGTGAACGCGATCGGCTCGAACGCGGTGCGCATCTCGAACGTGACGCCCGGGCGCGCGAGCGCGCCGTCGGCGGACAGGTCGAGCACCTCGAACGCGTTCGCCTTCTTGCCCGAGCCCTCGCCGAACGGATGCGAGACGACGACCTTGCGCGGGCCGTCGGCCGGGCCGGGGACGCGCGGGCACGTCGCCGGTGGTGCGGCGTCCGGTGGGGCGTCCTGCGTCGCCCCACCGCCTCCGTCCGCCGAGCCGGTGGGCGAGGGCGGCGCAGCGGCGGTCTGTCCGGCCGTATCGTCTCCGGAGCACGCGGGCAGAGAGGCGAGGGAAGCGAGGGAAGCGAGGGAGAGCAGGACGAACGACACCGCGGCGCAGCGCATGCGCCCCGTCTCTCACGGCGGGGAAGCGGGATCGAGTTTCCGCTTCTTTCGTCGGTGATTCACGAGGATTGCCGCGTCGCAGCGGGGGGCCTATAGAGAGTTTCCTCCCATGTCCAAGAACTCCTTCGGCAGCCAGGCAACCCTCAAGGTCGGCGCGGATTCGTATGCGATGTACCGCCTCGACGCGGTCTATCGCACGTACCCGGATGCAGCGAAGCTGCCCTTCTCGCTGAAGATCCTCCTCGAGAACCTGCTCCGCACGGAAGACGGCGTCTCCGTCGACGTCGAGGACGTCGCGGCGATCGCGAAGTGGGAGTCGACGGCCGAGCCCTCGCAGGAGATCGCGTTCACCCCGAGCCGCGTGCTCCTCCAGGACTTCACGGGCGTGCCCTGCGTCGTCGACCTCGCGGCGATGCGCGACGCGATGAAGCGCATGGGCGGCGACCCGCGCAAGATCAACCCGCTCCAGCCGGTCGAGCTCGTCATCGACCACTCGGTGCAGGTCGACGAGTTCGGCAGCAAGCAGGCGTTCCAGAAGAACGCGGAGCTCGAGTTCGCCCGCAACCAGGAGCGCTACCGCTTCCTCAAGTGGGGCCAGGAGGCGTTCCGCAACTTCAAGGCCGTCCCGCCGGACACCGGCATCGTCCACCAGGTGAACCTCGAGTTCCTCGCGCGGGTCGTCATGGCGATGCCCCAGGCGCAGGTCGGGAACATCCCGCTCGCGTACCCCGACACGCTCGTCGGCACCGACTCGCACACCACGATGATCAACGGCCTCGGCGTCCTCGGCTGGGGCGTCGGCGGCATCGAGGCCGAGGCGGCGATGCTCGGCCAGCCGGTCAGCATGCTGCTCCCGCACGTCATCGGCGTGCGCCTCTCGGGCAAGCTCCGCGAGGGCGCGACGGCGACGGACCTCGTCCTCACCGTCACGCAGATGCTCCGGAAGAAGGGCGTCGTCGGGAAGTTCGTCGAGTTCTTCGGCCCCGGCCTCGCCGATCTCCCGCTCGCCGACCGCGCGACCATCGCGAACATGGCGCCCGAGTACGGCGCGACCTGCGGCATCTTCCCGATCGACGCGGAGACCATCCGCTACCTCAAGTTCACCGGCCGCACCGACCAGCAGCTCGCGCTCGTCGAGGCCTACGCGAAGGAGCAGGGCCTCTTCCACGACGCGAGCACGCCCGAGGCGATCTACACGGACACGGTCTCGCTCGATCTCTCGACGGTGGAGCCTTCGCTCGCCGGACCCGCGCGCCCGCAGGACCGCGTGACGCTCTCCGGGGTGAAGCAGTCGTTCACCACCGCGCTCGACGCGTACAAGGCCCGCCCCGCCCAGAAGAAGAAGAGCCTCGTCGTGGCCGCCGCGACCGACGGCGTCGCCGCGGACAAGGACGTCGACAACGGCTCGGTCGTCATCGCGGCGATCACGAGCTGCACCAACACGTCGAACCCGTCGGTCCTGATGGCCGCGGGCATCCTCGCGCAGAAGGCGGTCGAGAAGGGCCTCACCGCGAAGCCGTGGGTGAAGCCGAGCATCGGTCCGGGCTCGAAGGTGGTGACCGAGTACCTCCAGGCCGCGGGCGTGCTCGAGGCGCTCGAGAAGCTGAACTTCTACATCGTGGGCTACGGCTGCACGACGTGCATCGGCAACTCGGGCCCGCTGCCGCCGGCGATCTCGAAGGCGATCGACGAGAAGGATCTCTTCGTCGTCTCCGTCCTCTCGGGCAACCGCAACTTCGAGGGTCGCGTGCACGCGGAGGTCCGCGCGAACTACCTCGCGTCGCCGCCGCTCGTCGTCGCGTACGCCATCGCGGGCCGCGCCGACGTCGACCTGACGAAGGAGCCGATCGGCACGGGCAAGGACGGCAAGCCCGTCATGCTGAAGGACATCTGGCCGACCCAGCGCGAGGTGGCCGAGGCGGTCGAGAAGTACGTCCGCCCCGACATGTTCAAGAACGTCTACTCCGACGTCTACGCAGGCGACGCGCAGTGGCAGTCGCTCGCGGTGCCCGAGGGCGATCTGTTCGCCTGGGAGAAGACGAGCACGTACGTGAAGCACCCGCCCTACTTCGAGGGCATGGGCGCGCAGCCGGCGGCGGTCGAGGAGATCAAGAACGCGCGCGTCCTCGCGCTCCTCGGTGACAGCATCACGACCGATCACATCTCGCCGGCCGGCTCGATCAAGGCCGACAGCCCGGCGGGCAAGTACCTCCTCGCCCACGGCGTCGCGAAGGAGGACTTCAACTCCTACGGCTCGCGCCGCGGCAACCACGAGGTCATGGTGCGCGGCACGTTCGCGAACGTGCGCCTCCGGAACCAGCTCGCGCCGGGCACCGAGGGCGGCTTCACCAAGCACATGCCCTCGGGCGAGGTGACGACGATCTTCGACGCGTCGGTGAAGTACATCGCCGACGGCGTCCCGCTCTTCGTCATCGCGGGCAAGGAGTACGGCTCGGGCTCGTCGCGCGACTGGGCGGCGAAGGGACCGAAGCTCCTCGGCATCCGCGCCGTGCTCGCCGAGAGCTACGAGCGCATCCACCGCTCGAACCTCGTGGGCATGGGGATCCTCCCGCTGCAGTTCCACGCGGGCATGAACGCCGCGTCGCTCGGCCTCACCGGCGAGGAGACGTTCGACGTCGTCGGCCTGCCCGAGCTGCTCGACTCCGGCTTCAAGAGCGGTCGCGACGTGACCGTCCGCGCGAAGGCGCCGGACGGAACGACGAAGGAGCTCCGGGCGACGGTCCGCATCGACACGCCGCAGGAGGTCCTCTACTACAAGCACGGCGGCATCCTCCCGTACGTGCTGAGGCAGCTCCTCGCCCAGCCCTGATGAGCGGAGGCCCGTACCGGGCTCCCTCCGCGGTCGAGCCCGACGAGCCCGCGCCCGATCCGCGCGGGCCGTGGGTGCTCCTGACGTGGACCTCTCGTCGCCCGTGCGTGAACTGCAACCTGCCGCTCTTCGCGGCGAAGAAGGAAGGCTGATCGCAGGCACGAGCGTCGTCATCGACGTCTGCCGCACGCACGGTGCGTGGTTCGATCCCGACGAGATGCGGCTCACGATCGGAGCGCTCGTCGGTCCGCCGAAGGTCGATCCGTCGGTGGACCGGATCATCGCGGAAGAGGCTAAGCTCGGCGCGCTGCGTCCGCCGGAGACCTACGATCCGGGCACGCATTCACTGAGCTTCGGTGCGCTTTTCGAAGCGCTCGTTCGCGAAGCGACGCGCAAGATAGACGGAAGAGAAAGAGAGACGAACATGGCCGACCTCCAGATCGAAGAGCTCAAGCCCGCGACCGGAACGCAGGAAGCGAAGGCGGGCGACCGCGTCACCGTGCACTACGTGGGCACCCTGACCGACGGGAAGAAGTTCGACAGCTCGCGCGATCGCGGGCAGGGCTTCGAGTTCGTGCTCGGCCGCGGTCAGGTGATCAAGGGCTGGGACCAGGGCGTCGCGGGCATGAAGGTCGGGCAGATGCGCAAGCTCACGATCCCGCCGCACCTCGCGTACGGCGAGCGCGGGTTTCCGGGCGCGATCCCGCCGAACTCGACCCTCGTGTTCGAGGTCGAGCTCCTGAAGATCGGCTGACCGCGGCTAACGCGCAGGGACGATCGCCATCGCGTCGTCCTCGTCCTCGTGCCCGCGCACCGAGAGGAGGACGCGCGTGTCGATGCGCTCGAGCATCTCCAGTGCCGTGGGCTCGTCGACGAAGTCGAGGTGTGCGTGCAGATCCCCGGCGAGCGCGCTGACCTCTTGATGGATCCAGTAGCGCGCGTCCGGGCGCGCGTGCAGGAGCGTCGGGCCGGTGTCGTCGTCGATCGACGTGATCTGGTGCTCGCCCGGGGCGGCCAGCCAGCAGACGTACGACGCGCCGCGCGTCGCGCCGACGAGGCGTCCGTTGTCGCGGACCGCCATCGTCGCCGATGCCGCGAGGGAGTCCGGACGGAGTACGCACACCCGCGCGACCCCGCGCGGAGCGGGCGTCGCGGGCGCCTGCGCGCAAGCGGCGAGCGCGAGACCTGCCAGGACGAGCGCCCGCATGGCTCCTAGGCTAACCTCTCCTCGTAGCGATGCACCGTCTTCCTCCCTGGCTTTTGGTGACCACCGGAACGCTCCTCCTCGGCGCTGCGGCCGTCGCGTGCAGCAGCAGCGAGAACAAATCGTCGCCGCTGCCGCTCTCGGACGACACGGGCGGCACGAAGAAGCGGGACTCGGGCGCGACGTCCTCGTCCTCGTCGTCGTCGAGCGGCTCGAGCGGCGAGGTGCCGCTCGAGGGCGGCGCTGCATCGGGACGCGTCTACGCGCACACGCGCGACACGCTGTACCTGTTCGAGCCGCTCGGGAAGAAGCTCACCCCGATCGGCAAGTTCGACTGCATCACGGCCGCGGACTCGGTCATCGACCTCGCGGTCGATCGCTCGGGCGCGATGTACGCGACGACGTTCCACAAGTTCCTGACCGTGGACCCGACGAGCGCCAAGTGCACGGTGGTGAAGGAAGAGGCGGCCACGACGTACTACCCGAACTCGCTCTCGTTCGTGCCGATCGGCACGGTGGACGCGACGAAGGAGGCGCTGGTCGGGTACGCGGAGGACGGCAACACCGGGTACATCGAGAACTACGTCCGCATCGAGCCTTCGACCGGTGCGATGACGACCATCGGCAACCTCAATCCGAACGGCGGCGTCGCCGGGACGTACTACGACGTGGCCGGCGATCTCGTCGCGCTGATCCGGGACGCGAACCGCGCGTACGTGATCGTGAAGCCCGACGCGGTGACCGACGGCGGCGCGCCGACGGACTACCTCGCCGAGATCGATCCGAAGACCGGCACCATCAAGCAGATCGTCGGGCCCACGAGCCAGGTGAACACGTACGGGTTCGGCTACTGGGCAGGGAAGGGCTACGGCTTCTCGGCGGACGGCCGCCTCACCGAGATCGACATGAGCACGGGCAAGACGACGAACGTGCTCTCGATCGACGCCGGAGGTGGGTGGTACGGCGCGGGCGTGACGACCGACTCGCCGGTCGTGCCGTGATCGCGGTCCGGTAGATCGAATCGCCGGGCGGGCCGTAACCAGGCCCGATGCCGATGTCACTCTGGATGCGTTCGGCCCGGCTCCGCCGCGCCATTGCCGCCTCGTCCGTCGTCCTCGCGACGGGCGGGCTCGTCCTCTACAAGGCCCCGGCCGCCGCCTCCCCGGGTGACGCACCGCACCAGACGCCGGCGCCGCTCGTCGCGAACGGCAAGAGCACGGTGGCCTTCTCGGGCCCCGGCGCGCACGGCACGTTCGGCCTGAGCCACACGAAGGTGCTCTCGGGCCAGACGACGCCGGTGTACGCCGAGCTGCGGCTCGTCGCCGATGCGCCGGAGAGCGATCGCGCGAAGGTGCGCGCGCCCATCTCCCTCGCCGTCGTGCTCGACACCTCCGGCTCGATGAGCGGCGAGAAGATCGAGGAGGCGAAGCGCTCGGTCCTCCGGCTCGTCGCGGACATGCGCGACGACGACGAGATCGCGCTCGTGCGCTACGACGATCGCAGCGAGCTCATCCAGTCGCTGGCGCGCGTGGGCAGCGTGCGCGAGTCGCTCGCGCAGCGCGTGCGCGCGATCGAGGCGGGCGGCGGCACGAACATCCCCGGCGGCCTCTCGCACGGCCTCCGCGCGATCGACGAGGCGGCGAAGGGCCGCGTCCGGCGCATCGTCCTCGTGAGCGACGGGCTCGACAGCACGCGCGCGCAGGCCGAGGCGCTCGCGCGGAGCAGCTTCGCATCCGGCATCAGCGTGTCGTCGCTCGGCGTCGGGCTCGACTTCGACGAGAGCTACATGGGCTCGGTCGCCCAGAACGGTCACGGCAACTTCGCGTTCGTGAAGGACGGCGCGTCGCTCGCGAGCTTCCTGAAGCGCGAGCTCGAGGAGACGTCGTCGACCACCATCGAGAACGCGCAGGCGCGCATCAAGCTCCCCGCCGGCGTCCGCTTCGTCTCCGCGCACGGCGCGGACGCGACGGTGCAGGGCGACGAGGTCGTGCTCACGATGGGCTCCCTCTTCGCCGGCGACGAGCGCCGCGTGATCGTCGAGCTCTCCGCATCGACGATGACGAACCTCGGGACCTACGACTTCGCCACCACGGCCTCCTGGACGCGGGTGGGCGACGCGTTCGCGAAGTCGATCGACGTGCCGCGCCTCACCATCCTCGCGACCAACGACGCGAACGAGGTCGATCAGGGGCGGGACGGCGCGGTCCTCGCGAGCGCCACGAGCGTGCTCGCCTCGCAGCGCCAGCTGAAGGCGGCGCAGGCGTACGCGGCAGGCGACGTGACGCGCGCGACGTCGCTCGCGGCGGAGAACCAGGCGGCGCTCGCCGATGCGCTCGCGGTCGCGCCTCCGGCGGCGGCCCCGTCGATCCGCGCGCAGATGAAGTCGTACGACGAGATGAAGACCGGCTTCGCGACCGTCGCGCCCACGAGCGCCGCCGGCAAGTCGCACGCGAAGGCCGCGGCGGCGAAGGAGATGGGGAACATCGCGAGGAAGGCCTACTGATCATGAAGAAGCTCGCCTTCATCGTCGCCGCCGCCTCGGTCTTCGCCTTCGAGCCGATCGCCGGACGCTTCGGTCCGCTCGTCGCATCGCTCGCGCTCGTGTGGATGGGCGTCGTGCTCGCGGTCTTCGCGAGCGGGTACGTGCAGTCCCTCACCGTCGCCGGCGGAGCGCTCGGTGCGTTCGGCGCGGGCGTCCTCGGCGGCGTCTCGCCCGCCGCAGCGGGCGCGGTGCTCGTCGCCGCGGCGTTCGCCGAGCGGACGATCCGCGTCCGATCGCGCACCGCACGCGCGGTGCACGTGCTCGTCGCGCTGGTCGGCGGCGCGCTCGGAGGATCGCTCTCGACCGCGTACGCCAGCGCGACGCTCCCGGTCTTCGCCGTCGCCGTGGTGGTCGGCGCGGTGCTCGCCGCGCTCCCGCTCCTCGTCGAGGCCGACGATCCGCTCGCCCACGCGCTCGACGAGGCCGCGGCGGCCGTCGCCGAGCCGGCGAAGGGCGCGCTGGCGAACGGCGCCGAGCTCCGCCGCCACGCGCACGAGGTCCCTCTCGATCGGACGACGGAGGCGCGCGTGAAGAAGACGTGGCAGTCGCTGCTTCGCCTCGCCGACGCGCGGATCCGCCTCGAGCGCGCGCGCCCGCAGGTCCTCGTCCGCATCGCGGAGCAGGCGAAGGCGCCGGCGCCGGCGGACGGCGCGCCGAAGTCCGCGGCCGAGTCGGTCCTCGGCATGCTCGATCAGCGCATCGCCGAGCACGTCACCGTCCTCTCGCGCGCCTATACCGCGGTGGATACCGCGGCGGCGGCGGCGATCGGCCTCGACGACGCGGCGTTGAAGAACGTCGAGCACGTCGGCGAGTCGCTCGAGGAGGTCAGCCGCGCGATGGTCGAAGTCCGCGGAGGTGCATCGCTTTCCTGAGTTGTTACAAAGGATGTCACTTGCGCCGGCGAGCGCATCGGGGCATGCCTGGGCTGACCAATGGGGGGTTCTCTCGTAACGGCTCTGTCGGAGCTGGCGGCGCGTGTTCAGCGCGGTCGGACGCAAGACGACGTCCTGCGGATCGCGGGCGAGGGGCTCTTCCGGCTCGGCATGCGGTTCAACGCGTTCCAGAAGGATCGCTGCCAGCTCGTCCTCCGCCACGCGGCGACCGCGCCCAAGCGGCTCGCGGCGATCGAGTCGATGATCGGGCGCTCGGTGCGCGGTCTGCGCGCGCCCATCTCCGAGTGCTCGGGCGCCGCGGAGATCATCCTCGGACGCAAGAACGTCTATCGCGAGAGCATCGACCTGTTCGCGACGTTCTTCCACGCGGCGACGGGCAAGGACGTCCGTCCCCTCGACGACGCGCCGGCGACGGCGGGGATCGCGAACGGCGTCATCGCGCCGATCTTCGTGCGCGAGGAGCCGTGGGGGCTGCTCAGCGTCTACTCCGACGTCTTCCGCGAGTCCGATGCGCCCGCCGTCGCGCTGTTCGCCACGCACGTCGGCTCGGCCCTCGAGGTCGCGGAGTACATCGAGGCGCTCGAGCGCGCGCAGAAGGAGCTCGTCGAGCGCGAACGCCTCGCGGCGCTCGGGGAGCTCTCGGCGATCGTCGCCCACGAGATCCGCAACCCGCTCGGCGCCGTGTTCGGCGCCGTCGCGAACCTCCAGCGGCTCATGCGCGACGCGCCGGTCTTCACGAGCACGGACCACGCGACCTCCTTCACCGGCCTCGTCGGGGTCATCGACGAGGAGGCGCAGCGGCTCAACGCGATCGTCACCGACCTGCTCGAGTTCGCGCGCCCCGCGTCGCTGCGCCTCGACCGCTCCTCGCTCGCCGAGGTGCTCTCGGACGTGGCGTCGTCGGCGACGGTGCGCCCCGAGGCGAGCGCGGTCGAGCTGAAGGTCGACGTCGAGCCCGGGCTCCCGGCGATCCCGCTCGATCGCCGGCTGTTCCGTCAGGCGGTGCTCAACCTGGTGCTGAACGGCCTCCAGGCCATGCCTCGCGGCGGGACGCTCATCGTGCGCGCCCGCACCGAGCAGCGCGGCGACGGCACCCTCGCGTGCGTCGACGTCATCGACACGGGCGTCGGCATCAAGAGCGAAGACACGATGCGCGTGTTCGAGCCGTTCTTCACCACCAAGACGAGCGGCACCGGCCTCGGCCTCGCCCTGGTGAAGCGCGTGGTCGACGCCCACGGCGGCGTGCTGTCGTTCGTCTCGAGCAGCGCGGGCACGACCTTCACGGTCGGCGTGCCGCTCAGTTGAACTGCTTCGAGCCGTCGACCGTCTGATCGTCGGGCACCGCGCCCGGGAGCGTGTCCTCGATCACCTGGCCGTCGGCGGCCGTGATCTTCAGCTTCAGGCCGGCCGGCTGATCGCCGACGCCCTTCGACTCGACGAAGTAGTTGTAGTCCTCACGCTTCATCTCGGCCCAGGCACCGTCGCGCTGGTACTCGAGCTTCGTGACCGGCAGGCGATGGTTGCGGACCTGGATGGCGGTCCAGTACTTCGAGCTGCCGTCCTTGAAGTGATAGGCGAGGTTGCCGCTCACCTTGCAGGCGACGGTCTGGTAGGTGATGTCGACGCGGCCCTTCTCGAGCGCGGCGATCTTCGCGAACGCCTGCTCGCTCAGGTCGAGGTGGCCCTTCTCGCAGCCGGGACACGAGTCGGTGACGCGCACCGTGACCTCGCCCGAAGGCCCCTTCACGTGGATGCACGAGCCGCACGCGGCGCTGTCGGCGTACTCCGGGAAGTTCAGCGCGACGACGTCCATGTCGTTCGGGCTCTTGTCGAAGCTGCAGTTCCCGGAGCCGTCGGCGTCGTAGTAGGTGGCGATGCCCGTCTTCTGCTCCGTCGAGTAGAGCGAGCCGGAGCTCGATCCGGACGAACCCGACGACGAGGACGAGGACGACGAGCCGGACGTCCCGGCGTCCTCTCCGCAAGCAGCGACCAGGATCACGACCGACGCGAGGACGACGATGCGGCGCACGAGGCGAGAGCATATCCAAAAGGTTGCACCTCGCGCGAGCGCGCTCGAACCGCCCGGGCGGCCGGCCCCTCGCCGGGTTGTTTCACTCGTTCCATTGAACCGGTGAAACAGGTCGCCGGGCGGCCGGCCCCTCGCCGGGTTGTTTCACTCGTTCCATTGAACTGGTGAAACAGGTCGCCGACCCGCCGCCGGCCCCCCGTCAGCGCCGCTTCCCCTCGAGGTGCACCTGGAAGAAGTCGAGGGTGTGCCCGATCTCGAGGACCTTGTTCTCGCGCTTCTGCGTGCCGTGGCCCTCGTCGGGGAAGACGATCATTTTCGTCGCCTTGCCGCGCTTCTCGAGCGCGGCGTGCATCTGGATCGCCTCGCCGATGGGCACCCGGGGATCGCTCGCGCCCTGGATGAGGAGGAGGGGCGCGCTCACCTTGTCGATGTGCGTGATCGGCGACAGCTCGAGGAGCGCGCTCTTGTCCTTCTCCGGATCG
>JBDHVD010000195.1:0-14081 GCA_039809525.1 Labilithrix sp. | reverse complement strand
ATGCCGAGGACACGTTCGGCAAGGAGCACGTCCGCTCTCGCATCGAGGCACGCCAGCGCAAGGCCGCCGCGAAGAAGCGCGCGCGCGCGGCCGCAAAGACCACCTAACGGCGAAGCGACGACCTCAGCCGAAGGCGCGGGCGTACTGCTCCTCGTCGAAGCCGACGAGGACGCGCTTGCCGGCGACGACGACCGGTCGCTTCACGAGCTTCCCGTCTTGGGTCAGCCAGCGGACGATCTCCTCGTCCTTTGCTGCATCGACCTTTGCCTTGCCGAGCGCCCGATAACTCTGCCCGCTCGTGTTCAGCCATTTGCGAACGGGACGACCGCTCGCCGGGATCCACGTAGCGAGCTCCTCGGCCGATGGGGGAGCGTCGACGATCGGACGCACCTCGGCGTCGACGCCGTGCTTCCCGAGCCAGGCAAGCGCCTTCTTGCATGTGGAACAGCCAGAATAGGACAGGACGAGCGCGCGCTTCCCCATGAGCCGCCCTTCTATCACGTGTACGATGCGCCCGATGGCGGAGCGTGCCCTCTTGCTCGGGTGGGGCAACTCGACGCCAGCGCAGCTTGCGACGTACGCGCGCTTGTACGCGGCGCTCGGTTTGGCGGCGCGTACCGTCATCCCTGACACGCGCGCGGGGCTCGGCGATCCGCGCGCCTTCTCGCGCGCGCTCGAGCCGGTCGCGAGCGACCTCGTGAAATCGGACACGGACCGCGGGCTCGTCGTTCATCTCTTCAGCGACAATGGGTTCATCGGCTGGGCCGCGCTGCTCGGCGCGCTCGAACGACTCGACCAAGGCGATCGGGTCAAGGCCGCGATTCGCGGCGTCGTCTACGACTCGTCTCCGGGGCTCTGGAACGTCCGAGGGAAGATCGACTTCGCGCGGAGGTTCGCGCTGGGGATGACGCCGGCACTCTCGCGGGCGCTCCGACTCGGCCCGCGCGAGCGCTTGCCGGTGCTCACGCCGCTCCTCGGCGTCGCGTTTGTCGGCTACCAGCTCCTGTTCCCGCGCGCGGTAGGAAGGATGATGTCCGCCGCCGAGCGCGTCCGCCGGCTTCAGCCGCGCTGTCCGCACCTGTTCATGTACGGAGAACAGGACGCCCTCGTGCCACCGCACGACGTGCGCGCGTGGATCGCCGAGGAACGCGCTGCAGGGATCGACGTCGAGGAAATCGCGTTCACGACCGCACGGCACGTCGCGCTCTTCCCCAACGATCCGCGTCGCTATCGCGATGAGCTGCGGCGATTCCTCGAGCGAATCAGGTGATCGTACCGAGGCTGCGCCGGAGCGCCGTCGCCTCGCCGCTGAGCGCGAACGACACGACGTCCCGCGGCACCGGCCGCCCGAGCACGGCCTGGAGGGCACGCGGTCCGGGCACGCGCAGTGCATCACCGAGCGCGGGATCGTCCGTGCCAATCGCGTCGAGCGCCGCACGCAGCGATCCCGAGAGGAGGAATGCGGCACGTGCCTCCGTTCGCGTGACCGCCTCGGCGAAGCTGTCCTCCGCCACGGCGGGCGCGACCGAGAGTGGATGCTCCATCTCCTCGAGGAAGCGCCGGCGCCGCCGATCGATCGCCCGCTTTGCCCGGAGCTCGTAATCGCCGACGAGCGGCTCGATCCGCTCGATCGGCGTCGCGCCGAACGCGGGGACGACCTGTCGCGCAAACGCAACGAGGATGGCGAGCGTCTCGGTTGCGCCGATCGAGCCGATCCACGGGATTCCGAGCGCGATGCGCGTGAACGGCCGCGCGAGCGCCGCGATCGCCCACGGCTCCGCCCAGTCTGCCATGGACGACGGCACGACGATCCACGGCTGGTCTTCGACCGCGATGACCGGCATCGCGACGGAGTCGGACGCCGCCAGCTCGATCTCGACGATCTCGAACGCACGAGCCATCCGATCGAACAGCTGCCGGAGCGTCGAGACCGCCTTCGGCTTGATGCGATCGCGCGAAGACACGCCCTGATTCGCCAGCGCGATGCGCGCGATCTTGCCGCCGTAGGCCATCGCGATCGGGGCGACGTCCCAGATCGGGTGCCGGCCGAGGCCGCCCGGCATGACGAACGAGCGGAGCGACGACGCGGGCAGCGTCTCCATCGCCGCGCCCGGCGGAATCGAGCGCCGGCTGTCGAGCTCGGCGCGCGCCGCCGGTTCGACGTCGCCGGCGATCGCGCGAAGCTCGCGGGCGATCCACGCCTGCTGCTGCCGGCCCGCGCCCGCGAGCGACGCCTCGAGGAGGCGGACGAACCCCGCGTCGAGCGGCGTCGGACGCGCCGGCGCATCGAGCAGCGGCGCGAGCGCCGCCGCCGCGGTCTCGTGGCGGCCCTTCTTGCCGAGCGCACGCGCGAGGGCGAGGCGCGCGTCGTCGCGGGTCGCGTCGAGACGGAGGGCCTCCTCGAAATGCTCGACCGCCGCGTCGACGCGATCGAGATCGAGCTCGACCTTTCCCAGCTCGAGGTACCACGCCACGCCGGGCGCGCGGCCCGACTCGCGAGCCCGCGCGAGCGCGCGCGCCAGCACGCGCGCGACGGCCGCCTTGTCGTTGCCCGCCAGCGCGCGCAGGCGGTCGAACATCGCCGCATCCGGCGAGAGCGCGGCCGCCTCCACGAGCGCGCCTTCGGCGCCGTCCGCGTCGCCGATCGCACGCCGCGTCTCCGCGAGCTCGAGGAGCGCGCGCCGCCTCTCGTCCGGAGCGCCGTCGGCGACGACGAGGCGCGACAGCAGCGCGGCACGTTCTTCCATCGAGATCGTGGTTCCGAGCTCGAGGAGACCTCGAATCGCGCGCGCATCGTGCGGATCGATTTCGAGGGCGGCGCGCAGCTCGCGCTCCGCATCGGCCGGTCGTTCGAGCACGCGCCGGTAGATGCTCGCGCGCCCCACGAGGGCGACCAGCTTCTCCGTCGACTCGAGCGTCGACTTGACGACGTCGCTCAGCGCGACGAGCGCCTCCTGCCACGATCGCTGGCCGATGTAGAGCTCGGAGAGCACGAACAGCGCCGGCACGTGATCGGGCGCGACCTCGCGAGCCCGGGAGAGCGCCTCGATGGCGAGCATGGGATCCTTCACCCGGTTGCGCGCCACGTCCGCGAGCTCCGACGCCATCGGGATGATCGCATCCTTCGTCGTCGCCGCACGCAGCGCACGCCGGAGCGTACGCGCGAGCTCGTACCATTCGCCGAGCGAGGCGTGCAGCTCCGCGAGCCGCGCCGCGACGACGACCGCGTCGGGATCCGCATCGAGCGCCTTCACGAGCAGCTCCGCGCCGAGCGGGCGGTTGCCGTCGGCGAGCGCGAGGTCGGCCGCATCGCGGAGGATCTCGGCCCTCGCCTTCGGATCCATCGTCAGCGGCGCGAGCGACTTCGCCGCGGTGATCGCCAGCCCGCGGTCCACCAGCTCGGTCGCGAGCTCCGCGAGGTTCGCCGCGATCGAGAACGTGGCGGCATCGATCGCGAGCGCGCGCTTGCACGCTTCGGCCGCGTCACGCGCGCGCCCGGCCGTGCGCAGGAGGCGCACGTGGTCCGAGAGCAGCGCGAGCTTCTCGGTGTCGTCCGCCGCGCGCCCGACCCGGCGCTTGGTCGCGGTCGTCGCGATCTCGACCGCGTGCATCTCGCCCTCGCGCACCTTCGGCCATGCCCGGCGCACCAGCGTGTCCAGCACCGCGACGTCCTCGGAGCCGAGCGCCACGAGCCGCTCCCACGGCTCGACGTCGTCCCCCTCGGGCAGCGTCCACGCGACGAGCTTCGCGAGCCCCTCGAGCGTCCGCTGCGCCAGTTTCCCGGTCACCGCGTCCGCCTGCATCGCGAGCGCATTCGCGAGGAGCGGCGCCGACTTCGTACGCCGCGCGAAGCGCTCCGCCGTGCGAAGCGTCGCGACGTCGCGCGCGCCCGACGCGAGCAGCGCCTCGGCCGCGTCTGCTTCGGCGTCGCGCTCGAGCACGCGGACCGCGCGCGCCAGCGGCGGCACGAGCTCCGCCGGGACCTTGGCGCGTGCACCGAGCCGATGGAGGCGCTCGCCGACGAGGGGCTCGTCCGGCATCGCATCGCGCGCGCGGAGATACATGGCGACCGCGCGCGCGTCGTCGCCGTTCGCCTCGTCGAGCTCCGCGGCGCGGACGAAGAGCGCCGCACGCCGCCTCGGCGACGACATGCCCTCCGCCACGCGCTCGATCGCCTCGCGGAGGCGCGGCCCGTCGCCGAGCGCCTCGAACGCGTCGAGCAACGCGCGACCGACCGCCGGATCGTCGGCGGCGACGGCGCGCGCCTTTTCGAGCACCTCGATGGCGCGCTCCGACGCATGGAGGCGCGACGCGAGGACGTCCGCCGCCGCGAGGAGGAGCGCGATCTTCGACGTCGACGCCTGCACGGAGTCGGCTCGCTCGATCTGCGTCTGCACCACGAGCTCCCAGCGACCGGCGGCGGCGTGGAGCTTCGTCACGAGCTCGGCCGCGCGCGCGCTGACCGGCGCGTCTGCGCGGAGCGACTCGCCCAGCGCGAGCGCCCGCTCGCGCTCGATGTCGGCGAGCGCCTCCGCCGCGCGGAGCTGGACCTCCGCCCGCCATGCGGGATCGCCCGTCACCTCGGCCTCCGCGAGGAGAGCCGTCGCGAGCGCCTTGTCGTCGTTCGCCCGCGTCGCCGCCGAGGCCAGCCCCGAGATCGCGCTCATGCGCGCCGGCTCGATGGCGAGCACGTCCTCGTACGCACGCACCGCCGCCGTCGCGTCTCCCGCCACGTCGTCCCAGAGCCAGGCGATCTTCTCGAGGAAATAGATCTTCTTGTCCGGATCCTTCGTCGTCCGCACCGCCTGCTCGTACAGGGCGACGCGCGCGGCCACCGCGTCCTTCGCACCGGGCGCCTGGAGGCGATCGGCCATCGCGTCGTACACGCCGGGCGCGCTCGGCGCGGCGATCCACGCCGCTTGCAGCTGCCTCGCGGCCTCGGCGTCGCGTCCGCCGGCCTTCGCCGCCTGCGCCGAGAGGAGGAGCGCGCGCGCTTTCCTCGTCGGATCGTCCGCGTTGTTCGCCTCGCGCATCCACAGCGCTGCGCGAGCGTCCTGCTTCCCCGCCGCCGTCAGCGCGCGATCGAGATCGGCGAGCAGCGTCTCGTCGTGCGGTGCGCTCACCCGCGCGCTCTCGAGCGCGAGGATCGCTTCGTCGAGCGCCCCTACCCGTTCGGCGTCGGCGGCGATCGCGCGCAGCGTCACGTGCTGCTCGCGCGGATCCTCGATGCTGCGGAGCACGTTCTTGCGCACGCGGAGGGCATCCGCGTACCGCCCGGCGGCGTCGTGCAAGCGCGCGAGCTCCTCGGCGATGCGGGCATCGACGAGGGCGGTCGTCGGCGCGCGTCCGTGCGCGCGCTCGAGCAGCGCGACGACGTGCGCGGGATCGACGCCCGCGCGGAGCTGCGCGAGCGCGGCATCCAGCTCGAGCCGCGCCGCACGCCCCGGGTCTGGCTCGAGCGCCGCTTGGCGCTGGAGCAGATCGCCGAGGTGCCCATCGTCCCGGTGCGCGACGGCGTGATCGACCGAGGCCTCGCGCACGGGGCCGAGCCCCGGATCGAGATCGAGCGCACGCGCGAGCGCGGCGCGGGCCCCGTCGCGATCGTCGAGCCGTCGATCGAGCACGAGCGCACGCTCCACCTCGAGCCACGCGGCGAGCTTCGGATCCTCCGCGATCGCCGAGAGCCGCGCGAGGTGCGCCGCCAGATCCTGCCAGCGCGCGGTCGCATCGAGCGCGGCCTCGAGCCCGTAGAGCGCGCCGGGGTGATCGGCGACGAGCGCGAGCGCCTCGACGTAGCTCGGCACCGCCGCGGCCGCGTCGCCCGACTTCGCCTCGAGCAGCCGACCACGCTCGACCAGCCAATCGGCCCGCGCGCGATCGTCGACCGCGTGCGCATGCAGGTGCTGCACGTGCGCGAGCTGCTCGTCGAGGTTGGCGCGGCCCGACACGAGCGCGCGGAGCATCGCGTGAGCGGCCGGCGCGTGACCGACCACCGCGGCGGCGGCCGCCGCTTCCTTGCGCGCGCCTTCTTCGTCGCCCGCCACGAGGCGCGCGCGCGCGAGCTCGATCCGTGCACGGAGCTCGGCGACCGAGTCGGTTCCCGCTGCCGTCACGACGACGCGCGCGCGGAGGCGCGCGGTCATCGGGTCGTCGCCCTCGCGCGCCTCCGGCTCGACGCCGTTCGGCGAGAGCTCCGCCGGGGACGGCAAGCGCACGCGCGGCCGATCGATCGGGAGCGAGACGACACCGTGCGTGCCGGTGAGCATCGCGACGGACCGAGCGTTCGCCGCGGCGTGCAGCAGCGAGGCGCGGTCCTCGTCGACCTCGAGCACGTCGCTGTCGGACAGCACCTCGATCGCGGACGGCCGGGAGTCCTGCATGCCGGACAGGGTACACCCGAGCGGCGTACGCTACGATGGCCGGTATGCGCTGGCTCCGCGGGCTCGCCGTCGTCTCCTCCCTCGTCACCGCATGTGGTGGAGCGTCGGAACAAGACGTCCTCTCCGCATCGTCGACATCCTCGACATCGTCGACGAGCTCGTCCGGCGGAAGCGGCACGTCGAGCAGCAGTGGATCGACGACGGGGACCGGTGGGACCGTGACGAACGATGCCGGCACGCCGAACGATCCTGCTGGCAAGTGCCCGCAGGAGAGCGAGCCGAACGACGATCGGGAGAACGCGAACAAGCTGCTCTCGTCGCTCTGCGGAGTCCTCTCTCCGTCGTCGGAGACGGACTTCCTCACGTTCGAGCTCCCTCCCGGCACGAAGTCGATGAGCCTGACGTACGACGGCAACGTCAAGATGAAGGTGTCGGTCGACGGCAAGGACACCGTCGAGATCTCGCCCGCGAGCAACCCGCCGATCCCCTTCGTCGTCGGCAAGCCGTACTCGATCGAGATCCGCGCGTTCTCCGGAGGGGACAAGGTCACCTGGCGTGTGAACTTGAGCCGCAGCTGATCGACGCTGCCGCGCGGGCACAGCCGTTGCTGCGCCGCATGGGACATGCTCCCCCCGACGCCGAAGACGCACGACTCGCCACGCGCGTCGCTCGGCATGCGCAGCCAGGCCGCCACGCCGGCGCGCCGTGCCGCGATCGAGCCCCAGAAGGCCGCCGTGTGGCTGCTCACCGCGCTCCTCCTCTACGGAGCGTTCGAGGTGTTCCGTCCGCTCGCCGCTCCGATCGTCCTCGGCGCGTGGGCCGCGCACCTGAGCCGGCCGCTGCTGCTCCGGCTCTCGCGCGCGTTCAAGGGGCGCGACCGAGCCGCCGGCCTGCTCACGGGCGTGCTCGTCCTCCTCATCGTCTCGCCGCTCGTGCTCGGCGTGACCACCCTGATCCCGGCGGCGCGATCGCTCTTCGAGCAGCTCCGCGGCGCCGAGGGAGGACGCGGCTTCTTCTCCGCGCTCGTCGAGAACGGCGGCGCACCGGCCAGCAAGCTCGACATCGTCGGTCTCGCCAAGGACTACGGGGCGGGCGCCTCGAAGGCCTTCGGCCTGCTCGCGAGCGCATCGGCCGACGTGATCATCGGCGCGTTCGTGTTCATCGCGACGTTCTTCGCGCTGCTCGTCGACGGCGAGCGCGCGTATGCCTGGTTCGCGAGCCGCGCTCCGATCGAGCCGGGCATCTTCCGGCGCATGTCGAACGCGTTCTATCAGGCCGGTCGTGGCCTCCTCGTCGGCAACGGTCTGACCGCGCTCGTGCAAGGCATCCTCGCCGGGTTCATCTACGCGGTGCTCGGCGTCCCGCGCGCGGTGCTCCTCGGCCTGCTCAGCGTCGTCGCCGCGCTCATCCCGGTGACCGGCCCGGCGCTCGTCTGGGTGCCCGTCGCCGCCGGTCTCGCGCTCACCGGTCATCCAGGCAAGGCGATCGTCCTGTGCGTGCTCGGCGTCGTCGTCGTGGGGACGGTCGACAACGTCATGCGCCCGTGGCTCTCGAAGCGCGCCAACGTCGGTCTCTCGACGACCGTGGTGCTCGTCGCGATCTTCGGCGGCATGGCGGCGTTCGGTCCGTGGGGGCTCCTGCTCGGACCGCTCGTCGCGCGGCTCGCCGCCGAGGCCCTCGAGATCGCGCGCGACCGGGATCTGTTCGCGCGGCGCGCGCCCGACCCGCCGTCAGGACAGCCGACCTAGCGGGCCGAGGTCGAGGTTCAGCTCCGACGGATCGAGCCCGAACTCCCGGGCCATGCCGTGGACCGTCTCCTCGAGCCGCATCAGCGCGAGCCCGATCCGCTCGACCTCGTCGGGCGACAGCGTCTCGGCTTCCATCCGTCGGATCGCCTGGCGCTCGAGCAGCTTGCGGAGGAACTCGACGAGCGCGAGCACGAGCTGCGCGACCGACTTCTGCACGTCCTCGGGGTTCGCGTTCCAGCGCGGGAGGAGCTCTCCCCGCCGGGTCTCGAGCTCCTCGCGGAGCGACTCGATCTCGCGCACGCGCATCATCGCGACGCTCGGCTTCGCCGCCCGCTTCTTCGTCCGCTTCTTCTTCGTCGTCACGGCGTCTCCGCGAACGCGTAGGGCGGCCAGGGACCGGTCGTCTCGACGCGCACGCCGTCGAGCGCGCGCGAGGCGGCGCGCACGGCGGCGCGATACCGGCGCATCTCGGCGCGCGGGACGAGATGGTAGACGCTCGCGAGGAGCGGCTCGCGATCGTGGCGCTCGACGCGCGTCGCGCGGACGAGCGGGGCGACCGCGGCGGTCACGGGGGCGACCTCCGGGACCTGCCGCGCACGGAGTCGCGCGTTCATGAAGCGCGTGCCCGGACCGGCGCCGCGCGAGGGCTTCGGTGCCGGCGCCGCGCGGCCGTACACGCGCAACGTGAACTGCACGCATCCCTCGACGAGCTCCAGCGCGCGCCCCACCGACGGCGCGATCGGCGCGAGGAGCGAGACGAGCGCCGCGCGATCCGCGACCACCGATCCGAAGCGGAACGGGAGCACCGCGCTGCACGCCCGCGCGATCCGCCGGACGACGCGATCGTGCGCGCGGAGGTTCGGTGCGGTGATCGCCGGAACGCCGGCGCGTTCGACGATCACGTGCGCCCCCGCGGCGGGCACGACGGCGAGGGGCTGCCTCGCGAGCCCACGCCCGAGCGTCGTGCGCGGACGGCTCGACACGATGGCGTAGAGGTAGAGCGCGGTCACTTCGCGCCCGTCCGCCGTCGCCGGCGCGATCGGTACGCCGGACCGAGGATCCGGTCGGCCGCGCAGAGCACCGCCGACAGTCGCAGGTAGACGAGGTCGACGTCGGCGACGCCGATCATCAGGTCGCCCGTCACGACGACGCCCTTCGTGAGCACGTGATCGACGATGTCGAGGAGCGACGCGTCGACTCCCTCCAGCACCGGCTCCAGCGGCGGACCGCGCCTCTTCGCGCGGCTCATCGGCCACCGATGAAGCTGTAGGCCGGCCACGGCCCGGTCAGCGTCACGTGGAAGCCCTGTCGAGCGAGTCGCTCCGCGGTGGCGGCGACGGTGCTCTTCAGCTTCTTCACCGAGGTGCGCGGGACGAGGAACACCGCATCGAGCATCACGCGCCCCGCGAGCTCTCGGCTCGGAGCGGCGCGACGCTGCGCGCGCCGCGCGAGCTTCTCCAGATCCGTGTAGAGCGCATCTACCTCGTCCGCGGCCCGCGACGTCAGCGTGCGGCGTACGTCTTGCTGCTCCTTCTTGCGCGCGAGGAAGCTCGTGCCGCTCGTCGGCTTCGCCCGGCTCGACTCCTCCGCGGCGACGCGGGCCGCCTCGACCTCGTCGAACAGGATGCGGACCCCCCACTCGTCAGAGCCGGCGATCCGCGCGACCACGCGGTCGAGGGTCTTCTTCGTCTTGGTGACGTGCGCGAGCGCGCGCTCGTCGGAGGTGAACAGCGTGAAGAGCTTCATCGGCACGACGGTCCCCCACGCGCTCGCGTGCTCGACGACGGTCTCGTGCTCGGCCGCGCGTTCGGCCACCCAGTCGATGTCGCGCAGCCGCGCGTCGATCTTCTCGGCCGAGTAGCGCGACAGCGGGGCGGACGCGACCACGACGTGGTAGCCGTCGCCCGCATCGAGCAGGCGCACCTTGCCCGCGCCCGCGAGCCCCTTCGGCGCGCTCGGCAGCTTGGCGAGCGCCGGGGCCTTCGCGCTCTTCACCACGCAGTAGAGGTACGTCGCCGTCTCGGTCGCCATTCCGAGCGCCGCAGCATAGCTCATGTCGTCCAGCGGGCGCGCCACGCCGCGAGCGCGTCGGGACCGACCGGCGCCGGGTGGAGCGCGGGCGCCGAGACGGTCGGGCCGAGCTTCGCGATCCGCCGTATCTCGGGCGCCTCGGCCTGCGAGGCCGCCGCGCAGCGTGCGCAGGTCCCGGCGGTGACCGCGTTCATCACGATGGCGGAGAGCGGCACGCCGAGCGCGGCGAGCGCACGGACGAGCCGCACCGTCTCGCGCCGCGGGAGCTCCGCCGGGCGCGTCACCGCGACGAAGGCGCAACGCGCGGGATCGGCGAGGAGCGCGATGAACGCGCGCAGCCGGCGCGCGAGGTCCATCAGATCGCTCGCCAGGTCGCCGAGACCGACCACCTGCCGGTACTTGAGGATGATCTTCATCAGGGCGTGCACCCATTCGAGCGCCTTGGGGGGCAGCTCGAGGAGCCGCAGCGTGTGGCCCGTGGGCGCCGTGTCGACGATCACGATGTCGTACGCCGCTCGCTTCCCCGCGAGCGCGTCGACGATCGACAGGAGCGCGATGAGCTCGTCGATCCCCGGCGGCGCGATCTCGAGCAGGTCCTCGAGCACCTGCCGATCGAACGAAGCGTCCATCCGGCCCTTGAAGATCGACGAGAACAGGTCGTCGATCGAGGCGCGGTAGCGGTCGCGCTCGGTCTCGAACGCCGTTCGCGCGTCGATCTCGCGCGCGTGGAGGTTCGACGGCGCGCCGGGAACGGTGCGCGGCTCATCGCCGAGATCGTGTCCGAGCACGTCGCCGAGCGAGTGCGCGGGATCGGTCGAGAGGACGAGCACGCGCGTGTTCCTCGACCGGCGTGCGACGTCGACGGCGCACGCCGCTGCCGCGGTGGTCTTGCCGACGCCGCCCTTGCCGCCGAAGAAGACGAGCTTCGCCCGCGCGCCGAACGGGAGCGGTGCGCCGCCGCGAAGACCTCGACCGACGGAGGCCTTCTCCGTTCGCCCCCCCCGGTGCAGCCGCTCCACCGACGACGCGATCGCGAGGAGCGCGCGAGCGCCGCGCGGCTCGACGATCGCCGCCGGCACCTCGAGGAGGCGCTTGTCCCGGAACGCCCCCGCGAGTCGCTCGCGACACGCCGACTCCGCCGCGTACCTCGGCGAGCACAGCGGGCACGGCCGCTCGGGCGCCGGCCAGGTTCGATTCGCGACGACGGTGTCGACGTGCACGCCGAGCCGCTCGAGCGCACGCACTCCGGCCTCGCTCTCGCGCAGCGGCAGCTCCTCGAGCAGCGTGACCCAGGTGAACGTCGCACGCGACGCGTCGGTGAGGAGCGCGCGGAGATCGCTCGCCTCGCGCTCGACGTCGCCGATGGTCTCGTCGGCGAAGTCGGGCCGCCACCGTCCGCCGAGGCTCGTCGCCAGGAAGCGATGCTTCGCGTGCATGTCGTCGAGGACCTCCGCGAGGCGCCGCAGCGTCTCGGGCATCTCGAGGAGGCGCAGGGTGTGTCCCGTCGGCGCGGTGTCCACGACCACGCGGTCCCAGGCCTGGGCGCCGGCGAGGCGGTGCAGCTCGACGAGGCCGACCAGCTCGTCGACGCCCGGGAGCGACAGCGATAGCAGCGTGTCGACGTCCTCCTCGTCGAGGTACGTTCCGCGCTCGGCGATGGTGCGGAACGCGTCCTCTCGCTCGCGGAGCCACCGTGAGAGCGCGCGGTCCGCGTCGAGCTGCACCGCGTAGAGATCGCCGACCCGCCGCGGCTCGGGTCCGAGCTTCGCGTCGAGCGCGTCTCCGAGCGAGTGCGCCGGATCGGTCGAGACGACGAGCACGCGCTCGCCTTCGGCCGCGGCGCGCACGGCCGCAGCGGCGGCGCATGTCGTCTTGCCGACGCCGCCTTTGCCGCCGAAGAACGTGAAGCGCACGGCTAGCGCTCTGGCTCTTCACGGTGATCGAGATCCGCCGAGACGCTCTCGATCGTGAACTTCCCTCCCGTGCCCGTTCGAGGCTCGGCGGCGTCGCGGGAGATCCCTCGCTTCCGTTCGCCGATCTCGCGCAGACCGGCGAGCACCTGCTCCTCGATCGCGGTGAACTCCTCCTCGTCGATCTCGCCGAGCTCGAGCTTCATCTGCGCGGCCAGGAGCTCCTCGCGCAGATGGGACTCGTCGTACATCTCCGCCTCGACCGCCTCGGCCAGACGCGTGAGCACGAACTTCACGCCGCTGATGATGAGGGAGTCGACGATGAGCATCAGGCGCGTTCGAGCTTCAGCCGGATGTTGACGAAGTTGTAGGGCGGCCACGGCCCCGTGTACTTGAACGTCAGCTGGTTCTGCTTCGCGCCGATCTGCTTCACGATCGCGTCGAAGTCGGCTTCGCGATCGCGCTGCACGAGGAACGCCGCATTCATGATCATGCGGTCACCGATCGGACGGTTCGCCCGGGACGCGACCGAGACCGGACGCAGCGCTTCGAAGATCTCGTGCACGTACCGCTCCGAACGCGACTGGAGCGCGGCGTCGACGAGGCGTCCGTACTGCATGCGCGCGAAGTACGTCGAGCCCTTCTGCGAGGTGATCTCGCTCTTCAGCCGGCGGATGTCCTCGTTGTCGGTCTCGAGCTCCTTGATGATGAGATCGCGATCCCAGAGGACCTTGAGACCGAACTCGAGCTTGTCCTCCATCTTGAGGAGGACGTCCTTGAACGCCTCGTAGGCGGAGCGGAGCAGCTCGTGGATGTCGTCGCGCGTCTTGAACACCGTCCCGAACGACATCGGGATGACGGTGTGATCACGCATGACCGTCTCGTTGACCCGCTCGTGCGCGAGCACGTTGGCGCGCGTCGGCTCGTGCACCGCGATCGGCGTGTCCGAGACCACCGCCGCGATGTCCTTGTAGTTCACCGTGTGGACGTCGGCCGGATCCGTCCCGATCCCCACGGCGCCGAAGCTCAGCGGCCTCTCGGAGCGGATCACGCAGTAGACGTACTTTCCCCGCGAGCCGTCGCCCCCGCTCGGCACGGGGTCGGGCGGCAGGGCCTTGGCGGCCACCGGCGAGATCCCTTCGCGCGCCTCGGGCGCGCTCGGCGGGAGGCGCTGGACGCGCGAGGGCGCCGGAACCGACGCCCGCGCGACGCTGCGCAGCTTCTGCTCGGAGACCGGCGGCGGCGGGACGCGCGGGATCGGCGTCCTCGACGGGGCGGGCTTGGGCTTCGCCTTCGTTTTCGCCTTCGCGATCGCCTTCGCTCTCGGCGTCACGGCCTTGCGCAACGGCTTGGCGGGCTTCGCCGGCCTCTTCGTCGCCTTCTTGGTCGCCTTCTTTCCAGCGGCCATCACTTCTTTCCTTTCTGCGCCTTCGTCTTGCCGACCGCGCTGACCGCAGCAGGCAGGTACTCGCGGACCTTCGCGAGGAGGTGCTCGGGCAGGCAAGGCTTCGCGACGAAGTCGTCGCATCCTGCGTCGAGCGCACGCTTCGCATGCGCGGGCTCCGCATGCCCCGTCAGCGCGATGACCTTGATGCCCTTGGTCTTCGGATCGGCCTTGATCCGTCGCGTCGCCTCCCATCCGTCCATCACCGGCAGCGAGAGGTCCATGATCACCACCGCCGGAGCGAGCGCCTTCGCGCGGGACACCGCGTCTTCGCCGTTCACCGCCTCGGCGACGCGGAGGCCCTGGAACGAGAGGTACTCGACGTACATCGCGCGGTTGTCCTCGAAGTCGTCGACGACGAGCACGAGCGGCGCGGACGGCGCCGCCGGAGCGCTGCGCCGCTTCGCCTTCACCGCGCTCATCGGCCGCCTGCCTTGCACGGGAGCACGAGGGTGAACGTCGAGCCCTGACTGACCTTGCTCGCGAGGCGGATGTCGCCGCCGAGGACGTTGGCGAGCCGGCGGCAGATGGCGAGGCCGAGCCCGGTGCCGCCGTACTGGCGGGGGGG
>JBDHVD010000194.1:0-14099 GCA_039809525.1 Labilithrix sp. | reverse complement strand
CGGCCCTTGCGCGTCTTGCCCCAGCGCTCGCCGTGCGCGGTCGCCTCCTCGACGATCGCGACCGCGAAGCCCGGCTCGAGCTCCTGGTCCGGCGCGTCGTCGAGCGCGCTCGCCAGGTTCGCGAACCCGAACGCGCCGTCGCGACCGGCAAAGTACGTGCGGAACGGCATCCCGTCGTCGTTCGCCGCCATGGGCTCGACCGGCGGGAGGCCGCGCGTCCCGGGCCGCGCGGGGCGGAGCACGTCGGTGCCGGCGATGCTCCACGCACGGGCGCCGAGCGAAGGTGCCTGCGGCTCCTCGGGGCTGAAGTCCGCGACGTCCGAGCACATCCACGCGAGCGGACCGACGGCGAGCCATCGGCCCTGGCATCCGCTCGCGCGCCGCGTCCCGAAGAACGGCAGCCGCGCGCCCGGCTGCACGCTCCCGCGCCGGAGATCGAGCTTCCCCGGCTCGGCGTAGATCGCCGCCTCCCGCCGGTTCGGCGTGACCGACCGCGCCCACGCCGGAGGCGGCACGTCGCCCGGATCGGTCCACGGCGGCATCGCCTCGTCCGCGCGCGCCGCGCCGGCGAACGCGAGCATCGCCGCGATCGGAAGCGCGCGCTTCATCAGCCCTCGTTCGCGACCTGCGGGAGCTTGAGCGTGAACGTCACGCCCTTGCTCGACGAGCGCGCGCTGATCGTACCGCCGTGCTCCTCCGCGATGCGCTTGGTGATCGCGAGGCCGAGACCGGTGCCGCCCTTCTTGCCGCTCGTGACGAACGACTGGAACAGGCGGTGCTCGATCTCCTTCGGGATGCCCGGCCCGGTATCGGAGAACGTCATCACGAGCGTCTCGCTGCCGTCGCGGGTCTTCGTGCGCGTCACCTTGATCGTGAACTTGCCGCCCTTGTCGGCCATCGCCTCGGACGCGTTACGCGCGAGGTTGTGGATGATGCGCGTGATCTTCCCCTCGTCGAAGCGCGCCGTCCCCCGGTCCTGGAGCTCGATCACCAGCTCGACACCGAGCCGCGCGAGCTGCGTCTGGAGCTGCTCCTTGATGTCGCCGAAGAACTTCGCGAGGTAGACCTTGCGGAGGAACGTGGTGCGCTCGCCGCGCGCGAACTCGAGCACGTCGCGCTGCATGGCGACGATGTGCTCGAACTGCTTGAGCGCGAGCTCGGCGTACTCCTCGCGGAGCGCGCGCTTGTCCGCCTGCACCATCATCTGGACGTAGCCGCTGATCACCGTGAGCGGCGTCTTCAGGTCGTGCATGACGCCGGAGAGCAGGCGGCCGATGGTGGTCAGCCGCTCCTCGCGCTCGCGCGACTCGCGCGACATCTGCAGGCGGATGGCGGTCGAGGCGTTCGCCGCGATGAGCAGGAGCAGCGCGCGGTCCTCCTCGTCGAAGTCGCGCACCCCCTTGTCGTCATGGTCCTTGTTGAAGAGCGCGATCGCGCCCATCGCGTCGCCGTCCTCGCCTTCGAGCGGAACCGCGATGCAGGCCCGCACGGGGACCCCGAGGAGCTCGTCGAGCGCGGTGTCGTGATCGGGATGCGACGCGGCGTCGTTGGTGAAGATGACGTCGCCCTCGGCCATCGCGGCCGCGGCGAGCCCCTGCCCTGCCTTGAGCGGGTGACGCGTGAGCTTCGTCTCGCCGCTCCGCATCACGTGGAGGTGCGCGGCATCGGCGCCCGCGGCGCGCATGGCGAACGCGCCGAACGACGCGCCGCTCGTCCGGAGCGCCTCGCTCAGCACGCCGGTGAACAGCTCCTCGAGCGAGGTCGCGCGGCCCATCGCGCTCTCGAGGTCGAACAGGAGCTTGAGATCGCGGACGCGGTGCTCGAGCTGCTCCTTGATCTCGAGGAGCTCGGTGTTCTTCTGGGTGACCGAGAGGAACAGGCGCGAGTTGTCGATGGCGATCGCCGCCTGCGTCGAGAGCGACGCGAGGATGATCGCGTCGTGGTCGCTGAACTCGCCCGTCTTCTTGTTCA
Organism: Labilithrix sp.; assembly: GCA_039809525.1. Classification (GTDB taxonomy): domain Bacteria; phylum Myxococcota_A; class Polyangia; order Polyangiales; family Polyangiaceae; genus Labilithrix. The sequence goes on along the minus strand of JBDHVD010000194.1, from coordinate 12,128 downwards.
GGACCTGGATGACGCCGATCGTCTTGCCGAGGTGGTTCTTCATCGGCACCGCGAGGATCGACCGCGTCCGGTAACCGCTCGTCAGGTCCCACTCGGGATTGAACCGCGGGTCGGAGTACGGGTCGTTCACCAGGAGCGCCCGGCTCGTCTGGGCGACGTGCCCGGCGATCCCCTGTCCGACCTTGAGCCGGATCGCGCGGACCTCGTCGCCCTGCACGATGCGCGACACGAGCTCGCTCCGCCGCTCGTCGAGCAGGTAGAGCGTCGAGCGGTCGGCCTCGACCGCGGTGTTGATCTTCTGGAGGATCAGCTCGAGGAGCTGGTCGAGATCGAGCGTCGTGCCCAGGGCGAGCCCGACCTCCCGCAGGGCGACGCCGATCCGGCGCTCCCGCGAGAGCTCCTCCTCGGCCTCCGCCAGGCGGCGTTCGAGCTGCACGACGCGCACGTCGAGCTCCCGGCTGCTCGCGCGCCGGGACCCGGTGTGTTCCCCTTCGCTGCTCGGAGCCGGGGAAGGCGGGCGCGTCGATTTCAGGACCACCTGACCATCGATTCTAAACCGGAAGCCCGGAATCCAGGGCGGTCCGATTGCTCGGATGCCGCATTGCAGCGGAAGTGCTATGAGGGGCCGCGGTACGGTCGAGATGCCTAGAACCCTTATCGTCACCCCGACTTACAACGAGAAGGACAACCTGCCGCGTTTCGCCGACGCGGTGCGTTCCGCTTTTCCCGAAGCGGACCTCATGATCGTCGACGACAACTCGCCGGACGGAACCGGCGCGATCGCCGACGCGATGGCGGCGAAGGACGATCACGTCAAGGTGATGCACCGAGCGGGCAAGCTCGGTCTCGGCACCGCGTACGTGCAAGCGTTCCAGAAGGGCCTCGCCGAAGGCTACGACCGCTTCTTCGAGATGGACGCGGATCTGTCGCACGACGTGCGGTACCTGCCGGACTTCGTGCGCGCGCTCGACGAGGGCGCCGACGTCGTCATCGGGTCCCGCAACATCCCGGGCGGCGGCGTCGAGGGCTGGGGCCTCGGCCGGCACTTCATCTCGAAGGGCGGCTCGCTCTACTCGCGCACCATCCTCGGCCTCGGGGTGAGGGACCTCACGAGCGGCTACAAGGCGTTCACCCGCCGCGCGCTCGAGGCCATCGACATCGACTCGGTCCACTCGAACGGCTACTCGTTCCAGATCGAGATGACCTACCGCGCGCTCCGCAAGGGCATGCGCGTGAAGGAGGTCCCGATCATCTTCGTCGACCGCACCGCGGGCCGCTCGAAGATGAGCCGTCGCATCTTCGTCGAGGCGATCGGCGTCGTGTGGAAGCTCCGCGCCGAAGCGCTGACCGGCAAGATCTGAGCGAGCGAAGAGGTGGCGGACCGGGGGTGTCTTCACACGCCCCCTCGGTTGAGCGCTCAACCGAGCTCTTGCCGTCGTGTGATTCTCGAGGGTTGCGCGCGAACGTTCGCTGTCGAACGCAGGAATTGCCCGGATCGTTGAGCATCGAACCCGCCGACCGGGTCCAGGCTGCCGGAAGCCGCGGGTGAGTCGAGCGGCGTGGTCCGACCTCCGAGCGGCGTGCTCCGGCCACCGAGCGGAGTGATCCGACCTCCGAGCGGCGTGCTCCGGCCTTCGAGCGGAGTGATCCGGCCTCCGAGCGGAGTGCTCCGAGCTCCGAGCGGAGTGATCCGACCTCCGAGCGGCGTGCTCGTGCTGACGCCGGCCGTGCCGGTCATCCGCTCGATCATTCTTGCTGTGTATTGAAGAGAGCACGGCTTGCTCACGCCGCGTCCGCTGTCTCGCCCCGCAGGTCAGAACCGAAGGAGGCGACAACTATCCTGACGCTGGGGGCGGTCCTCCGGGTTGAGCGCGCAACGGTCCACGCGGATTCTCGGTTCGACGCTCAACCGAAAATTCGAAATCGTTCGATCTCGGGGGCTTGCGCGCGACCGTTCGATGCTCAATCGAGGGGGTCCGCGGGCCAATCCCCCGCCGGCCGGCGGAGGACGAGAGCTACTCCGCGGCGGCGGGCGTGCTGGCGGCGAGCGAACGGCCGAGGCACACGCGCGCGTAGTCGGCGGCCATCCGCTCGACGGTGAAGAGCGACGCCGCCCGTGCATGCGCCGCGCGGCCCATCGCGGCGCGGCGCGCGGGATCGCGCGCGAGCTCGGCGATCGCGAGGCCGAGCGCGCGCGCGTCGCCGCGCGCGACGAGCAGGCCGGTCTCGCCGTGCACGATCTGATCGCGTGCGCCGCCCGCGTCGGTCGCGACGACCGCCAGGCCGGCGGCCATCGCCTCGAGCGACGCGTTCGGGCATCCGCACGGCTCGGACACCATCGCGAAGAGATCGATCGACGCGAGGAACGCGGAGGCGTCCTGCTCGCCGGCAAACGCGACCGGCAGCCCTTCGGCGCGCGCGCGGAGCATCGCGAGATAGTCCTCGCAGCCACGCTCGACGCCGCCCGCGATGCGGAGCTCGACGCCGGGCGCCGATCGCATCGCGTCGACGAGCTGCTCGAGCTTCTTGTCGGGCGAGATCCGCGCGAGGGTGCCGGCGACGACGCGTGCGCGCGGCGGGCGCACCGGCGGCGATGCGGGCACGTCGACGCCGTTCGGGATGACCACGCCGTGCGCGTGCTCGCCGGCGTACTTCACGATCGTGCCGGCGAGGAGGCGCCGGTAGTCCGCGAGGTCGAGGACGGGGCTGCCCGTGCGCGGCCGCGCGAAGTACCGCTCGAAGGACGCGAAGTACATCTCGCCGGGGCTCACGTCCCAGACCGGGACGTCGAGCAGGAGATCGGCGATCAGCACCTTGTGCTCGGGGATGACGTTCCAGAACAGGACGGCCTCGGGCGCGAGGGCGTCGACGTGCGCGGCGACGGCGCGGGCGGTCACGAGGGGATCGAAGCGACCGGCACGCGGCGCGGCGAACACGGGTATCCCCGCGGCCTCGAGCGCGGTGCGACCGGGCGTCGGGTACGACGGCTGCTCCTCGACGACGACCGCCGAGACGCGCACGCCGGCCCGCGCGAGGGCGGCGAGCAGGCGGCGCGCGCTCGACTGTGCGCCTCCCGTCGCGAAGTTGTTCGTCACGAGCACGAGGCCGTCGCGCGATCGCCGAGGCCGGCGGAGCGCCGCGCGGACGAGCAGGTCCTCGTGGCGATCGACCGCGCGCGCGACCTCGAAATCGGGCGCGAGCGCTCCGGTCGCGCCGCATGCCTCGAGGACCGCATCGGCGAGCTCCGACGGCGGCGCGTCGAGGTCGACGACGCGGGCATGCGGGTGCTTCGCCGCGATCTCCGTCGCGCCCGACACGCGCGTGCTGACGAGCGGCGTGCCCTCGGCGAGCGCCTCGAGGTGCACGAGGCTGAGGCCCTCGAACGCGCTCGCGGACACGACGACGTCGGCGGAGCGGTACAGCGGCCGGACGTCGGGGCTCGATCCGGCGAACCGCACGGCATCGCGCACGCCGAGACGCGCGGCCTCGGCCTCCACCGCCGCCGCGATGCGCGTGGCCGTGTCGTCGCTCTTCACCGGCTCGCCGACCAGCACGAGCTCGGAGGCGACGCCCCGGTCGCGGAGCTCGGCGACGATCGCAGGGAGGCGCTCGAGGCGCTTCTGCGGGCGATGGTTCGCGACCGCGAGGAGGACGAGCGCATCGCCCGGGCTCGGCGTGCGCGGCCCTCGCCCGGGCGACACGCCGTTCCAGATCGTCCGCACCGGCGCGGCGATGCCCGCGTCCTCGAGCGCGCGCGACACGTCGCGGCTGCATCCGACGACGAGCGCGGCGTCGCGCGAGCCTTCGATGAGCCTCGCGGGCCAGCCCTCGGGCGCGTTGTGCGCGGTCACCACCACCGGCACCTCGCCCTTCGCGAGGCGGGCGATCTCGTCGCCGTCGAGGAGGTGCGCGTGGATCGCGTCGGCCGCGTGCGCGCGGGCGAGCTCGAGGAGCGCGTCGATGCGCGCGGCACGTCCGCTCGCGCGCTCGTGCAGGAAGACGGTGCCCTCCGGCGCCGCGAACGTCGCGCGCGAGGGCCGATCGAGCACCGCGAGGACGATCGCGTGACCCCGCGCGCGGAGCCCGGCGACGAGATCGAGCACCACGCGCTCCGCACCCCCGCGATGCAGCGTGGTGACCGCGACGACCGCGCGGATGTTCCCGGACCAGTCGGCGTCGAGCGCATGGACGCGCACGGCGCGGACGCGGCTGCTCTCGGAGAGCGCGCGCACGGCGCGCTCGAGATCGCCTTCGCGCTCGATCGCGCGCGCGAGATCGCGCGGCCGCTCGACGAAGAGGCTGTGGCCGCCCGCTCCGAGGGCGAGGAGCGGCTTGCCCGTGGCGCTCGGCGGCGGGACGCGGAGGTCGCCGAGCGGCCAGGCGCCGGCGCGCACGAGGAGCGCTCCGCGATCGCTGCGCGTGAGGCGCGCGACGAGCGACGCGTCGTCCGCCGCGAGGACGAGATCGACGTCGCGGAGCGCACGCCGGGTCCGCTCGACGAGGAGCGGCGACGAGGCGTCCCAGACGATCGCCTCAGTACGCACGCGGCGATCCGAGGAACGGCGAGTCGTCGCGCTGCGTCTCGGCCGCGACGACCGCCGCGCGCCGGGACGTGTCGCGCGAGGGCCGCTCGGCGGGGGCCGGCCCGCGATAGCCCTGCGTGCCCGACGCGAGCACGAGCTCGACGATCTGGATCGCGCTCGGGGTGCCGCCCGTGTACACGAACGTCTCGTCGCCGCCGTCGAGCGGGACGACGTCCGACACCTCGACGCCGTTCACCATGGCCGACCAGCGCACGCGCGATCCCGCCGGCACGTTCGGCGCGCGCACGAAGAAGCCGTCGGTGCCCGGACGCGTCGTGACGCCCGACGGCGAGGTGTGCGTGCCCTTCTTGCGCCGCGCGAAGAGCCAGGCGACGACCGCGCCGGCGGCCGCGGCGGCGGCGGCGACGAGCAGCCAACCGGAGGACGACTCGCCCGATCGGGCGGCGCGCGCGGTTGCGGCCGTCGACGGCGGCGCGGCCCCGCCCGGAGAGACGGGCGTCCCCGAGAGGCCGACGGGCGGAGCCGGGTTCGACAGCGGATCGCCCCCGCCGCCGAAGCCGCCGGGGACGAGCGCGTCGTCGGGGGCGACGACGACGCGGAAGCCGTTGTCCGCGTTGCGGCTGCCGGGCGTGTTCCGGTAGCGCGCGGCGCTGCGGGCGCGCTTCGGATCCTTGAGCCACGAGCCGCCGCGGAGCACGCGGCGCTCGGGCTCGCCCGCCGCCGCGCGCGTGCTCTCCGGATCGGCGGCCGGGCCCGGCGGATACGGCGCGTACACGTCGCGGCACCACTCGTAGACGTTGCCGCTCGTGTCGAAGAGGCCGAAGGCGTTCGGCGCCTTCCGCCCGACCGGATGCGTGCCGCCGCCGGCGTTGGGCTTGAGCCATCCGCTCGCGAGCGCGTCGTCCTCCGACTTGCCCGCGTACCAGGGCGTCGTCGTGCCGGCGCGCGCGGCGTACTCCCACTCCGCCTCGGTCGGCAGGCGTACGCGCTCGCCGGTCTTGCGCGAGGCCCAGGCGACGAACGCGTTCGCGTCGCCGAACGTGACGAGCACGACGGGATCGTCGTCGGTCTGCGCGAACCCGGGATTCCGCCAGGTGAACTCCTTCTTCTGGACGAGCTGCTTGCCGTCCCAGCCGAAGCCGCCGCTCTGTCCCTTCTCCGCCTCGGTCACGTAGCGCGTGTCCGTCGCGAAGCGCGCGAACTGTCCGCGCGTGACGGGGAACGTCCCCATCCACAGCTCGCGCGTGATCGTCACCGGCCGCTGCGTCTCGTCGCTCTCGCGTCCGATCTCGGTGGCCGGCGAGCCCTGCGTGAACGTGCCCTTCGGCACCCGCCGCAGCGCGAGCGTCACCCCTCCGAGATCGAGCGCCCGCTCGGATGCCCGATCCGGTTCGGCCGATGCGTCGTCATCGGCCGCCGCGGCGGGCGCCGCCCACGAGAGCGCGATCGCCGCCAGAGTCCCCGCGAAAAGCGCCCCGCGCGTCCCCGCTTCCATGCGTCCGAGATCTAGGCGATCCTGGCGCTCCCATGTCCAAGAAGATGAGCCTCGAGGACCACGCCGACGAGATCAAGAAGGAGCTCGCGGTCCCGCGCCAGGGCGACGTGTTCAAGGCGGCGGTCGAAGCCGGTTATCTCACCGCCCGTGCGGACGGCGGCGTCGACGCGACCGAGCGCGACGTCCTCGTCAAGGCGGTGGAGCTCCTGAGCAAGGGGCTCGTGATCGAGTGGGAGACCGAGGCGCTCGTCGACGAGTGCGAGCAGCGCGCCGAGAAGGAGGGCGTCGAGGCGTGCGCCGAGCGCGTGGGCAAGACGCTCAAGGAGCTCGGCCAGGGCGAGGCCGGTCTCTTCGTCGCCGCGCTCGTGGCGCGCGCCACGAAGGGCGTGGCGAAGTCCGAGGCGGACCTCATCAAGGCGGTGGGCAAGGCCGCGGGCGTCTCGAACGACAAGATCCGCGACATCGTGAAGCGCGCGACCTCGCTCACCGGCGAGGACTGATCGCCTTCGCCTACTTCGCCTTGGCGCAGCGGCCGCCGGCGAAGCCGTACTTCCGCATCGTCACCGCCACCCACGGCTTGTCGTACTCCGCGAACGGCAGGTCGTGTCCGCCGTACGAGCCGTTGCGTCCCCACGCGACCTCGCGGTCGTCCGGGTGCATGCCGTCCTCGCCCGTCATCGTCGACGTGAGATCGAAGACGTTGCCGCCGATGTCCGCGTGCCCGAAGGGGCCGTTGCCCTTCGGATACCGCCCCGGCGCGGCGATGTGCGGGGTCATGTCCGGATAGCTCGTCTCCTTCGGATACGTGTAGCTCTGGCCCCAGTTCGCGAAGTCGAACGAGGTGCCGCGGCCGTCGCCCCCGTACGGGATGAACGTCATCGGATTGCCGTTCTCGTCGGTCTGCACCTCGTGCTCGAGCGTGCGGTAGCCGAGCGGCGCCGGGCCGTTGCCCCACGGATAGTAGTGGTTGTCGGGATCGCCGCCGTCGTAGGCGAAGCGGTACTGCGCGTACGTCGGCAGCGTCGAGCCCGGCCAGTCCCAGTGACAGAACGCGCGCAGCATCAGCGACGTGACGCAGTTGAGGGACTTCGAGTCGAGGATGTCCTTCGAGAAGCGGTGCGGGATGTCCTGGAGCACGTCCTTCTGCACGTCGTCGGGCATCCAGTAGGTGTGCGTGCCGTAGCCGCTCAGGAAGCAGCCGTACTGGAAGGGCTTGCCGTTGTGCCCGACGCGATCGGTGAGCGCCGTCGATCCGAGCTGGTGCCAGACGCTCGAGTGCACGCCCGCGAGCCCGCCCTTCGCCTCGTCCTTCGGATCGACGTCCCATCCGGTGGGCACGAAGTCGTCCCAGATCGGATCCCAGCCCGGCGGCGGGCTCTTCTTCACGAACGCACGGACGTTGCCGCCGATCGACTCGAGGAACACGCGCATGCGGCCGGCGGTGATCGTGTACTTGTCGAGCTCGATCGTGCCGTCGGGCGCCGGCAGATCGATCGAGCGGCAGCAGCTCTCGTTCTGGTTGGCCGGATCGTCGTGCTCGCCGGGCCCGCACGTGTCGCCGCCCATGTGGATCTTGCAGCTCGGGCGCGCGACGCAGGTCTTCTTGTAGTCGCACGCGCGCGAGGTGCAGTCGCCGTCGTCCGCGCATCCCTTGCCCACCGCGCACGGCGGCGCGCCGGTGATCGTCCCGCCGCAGTCGACGTCGGACTCGTCGCCGTTCTTCACCCCGTCGTCGGGGCGAGGCTTGGTGCAGACGCCGCCCTTGCACCAGCGGTTCGTGCACTCGACGTCGGCGCTGCACGTCTCGCCGTCGGCGCGGTTCTTCACGACGTCGCCGCCGCCGGGGTCCGTCGCGTCCCCGGTCAGCACCGCCTCCATGTCGCAACCGACGGCGAACGCGAGGAGGCATGCGATCACCGAACCACGTGCTGCGGATCCCATGCTCGCCAGCACAGCAAGACCCGCGCACGGCTCGGCTGCGGCGGAGTCCGCACACGCGTGGGCACGGGCGCCGCGGACACGGCCGATCGGTGAGACGCGGGCGCACGGGCCGCCTGCGCCGAGTGGCGAAAGGCCGCGGCCGGGACGTCCCGCTTACTTCTTCCCCTTCGGGTAGTCGCAGCGGCCCGCGTTCTCGGCGACGTCGAAGGTCGTCGTGACCTTCCGCCCGTCCTTCGAGGTGAGGGTGACGGTGCGCGTGCCGGGCGCGTCCTTGTCCGTGACCTTCACGAACAGCTGGTAGCAATCGGGCGCGACGCAGGAGCTCGAGGGGAACGTCTGCTTGTCCCAGAACTGGGTGCGCGGCGTGACGTCGACCGACTTCACGTTCGCGACGCCGGGACCGCGGATGATGAGCCAGTCGGAGTTGCTCTGGCACTCCGCGCCCGCCCTCTCGATCGACGTGCCGGGCTTCCAGTGGAACGTGCGCTCGCTCACGGGTCCGAACGGCGCATCTGCGCTCGCGGGGAGAGCCGCCGCCGCCGCCGCCACCACGAACATCGCCGAGAAGACCTTTCGAGCCGCCATCGCATGCCTCCGGAAGTGAGCTTTCGGAGGTTAGACGGGACGAGCGCCTCGATGCTTCGAAATCCGTCGCGCGCGTGTGCGCAGGCGTGCGATGCGCGACGACGAGGAAGGTGCGTCCCCCGACGTCCGAGCGGCGGGTCAACGCATGCTCTCGCGAAGCTCGACGAGCGCCCGATCGAAGGCCTCGACCCGGATGAAGCCGAGACGCGGCAGCTCGAGGTCGATGATCACGTAGACCGCGATCGCCGTCGCGGCCGCGAAGCCGATCACGTGGAGGGCGCTCCGCCGCTTCGCCGCCGCCATCGCGTGACCGGCGAGCAGCGCGCCGGCGAGCGCGAGGACGAAGAGCAGCGCGTAGATGATCGCCGGCGGGTGCATCTGGACGGCGAGCATGCGCGTGGTGCTGATGTCGATCATCGCGTTGAGCGCCGGGAGGAGCAGGAGCGAAGCCGGCGGACGCGCGTCCGGCATCGCCCCGGCCGCGACCGCGTCCGTCCAGATCTCGCGCTGCAGCACCTTCGAGCGCTCGATCTCGGCGGTCGCGCCCTCGATGTCGGGCAGCCGCCGGTAGGTCTCGATGCGCGCGTCGACGTACCGACGGAACAGGTCGCGCATCGCCGGCTGCGCGCTCGGCGGCAGGAGATCGATCCGGAGGTACGCGGTGCCGATCGCGTTCGTCTCCTCGACGACGAGATGCCTCCTGGTGTCGAAGCGGTCCGCGGCTCCGGAGAACGTGAAGGCGACGAGCAGGCCGAGCAGCGTGAAGACCGCGCCGTCCACCGCGCCCGTCCCGGCGAGACCGCCCTCGGGGTCCTGCGCCTTCCGGCGCAGCCCGAGCCGCCGGCCGATCTCCATCACCGCGAGGATGGCGACGAAGAAGGCGACCCCGATCGCGACGGCGAAGATCCCGTAGCTCACCCGCCCGTCGCGGTGCACGTTCGGCGCCACGAGAACGAGCTCATCGTGCGCGAGCCGCACGGGGCACGAGGCATGCGACCGGGGTCGGACATGAAGCTCGCCTCCTCCGCTCTCGTGCTCGGCGCGTTGACCGCGACCTCGCTCGCCGGAGCGCAGCCGCCCGAGGAGCATCCGACGCTCTATCCGCCCGCGCGCGGATACACCATGCCGGAGCGCGAGCAACCGACGGCACGCAAGGTGATCCCCGCGGCCGAGAACGCGGTGGAGCTCACGATCGGCAGCGGCTACACGCAGGGCTTCGGCAGCCTGAAGAGCGGCGTGGGGATGCCGTCCGTCGCGACCGGCGGTCTCGGGATCGATCTCGGCGTCGGCTACCGGATCGATCCGCGATGGTCCGTGTCGTGGGCGGGCGAGTACCAGGAGCTCACCCCCGAGCGCGCAGGGAGCGGGGCGCGCGGCTTCACCACGTCGATCGCCGCGCAGTACCACTTCTCGCCCGTGAGTCGCGTCGATCCGTGGGTCGAGATCGGCGCGGGCTATCGCTTCCTCTGGGAGGATCCGTCGATCGGCCCCACGCTGCTCTCGCACGGATGGCAGCTCGCGCGCGTGCGGGCCGGTCTCGATCTCCGCGCCGACGCCCACGTGGCGTTCGGTCCGATGATCGGCGCGGACGCGACGATGTTCCTGTTCCAGGACGGCGACGATCTGCCCACGTACATCTCGGATCCGCGCCTGAGCACGTTCATCTTCGCGGGCGTGCAGGGCCGCTTCGACATCGGCGGCAGCACGACCACGAGCGGGCGGTCGGTGGCGAAGCGGTGATGCATTCTGCAAATACCCGCGGGCACGATGCGAGCCCGAGCGGTCAGTCGCGCGCAGAAGGGCCGCAGAGGGCGGCGTCGGTGCACGCGCTCGGCGGCGCGAGGACCGACGACGGCGGGCCGCACGGCGCCCTCCGGATCGCGGTGAGGCACGCGCTGACGTGATCGCCGCGGATCTCCTTGCACGACGCGGCGTCGAGCACGCTCCGGACGCGCTCGCGCTTCGCGGCGGTGCATGCCTCCTCCGACTCGAACGCCCTGCCCGGGCCGATGCGCCCGCAGGCGATCTCGCGATCGCACAGGGCGCGCGATGCGCGGGCGACGAGCTCGGTGACGTCGTCCGACGCCGGCGTCGGTGCCGCCGCCGAAGGCGCGGGCGCGGGGACGGGCGGACCGGTCGGCCGCTCGTGCTCCGCCGGCGCGACCGGATCGCCCGTCCCGACCGGAGAAGGCGCCGCGCCCTGGCTCATCTGCCGCGTCCGTCCGCCAGGATCGACCCAGCCCGCGTTGTCGACGGTGCGGAGCGACGGCGATCCCGCCGCGGTCAGCTGCGCGCTCGACGGGCGCGCGGTGGTGACGCGGCGCGACCCCGTGCACGCGAACGCGACGGCGATCACGACCGCCGCGACGCCGGACGCCAGCGCCGCTCGCCTCATAGCTTCGAATACACACCGAGCTGGATGCCGACGTAGTTGACGTTGTTCGCCGTGAGGACGTCCGCGGTGGTGTACGCCCACGCGACGCTCGCGGAGACGGCGAACATCGACTCGCGCCTCCGCGTCTTGATCCACGGCGTCGCCTCCGCGGCGCCCGCCGCCCAGCTCGAGCTCGCCTCGTGCGAGTAGAGCGCCCACAGCATGCCGAGCGCCGGCTGCACGATGAACCCGCCCTCGTTCGAGCGCCGCGAGAGGTCCGACGCGAGGACCGCGCCGGTCGCGCTGGTGATCCCCGCGCCGATCTCGGCAAACGGGCGGACGGTCCGCAGGTTCGACCCCCAGGGGAACCATCGGGCGCTCGGCAGGAGCGAGAAGAAGTACGCGTAGCGCGTGAACTGCGCGGTCGCGGCGCCGTTCTGGAAGTCGACCGTGCGCGTCTCGTTGCCCTGCTGGAAGTAGTGGTACTGGACGCCGAAGCCGAGCGCGAGCCGGTCGGGGACCGCGTAGTACTCCCACTTGCCCTGCACGCCCATGATCCCGGCGGTCGGGACGATGTCCCGGAGGCTGCCGATCGGCATGCGCGGGTCGTACTCGAGGCCGAGCCCGATCTCGCGATCGGCGCGCGCCGTCGCGCTCGTGACGAGCACCGCGAGCGGCAGGAGGATCCGGACGAGGACGGACGGGCGCATCATGGGATCTCCGTGGCCAGGTTCAGGGCGTCTTCAGGTACGGCGACTGCGCGAACGCCTGCTGGATGGGCGCGACCGGCGGCGCCTCCAGCGTCGCGCCGAGGCCGCCGCCGATGACCCCGTAGATGAACGCCGCCCAGACGACGGGGATGGTCGTCGCGCCGGCATCGGGCGCGACCGCGAGCGGCCGCGTCGCCGGCGGGACCGCGGGAGAGGTCGCGGTGCTCCCGCGCGGCGCGCGCAGATCGTAGAGCTCGATGACGAGCGCGCCGCTCGTCCAGAGCGCGAGCCCGCTGGTCGTGATGCCGGTGCTGAACGACGCGCCGCTGTACCCCCAGAACGCTCCGGAGGCCGATCCGAACCCCCACCACGCGCCGTAGGGGACGACCGCGTTCTGCCGGACGACGGCGAGCACCGACACGCCGAGGTCGGGCTGCGCGTCGCGGGTGACGCGCTGGTAGCCGCGCGAGACGAGCTCG
>JBDHVD010000193.1:0-14235 GCA_039809525.1 Labilithrix sp. | reverse complement strand
GCAGCTCGCGCACATGGGCCTCTGGCCGCTCGTCACCGCGGGCGTGTACCTGCTGCTCCGGCGCCTCGCGCGTCCCCCGGAGGTGGTGGTGGGCGAGGACGCCGTGGTGATCGAGGGGGGCCTCCGGCGAAAGGTCATCCCGCGGCGGGACGTGGAGGCGACCGGGGCGCTGCCGCTCGGGACGCTCCTCGTCGACGAGGAGCGCGCCGACGCGGTGCGCCGCCTCGTGCTCGAACGAGCCGCGCCGGTGAACGCCTCCGACGACGCGCTCGCGACGTTCGCGCGCGAAGGGACCTCGCTCGCCGAATGGCGCGAGCGCCTTCGCGCGAGGATGGAGCAGGGCGGGTATCGCAGCACCGCGACCACCGTCGACGTCGCGGCTGCCGTGCTCCGGAGCTCCCGCGCGACGCCGGAGCAGCGCGTCGGAGCTGCGGTCGCGCTCCGGATCGCGGGCGAGCCCCCCGAAAAGATCCGCGTCGCGGCCGACGCCGTGGCCGACGACCGGCTGCGCGACGCGCTCGAGGCCGTCGCCGAGGACGCGGGCGACGCGCGCGTGGAGAAGGCGCTCCGCGCCTCGAAGTGACGGCTCACCGTCCGGCGTGGGCTAGCATCCCGGGCCTCATGCAGTACCCGTCGTCCAAGCTCATCCTCGCGTTCGTGCTCGCCGGTTGCGCCTCGGTCGCCGACCCGCCCACCTCCGCGTCGCGCGCGGCCACCGCCGCGATGCCGGTGCAGAGCGGCCGCGTCGAGCGATGGCCCGAGGCGACGGCGCATCTCGTCGTCACCGTCGACGGTGATCACGCGTCGGTCGCCGTCGGCGCGGAGCCCGCGTCGGGCCTCGCCGCCTTCTGGTCGATCGCGAGCACCGGCGGCGGGGGGAGCGGCTACTTCTACTCCGACGCCGTGCAGGGGCGGAGCGACACGCAGGTGGCGTTCGCCTCCGGCGTCGCGCGCGTGCAGGACATCCGCGATGCGTCCACGCTCGACTGGTCGCATCCGTCGGTCGGACCGGTGGAGCGCGGCGGCGTCGTCCTCCTGCACCACGTGCCGACCGATCGCTATCTCGCGCTGGTGCTCGACGCGATCACCCCGCTCGATCCGCGCACCGCGGGCGCCGGACCCTACGCGGTCGCGGACGTGCGCTGGTACCTGAGCGAGCCGGGGACGTCCGACTTCGCGCTCGCGCCCTGAGCGCGCTCATGGCTGGCCGAGGAACACCGAGAGCGGGAAGTCGACGGTGTAATCCGTGTCCTCGTCGTCGACGACGGAGACGCCGTCGCGCGTGAGCGTGCGGCTCACCGCGCGGCCGTCCGCCGAGAGGAACGTCGCGGCGATCGAGTAGACGCCGGGGATGAGGCGGAGCGTGCCCTGGAAGCTCGTGCACGACGTGAACTCGGTGCCCCGCACGACGCCGAACGGGTCGATCGCGACGAGGCGCATCTGCGCGGCGTTGACCGCCGTGCACGACTGCGGCTCCGTCCGGCCCTCGATCGTCCAGCTCTGGCGCACGACGCCGACGTCGGAGTCGTCGCAGGCGGTCGTCGCGGCGATCGCGCCGACGGCGAGGAGAAGGATGACGGTCCTGGCGTGCTTCTTCATCGGAACCTCCCAGTCGCAAAGAGACGGGTGCAGCGTGTGTGCCGTGAGGACGATGACGAACCTTCGCTCCGCCTTCATCGGGCACCGGGGCCGAAGCTCTCGACGAGACCGTTCTGCACCGTCACGGCGGCATGCCGCTGGAGCGCCGTCGCTCGTCATCCGATCCACGCGACCGGCCGGAACGCGAGCCATCCCGTCGCGAGCAGGAGCGCGAGGAGGCTGACGACGAGCATCACGCGCCTGGCGTGCGGTCGACGCAGCCGCGCGCCGAGGCTCGCGAGCAGGATGATCGTCGCGAACACGACCGTGCCGAGCACGTACGTATCGGACTCGACGTTCGCGTGATGGCCGCCTTCGATCGCATCGTCCGCCTCCTGCGCGAGCGTCGCCGCGCGCTGATGCGCCTCGAGCCGGTACTCCCGCATCAGCAGCGGATGCGGCGGCGCGTCCTTCGACTCGAGCGGCTTCGTCGCGAGCCACGCGTCGGTCGCGGTCTTGAGGCGGGGAGGGAAGCGGTCGTAGAGGAACTGCGCAAACCGTTCGTCGTGATGCGCGTAGGCGCCCGCCCAGGTGACGAACAAGCTCGCGTCGAGGTGCTGCTGCTGATCACCCTCGAGGCGCGCCTCGCTCGAGAGCTGCCGCAGCTTCGTCGCGTGGAGGAGCGCGAACGTCTGCCGCCCGCTCCACGTCGCCGCCTGGAACGCAGACCATGCGGTCGCCACCGCGGCGAGGGAGGTCGCCGCGACCGAGAGCGTCTCTTCGCGATCCTGGCGTTCGTGCTCACGCTCGCCTTCCGCCGCGCCGTGCTCGAGATCCGAGGTGCTGACCGCGCTCACGCGGGACGGAATCGCAACGCGCGTGCCCGGGCCTCGCGCGCGCACCGTTTGCGTCGCTCCAAAGGCGCCACGCATCTCGGCACGACGTGTCGTTCGGCCACGTGAACGACGACGACGGTCCGCGCCGATTCTCTCGCACCGACCCACCTCGGCGCGACGGCCCGGCGCGATGGCCCACCGCGTGCTCACGCGCGCCCGCCGGTTGAGGCCCCAGGGGGCGGAACCCGTCAGAAAGAGAGAACCGAGATGGGAAGCGAGTACTTGGATTACCAGGAGACGCAGCGGCTCAACGAGCGCATTCAGCAGTTCCTCGGACAGGGTGGCTTCGGCGCGATGCAGGGCCAGGGCATGTTCGGCGGCTTCGGCCAGGGCATGCAGGGCGGCTTCGGCGGCGGTTTCGGGGGAGGACAGATGGCCGATCGGATCTCGGACGCGGTCCACGCGCGCATCAAGGAGGAGCTCCGTTCGCGCATCGCCGACGCGCTCCACGAGCGGATCGGCGAGACGGTCCGTGAAGCGATCAGGAACGGCGTGCGCACGAGCCTCGTGCAGGCGTACGGCGGCATGCACGTGGAGCGGATCGTCGAGAACGTGCGCGAGCAGGTCGAGGCGCGTCTCCGCGAGGAGCTCCAGGACGAGCTGCGCGACCGCCTGCGCGACGAGCTCCGCACGCGCGTCGTCACCGCGGTGCGCGGCATCGTCGGCGAGGGTCACCCGATGGCCGACCGCATCGCCGCCGAGGTCCGCGAGCGTCTGGTCGAGCGGGTCGTGAGCGAGCGCCTGTCGAGCGCGATCCGCGAGCGGCTCCTCGAGGGGATGCGTCATCGCATCGCCGAGGGCATCCGGATGGCGGTGAGCCAGGGCGAGATGGGCGGCGGCATCGAGATGCTGCAGCGGCGGCTCACCGACGCCATCAAGGAGCGCATCCTCCAGGGCGCGCGCGAGCGCATCGAGGACGGCCTCGGCGAGCGGCTCGGTCACCTCCTGCGCGAGCGCGTCGCCGAGGGCGTGCGGAGCGCGATGATGTCGAACGCCTGGACGCCCGGCTGGGGCATGCCGTCGATGGGCGGCGGGCAGACGTGGGGAGGCCAGATGGGCGGCCAGATGGGCGGCCAGATGACGACCGGCGGACAGATGGGACCGTTCGGCACGATGGTCTTCGAGCGGCTCGGCGAGCGGATCCGCGAGCGCGTGTCCGACGAGCTGCCGGAGAAGGTCGCCGAGCGCGTGCGCGAGCGCGTGCTCGAGGGCCTCCGCGAGCGCGTCGTCGAGGCGGTCCGCTCGGCGGCCGGCGAGCAGGGCATCAAGGATCCGACGCGCCTCGCGCAGCAGGTCCGCGAGCGCATCGACGAGGGGCTCCGCGAGCGGGTGACCGATGCCCTCCGCGAGCGCATGCGCACCGAGCTCCGCGACGAGGTCGCGAACGCGGTCCGCGCGTTCGCGCAGGAGCAGATGCCCATGATGGGCATGCAGCAGGGCGGCATGAGCGCGAACGGGACCCAGGCCGGGAACTGAGCGGCGCATCCGATCCGTCGTGCGCGAGGGCGGCGCGTTCCTCCGGGAGCGGCCGCCCTTGCGTCGTTTCGTGGTCGAAATGACGCCGGGCGCGATCCGCGCTAAGCGGTTCGGCGCCATGGCATCGCGAACCGTGAACGCTCCGCGTGGGTCGACGCTGAACTGCAAGGGCTGGGTCCAGGAGGCCGCCTTCCGCATGATCCAGAACAACCTCGATCCCGAGGTGGCGGAGCGCCCCGAGGACCTCGTCGTCTACGGCGGCACGGGCAAGGCCGCCCGCTCGTGGGAGGCCTTCGACGTCATCCTCCGCGAGCTGAAGGAGCTCGAGAACGACGAGACCCTCCTCGTGCAGTCGGGCAAGGCGGTCGGCCGCTTCAAGACGCACCCGGATGCGCCCCGCGTGCTCATCGCGAACTCGAACCTCGTCGGCAAGTGGGCCAACTGGGAGCACTTCCGCGAGCTCGAGAAGAAGGGCCTCATCATGTTCGGCCAGATGACGGCCGGCTCGTGGATCTACATCGGCACGCAGGGCATCCTCCAGGGCACCTACGAGACGTTCGTGGCGGCGCGGAAGGCGTACGCCGCGCGCTCGAAGAAGCAGGGGCACTTCTGGGTGCTCACCGCCGGGCTCGGCGGCATGGGCGGCGCGCAGCCGCTCGCGGCCACGATGGCCGGGTTGTCGTGCCTGGCGGTGGAGGTCGATCCGTCGCGCATCCAGAAGCGCCTCGAGACGCGCTACGTCGACGAGCGCTTCGACGATCTCGATCAGGCGCTCGCCCGCCTCGAGCGCGCCAAGAAGGAGGACAAGCCGGTCAGCATCGGCCTGCTCGGCAACGCGGCCGAGGTGTTCCCCGAGCTCGTCAAGCGCGGCGTGATCCCCGATCTCGTCACCGAGCAGACGGCGGCGCACGATCCGCTCGTCGGCTACGTCCCCATGGGCTTCAGCCTCGCGGAGGCCGCCGAGCTCCGCAAGGAAGACCCCGAGGCCTACGTCGAGAAGGCGAAGGCGAGCATGGCCGAGGAGGTCGAGGCGATGCTCGTCATGCAGCGGAAGGGCGCCGAGGTCTTCGACTACGGCAACAACATCCGCGCGTGCGCGAAGGAAGCGGGATGCGCGAAGGCGTTCGACATCCCGGGCTTCGTGCCCGCGTACATCCGCCCGCTCTTCTGCGTGGGCAAGGGGCCGTTCCGCTGGGTCGCGCTCTCGGGCGATCCCGCCGACATCGACGCGACCGATCAGGCGGTGCTCGACGCGGTGCCGAACGATCCCGACCTGCGGCGGTGGATCGAGCTCGCGAAGGAGCGCGTGAAGTTCCAGGGCCTGCCGTCGCGCATCTGCTGGCTCGGCTACGGCGATCGCGCGAAGGTCGGCCTCGCGTTCAACGAGCTCGTTCGCACCGGCAAGGTGAAGGCGCCGATCGTCATCGGCCGCGATCACCTCGACTGCGGCTCGGTCGCGTCGCCCAACCGCGAGACCGAGGCGATGAAGGACGGCTCGGACGCGATCGCCGACTGGGCGATCCTGAACGCGCTCGTGAACACCGCGGGCGGCGCGAGCTGGGTGTCGTTCCATCACGGCGGCGGCGTCGGCATGGGCATGAGCCTGCACGCCGGCATGGTCATCGTCGCCGACGGCACGCCCGAAGCCGCGAAGCGCCTCGAGCGCGTGCTCACGAGCGATCCGGGCATGGGCGTCATCCGCCATACCGACGCGGGCTACGAAGAGGCGATCGCGTGCGCCGAAGAGAAGGGCGTGCACGTCCCGCATCGCGTTTGAAAGGGCGGGTCGAGATCACGGGTGACGTCGTCTCGCCCATCGAGGTCGCGTGGGGCCCGCAAGAGCCTGCGATCCCGCGTCGAGCTCGCAGGCGGTCTCCTTGATCCTCCTCGACACCCACGTGCTGCTCTGGGCGGCGACGGACGATCGCCGACTCGGTCGGAAGGCGCGCGCTCGCATCGAGAAGGCGCGTGCGCTCGGCGAGGCACTCGTCTCGGCCGCCATCCTCGGCATGAAAACGGGACCGTCCAGGCTCGACGCCCAGACCTGATTCAGTCGCCTGGCACGGCCTCGGCGGTCACGCGCTCCTCACGGGCGCGCGCATCGACGTGGATGTGGACGTCGTCCTCGATCAGGCCGTCCCACGAGGCCTTCGCGTGGATGCCGAAGACGTCGCGCGAGATGCGGAAGCGCGCGACGAAGCGGTACGTGTCGCCCTCGCGCTGGAGGACGCCGCGGAAGCGGAGCCCCTTGGTGACGCCGTGGATCGTCGCGTTGCCCTCGACCACGCCGTCCTCGATCGTCCCCTCGAGCGTCGCGCGCGGGTAGCGCTCGACGTCGAGGAGGTCGACCTTGAGCAGGCGCGTGACGAGCTCGGACTCGCCGCGCGCGGACGTCATGTCCACCTCGACGAACAGCTTGCTCTTCGTGCCGGTGATGACCGTCGCCTTCCAGTGGTCGAAGCCGATGGGGTGGTGGCCGCCCATGACGTCGACGCCGACCACGTCGAACGTCGACTGGCCCGGGACGACCGCCCACCGGTGCGCGACCTCGCCGGCGGCGGGGCCGCGCGCGATCGCCTTCGGCTCGGCGAGCACCGTCGCGCGCTGGACGCCGCCTCCGCATGCGCAGACCGCGAGCAGCGCGACGGCGGGGAGCGCGGCGCCCGCGCCCTTCATTCGAGCTCGTCGGGGTACGAGGAGAGCCCGATCCGCCGTCCGTCCGGATCGCGCACGTAGAGCGTGTACGCGGTGCGTGCCTCGATGCGCAGGCCGGCGCTCGCGAGACGTGCCGCCACCTCCTCGCGGTCCTTGGCCGCGATGGCGAACGCGACGAGCTCCATCGCGTCGTCGGGGATCGCCGGCTCGCCGTCGGCGCAACGTTCGAGCATGAGGATCGATCCCCCGGCGTCGAGCCAGAGGCTGCGCCCGGGGCTGCGCCGGATGACCTGGAGCCCGAGCACGCGCGCGTAGAAGTGCTCGAGCGCGTCGAGGTCGTCGGTACGGAAGGCGACGTGGTGGATCCGCACGGGGAGGGGACAGAGAGTATCGCGACCCGCTGCAGGCATGCTAAGCCCGGGTGCCATGCCTCGCGTCGTCGTCGCCACCCACGGGCACTGCTTCGACGGACTCTGCTCGGCGGTGATGTTCACGCGCCTGATGCGCCACCTGCATCCCGGCGCGGACCTGACCTTCAAGTACCGGGCGATGGGCTACGGACCAGGTCAGAACGGCGTCGATCCCGCGACGCTCGACGGCGACGAGAACGCCATCCTCGATTTCCGCTTCTCCGCCTCGCCGAAGCTCACCTGGTACTTCGATCACCACGTGAGCGCCTTCCCGGCGAA
This sequence comes from Labilithrix sp., assembly GCA_039809525.1. Taxonomy (GTDB): domain Bacteria; phylum Myxococcota_A; class Polyangia; order Polyangiales; family Polyangiaceae; genus Labilithrix. The sequence continues at coordinate 6,941 of JBDHVD010000193.1, read as the reverse complement.
GGAGGACAAGCTCACCTACGACGCGCACGCGCGCGAGGACGTGCCCGGCGGGCGGCGCATGTTCCACGACGGCGGCTACGGGTCGTGCACCAAGCTCATCGCCGACATCGGGCGGCAGCGCTTCGGGATGGACACGAGCGCGACCGAGGAGCTCGTGCGCTGGGCGGACATGATCGACTCGGCGGCGTTCCCGAGCGCCGAGATGGCCGTCGCGCGGACCGAGCCCGTCCTCCACCTGATGACCGTCACCGAGCACAAGGGCAACGACGCCTGGCTCGAGGCGATGGTCCCGCGCCTGCTCGAGCAGCCGGTCGAGGAGGTCGCGCGCGCGAGCGACATCTCCGAAGCGTATGCGCCGCTCGCCGCGCAGCAGCAGGCGTTCGTCGAGCTGGTGAAGAAGCACGCCGAGGTCGTGGGGCCGGTCGTCGTCGTGGACCTCTCCGCCGTCATCGTGGACGTCGCGGCGAAGTTCGTGACCTACGCGCTCTGGCCGGAGAGCGCCTATTCGGTGCTCCTCAGCCGCTCGTCGTCGAAGTGCAAGCTCTCGATCGGCTACAACCCGTGGGCGCCGATCGCGCGCAAGCACAACATCGCGGCGATCTGCGAGCGGCACGGCGGCGGCGGCCATCCGGTCGTCGGCGCGATCTCGCTGCCGGCGGACGACGTCGAGCGCGCGCAGAAGCTGACGCGCGAGATCGCCGAGGAGCTCGCGACCTGACGGCGCGCGCCGTCGTCGTCCTCGGCCACCGCGGCGGCCGAGGGCAGGGGTGGCCCGCGGAGAACTCGCTCGCCGCGTTCGAGCGCGCCATCCGCGAGGGCGCCGACGGCGTCGAGCTCGACGTGCGCATGTCCGCCGACGGCACGCCGGTGCTGTGGCACGATCCGCTGCTCGCCGACGGGCGCTACGTGTACCGCGTGCGCCGGGGCGATCTCCCGCCGGGGACCGCGACGCTCGAGGACGCGCTCGATCTGCTCGCGGGCAAGGTGATCAACGTCGAGCTGAAGGCCGACGTCCCGAGCCGCCGCGCCCTCGCCCGGGCCGCCGCCGCCGCGGTCCTGCGCGCGCGCCGCTCGCACGTCGTCTTCTCGTCGTTCGATCCGTTCCTGGTCCTCGCCTGCGCCGCGCTGGCGCCGAAGGTCTCGCGCGGGATCCTCCTCGGACGACGGATGGAGCGCGCCTCGACCGCGCTCCCGCTCGCGATGCGCACGCTCGTCGTCGCCGCGCACCTCGAGGACGCGCTCGTGACCCCCGAGCGCGTGGCGCGGCTCTCGCGGGTGGGGCTCCGCACGTGCGCGTGGACGGTCAACGACGAGGCGCGCGCCGTGGCGCTCGCGGCCTCGGGCGTACCGTGGCTGATCACCGATCGGCCGGGCCCGATCGTCGCCGCGATCACTCCTTGTCGCAGGTGACGCGGACGACCTCGACGCCGCCCGGCACGGGCTGCGTGAAGAGGCCGTCGATGAGCGGCGGGTTCCACGCGACGTTCTCGTAGCGGAAGCGGACGTCCTCGTCCTTGCCCGGCACCTCGACGTGGATCTTGCGCGGCAAGTCCGCGGTGCACATCGGGCCGCTCGGGGAGACCGGCGGATCGATCCCGTCCGGATCGATGCGCGGCTTGGCCATCGCCGTGGGCTGATGCTCGTCGAGCGTCGCGTGGTAGAGCGTGACGCCCTCCTGCTTCACCTGCACGTCGAGCACGCGCATCCGCTGCTTCTCCCAGGGCAGCGCGAAGTCCGCCGGGTGGGGCACGAGGTGGATCTCCTCCACCGTGTTGCGCGTCCCGGTGATCGTGAGGACGTAGTAGCCGCGGCCGCTCCACGCGATCGTCGCGTTCGCCGCATCGTGCTTGAGCACCGGCGCCTCGCCGCGCAGGAGCGAGACGAGGACGTGGCCGGGCATCGGTACCGTCGTCAGGCGCGCGATGTTGCAGGCGCTCGCGGGGCCGAAGTAGAAGCGCTTCTCGCGGAGGTCGGCGAGCGAGAACTTCGTCCCGTCGCTCGTCAGGGTCGCGAGCGTGACGCCGAAGGGGCTGACGACGTCCATGCGGAGCCGCTCGGGCCAGACCGCGAACATCAGGAGATCGCCGCGGACGCGCCCGCCCTTGCCGAAGTGATCGATCTTCGCGGACGCCTGGATGCCGAGCCCGCAGTCCTGCGAGGCGTGCACCCGGTCGAGCGCCGCGCGCGCGTTCGGCACCTGGGAAGCGGGCGGGGGCGTGCCGCAACCCGCCAGCGCGAAGCACCCGAAGACGACCCCGAGAGAAGTGCGCATGGCGCCGTGTAGCACGACCTCGTGTCCGGAATGCGGACACTCCCTCGGCCCGGAGTGTCAACAGATCGTGACACTCCCGGCTCGGAAGCTGCGCAATTCGCGCAGATCTGCGTTGGCAGGAGAGTTGCTCAGGCGGCGCCGCAAACCTGGGGAGGTTTCCGATGTCGAAGCACGCAATCTCGAACGACGCCACGCAGGGCGGCGGCAGCTGGGCGACGCAAGGCGGAGGGGCGCTGGTTTAGGCGCCGCGCGCGTTGCGCGCGAAGGCCCGCTCCGTTTTGGACGCGACCTCCTCATCGCCGCGTCCCGGCGCCGAGGGCGGTCAGGCGACCTTCACCGGGCCGTGGTCGTCGCAGTGCCCGTCGTGCGCGTGGTGCAGGTGCCCGTCGACGACGTAGTCGGTGTGGTCGCCGTGGGCGATCGCGTCGTGGCCGCAGCCGCTCCCGTGGGTGTGGGCCTGGTCGTGGCTCCCGCACGCGTGCTTCGGCGTGCAGTCCGCGGGGTTCGCGCCGCCCACCGCGAGGCTGTGACAGTCGACGTGGTCGCCGTGCACGTGGTGCATGTGCCCGTCGTGCAGGTAGTCCTGATGGCCTTCGTGCTCCACGGTCTTGTGGCCGCAGCCGGGGCCGTGGGTGTGATCGTGCTTGTCGTGCGTCTTGTGCTCGGCCATCGCGTCCTCCTCGGGTGGTCTCGTCAGTCGTCGTGCCCGTCGTGGGCCTTGTCGTGCGCGTGATGGGGCTCCGCCGCGTGCTCGATCGCGCTCTGGATGAGATCGATCACGTGCGCGTCGGCGAGCGAATAGAAGATGTGCTTGCCGGCGCGACGGCGGGCGACGATGCGCTCGGCGCGGAGCAGCCGGAGCTGCTGCGAGACCGTCGAGAGCCCGACGCCTGCGGCCTCGGCCAGCTCGGTGACGCACCACTCGCCGTCGCACAGCCGCGACAGGAGCTTGAGCCGGGAGACGTCCCCCGCGGCCCGGAAGATCGCCGCCGCCCGCTCGAGCTGCTCTTCGCTCAGGTTCGCCGTGCGCGCCCTTCGTGCGTGCTCGTCCGGCCCGCAGGTCTCGTCGCGACCCGCATGGCGGTGCGCCTGCGGGGCGGGAGCCTTCGCCGGGGATGCTTCCCGGCTCGCGGAGCCGTTCGTCTTGGCCGGAGGAACGCGCGTCATCACTTCACCATCTGATGAATTGTTATATTGACGGACCGCCCGGCGGTCAACCCGCCGGCCGTGAGGCTCATTAACGCGCCGGTCCTGCCGCATGCGCAAGGCGCCCGTGGAGCGACCGCGCTACGTTCGGCGCCTTCCGATGACCGCCCCCATCGATCCGCTCGCGCTCGTGCGCCCGCTCGAGGACCCCTGGCGCGAGGCGCTCGACCGCGTGCTCGGCAAGCTCGGCGCACCGAGGACCGACGACGTCGCGCGCCTCGCCCCGAAGCTCGCCCAGCTCTCGCAGGCCTACAACACCGGCGCGGCCGGGGCGGGCGCGGCGAACGACGCCGTCCCGCTCGAGGCCCGCGTCGCGTTCTCGTTCGCGCGCGACGTCCCGAAGGCCGCCGCCGCCGTCCGCGAGCTCGTCGCGAGCGGGCTCCTCGCGCTCCGCGGGGACGCGCCGCTCCGCATCCTCGACGTCGGCGCCGGCCTCGGTGCCATGACCTGGGGCGTCGTCCGGGCGCTCGAGGCGGCGGGCGCGCGGGGCAAGGTCGAGTCCCTCCTCGTCGACGCCGATGCCCGCGCCCTCTCCGCCGCCGAGCAGATCGCCGCGGCCGCGCCCCGCCCAGCGGGCATCGAGGTCTCGGTCGCCACGCGCACCTCGAGGCTCGGCGGTGGGCCGCCGCGGCTTCCGGTGGCCGATCTGGTGATCGGGGGGCAGGTCCTGAGCGAGCTCGACACGTCGCTCGATCCGGAGCTCCGCGTCGATCGACACGTGACGTTGCTGACCGATCTCCTGAAGAGCTCGGTCGCGCCCGGCGGCACGCTCGTCGTCGTCGAGCCGGCGCTGCGCGACCGCACACGGCACCTCCACGCGGTCCGCGACCGGATGATCGCCGCCGGCGCGCCGGCGCCGGTGACCGTCTTCGCGCCGTGCCTCCACGCGCACGAGTGCCCGGCGCTCGCGAGCGAGGGCGACTGGTGTCACGAGGACGTGGCCGTCGATCTGCCTTCCTGGCTCGTGCCCCTCGCGCGCGCCGCGGGCCTGCGCTGGCAAGGGCTCACGTTCAGCTATCTCGTCCTGCGCAGCGACGGAGCGAAGCTCGTGGATCGGACGCGTGCGGGCACGCTGCGCCTGCGCGTGGTGTCCGACGTGATGCCCACGAAGGGCAAGTCCGAGCTGTTCGCGTGCACCGACGCGGGCAGGCGCGTGCGGATGCGCCGCCTCGAGCGCGACGAGAAGGCGGTCGCCACGGGATGGGACGAGCTCCGCCGCGGTGACGTGGTCACCGTGACCGGCGCGATCGACGACAAGGGACGCCTCGCCCCGTCCGTGGCGATTGACGTCTGGCCGCGAGGTCAGTAGCTGGGCCACTCGGATCCGGGGGGCTTCCGCCGAGGTCGCCATGCGGGGTCTTTACGCCATCGTCGATACCAAGCTTCTCGACACGCGGAACGCCGACCCGCTCGCTTACGCGCGCGCGCTGCTCGCGGCGCGGCCCGCGGCGCTCCAGCTCCGCGCGAAGGATCGGCCCGCCCGCGAGATCCTCTGCCTCCTGCGCGCGCTCGGTCCGCTCTGCCGGAACGCGGGCGTGCCGCTCGTCGCGAACGACCGCGCCGACCTCGCGGCGCTCGCGGGCTGCGAGGTGGTGCACATCGGGCAGGAGGACCTGCCGTACGATCTCGTGCACCGGATCGCGCCCCAGCTCGGCGTCGGCATCTCGACGCACGACGCCGCGCAGCTCGAGCGCGCGCTCGCGTCGCGGCCGCGCTACGTCGCCTACGGCCCGGTCTTCCCGACCGTGTCGAAGACGAACCCGGATCCGGTCGTCGGCATCGACGGCCTGCGCACGGCCTCCGTCGCCGCGCGCGCGGCGGGGATCCCGCTCGTCGCCATCGGCGGGATCACGCTGGCGGCGGCGCGCGAGCTCGCGTCGATCGCCGATGCGTGCGCGGTCATCGGCGATCTCTATCCCGAAGGCGCTACGCTCGCGGACGTGACCGAACGTGCCCGCCAGTTCCACCATGCGCTCGGAGGGGCGCCGCGCGCTGCCGTGGAGGCTCGTCCGTGAGCCTGCTCCTCGCTGGACTCGTCCTTGCGGGCACCAGCGGGGCGCTCATGGTGGGCCGGTGGATGGCGCGCCGTCGCGGCGACGCGCCCGCCGACACGACGGCGGACGGCGGCAAGCCCGACGAGGAGAAGCCGGCCGACGATCCGGCGAGGAAGAAGCGCGCGCTGCCGGAGGGCAACGCGACGGTCCTCGACGGCTTCCCCTGCCAGCTCGGTGACGTCCTCATGCGCATCACCGGCGAAGAGGCGTGGCTCGCGGGCGGGCTCGTCCTGTCCGAGGAGGTCCCGGTCGCGGTGCTCTTCGTCGCGCCCGACGCAGGGCACGACTGCGCGATCTACGTGCGGCCGCCGCCGAAGGACGCGGTGTTCTGGCTCGAGCCGCTCGATCCCGGCGCGGTCCTCGTCGCGGGCGAGCCGCCGAGCTCGGTCGAGCACGGAGGCGTCCGCTTCGATCGCGCGCGCCGGCTGCCGCTCCGGCCGCGCCGCATCGGCGTGGGCGCGCCCGACGTGGGCGACGCGGTCGTCGTCGCCGAGTACGCCTCGGCGGGAGCCGAGCGGCTCCTCGTGCTCAAGGCGACGAGCGGGGTCACGCGGGCTTACCGCGGCCTCGAGCTCGATCCGTCCGCGTTCGAAGTGATCCCGTCCGGGCGCGCGACGCTCGAGTAGCGCGCCAGATTCAGATCAGAGCGCGCGCATCCGCGTCAGCATCGCCTCGACCACGAGCTGGGGGGCGGAGTTCCCCGCGAGGTGCTCGAGCGCAGCGAGCGCGTGACGCCCTCGGTTCGCGAGCACCTCCGCATCGGGCGAGCCCTCCTTCGCCGCCGTCGCGGCGCGCTCGGCGAGCGCCGATGCCAGCGCGGCGATGCGCGTCGCGAGCGCGCCCTTGTCCTTCTTCGCGTCCTCCGCGAGCGCGAGCACGCCGTCGACCGGCGGAGCCGCCACCGCGTCGAGCGCGCGCTTCACGAACGTCTCGCGCGCCTCGCTCTCGTCCGGATCGGCGAGCACCTCGCCCATCTCCACGCTGCCGCCCGCGAGGCGCGCGATCTCCCGCGCGCGCTTCGCCTCGATGCCCCGCGCCTCGAGCAGCTCGTCGACGAGCTCGTCGGGCAGGGGAGCGAACCGCACCTTGAGCGTCCGCGAGAGGATCGTCGGAAGGAGGGCCTCGGGCTGCGACGACAGGAGGATGAAGTGCGTCTTCGCGCCCGGCTCCTCGAGCGTCTTGAGCAGCGCATTGGCCGCGGAGATGCTGAGCTCCTCGGCGCGGCGGACGATGAACACCTTCGCGCGGCCCTCGTGCGGCGCGAACGCGGCACGCGCGAGCACGAGCGTACGGACCTGATCGATCGAGATGTCCTGCGTCTCCGCCGTGCGACGGCCGATGCTCTGCGGCGCGTACAGGCCGCGCTCGATGACCACCACGTCGGGGTGCAGCGGGGTTCGCTCGTCCGC
>JBDHVD010000192.1:0-14292 GCA_039809525.1 Labilithrix sp. | reverse complement strand
GGGAAATCCGCACGTCCGGATCTGCAGGGGGGTCGGCAGGGCGACTTGCCGACCTACCCTACCGATCTTTCTCCTGTCGCGGGTCGCAAGCGCTCGAGAACGTCAGCATGCTGACGATTTTCGGGTTCGAAGGCGCGGGGGGAGCGGGGCGACGGCGGTCAGTGCGCGGCGACGCCCGCGCCGGCGACCGCGGGCTGCGCCTCGGACGCCATGCGCCGGCACTCGTCGGCGCACTTGCGGCACGCCTCGGCGCACGCGCGGCAATGCTCCATGTCCGCGTGACGCTCGCACTCGCGCGCGCACGCCTCGCACGCGACGGCGCACACGCGACACATCTCCTTGGCGAAGCGGCTGCCGCGCGCCATCAGCGCGGCGGCGAGCCGGCAGAGCTCCGCGCAGTCGATGTCGAGGCGGATGCACTCGGCCATTCGCTTCACGTCCGCCTCGGAGAGGCAGGCGCTCGCGCAATGGTCACAAGCGTCAGCGCAAGCGTGACAGGCTTCGATGCAATCGGCGTGGATCTCGTGGCTCATGGCGTTCTCCTCGCCACGAGCCACGCAATCGTCGTTCCGCCGTGCGTGCCAGCGCAGGTCAGCGCAGGCCGTCGGGGTCGCCGGTCGTGCTTGCGCCGCTGCAGGCGCACTCGCCGTAGTCCATCGTGTCGTCCACGCAGCCGGCGGTCTTGGCGCAGCCACCGCAGGTCGATCCGTGGCAGCTCGGGGTGTCGGCCTCGGGGCAGGTCGGCGGTCCCTGGCACTCGAACTCCTCGTCGGCGCCGCTCGATGATCCCGGCGATCCCGATCCCGAAGAGCCGGACGGCGATCCTGGCGCGCCCGGGCAGTCGCCTCCGCTGCACGACGGCTTCGGCGGGCACGTGTCGCCGCCGCCCGCGCCCGATCCGGTCTCGCCGTCGTCGCCCGGTCCGCCGTTCGCGCCGCCGCCGCCGCCACCGCCGCCGTTCGCGCCGCCGCCGTCCGCGCCGCTCGACGCGCCGGCGTCGCTCGTCGAGGGCGGAGGAGGCGGCGGTCCGGCGTCGATCTTCTTGCCGTCGCCGCCGTAGCCGCCCCAGTCGCCGCTGCTCCCCCAGTCGCCGCTCGATCCGCCCGAGCTGCCGTAGCCGCGCGGCGCGAGCGAGCCCGTGCTGCCGCCGCAGTCCTCGATCGCGCCGTGGATCCATCCGGCGAACCCGTCGACGCGCGTGATGTAGAGGAGGCCCGTCTTCTTTCCTTGCGACGAGACGACCCCGTGGATCTTGCCGGTCTTCGCGTCGAGCACCGCGCCGCCGGTGTCGAGCCATTCGCCCTTCGGCACCTCCGCGGTGTACGCGAGGTGGAAGCCCTTCGCCTTGCCGCTCGCGACCGTCGTGTCGCTCGCGACGGGCGAGCCCGCGCTCGACGACGTGCGATGGAAGCGCACCGCCTTGCTTCCTTCGGCGAGCTTCGACGTCGCGACGGTCGGGTACTTCGCGATCGCGATGGGATCGTCGAGCACGAGCAGCGCGACGTCCGCATGCTGCGGATGCGAGAGATCGGAGTCGAACTTCTTCCACGGCGTGACCGCGCGCGACGCGGTCACCTTCGTGCCGCTCGCGCCCTCGACGGTCCACGTCGATGCCGTCACCACGCAGTGTCCCGCGGTGAGCACGAGCTTCGGCGCGACGAGCGTGCCGACGCACGAGCCGATGTCACGTCCGCTCGTGTCCTCGAGACGGATCGTCACGCTGGATGCCTGCGTCGCCTTCGAGCCGACGACGGCATCCTCACGCGTTGCAGAGCTGCACGCCGCCACGCCGAGTCCGGCGAGCACCAAGCCGCGCGTCAGAAAGCGCCTCTTCATGTGGGGTTCCTTCTCCGGGATCCCCGCTCCTCGACGGGCGGCTCTTGCACGAGCAGGGCCACGCCGCTTCACCCGCGAATCCCGCGATCGCGCGTGCGCCGGTGGGTGCGTGCCTACATGCGCGGAGGGTGCTGTCCGCATCAAGCACGTGGATCGCCCGTCCGTCCATGAGGGCCGATCACCGCGCGAGAACGCAGTGAAAAGGTGCCTCCGACTGGAACGTTGCAGCGTGGGCGTCCGGCGCGATGGTTGCTGTAGTGACCCCTCGATGAAGGCTCCGGCTCTGGTGCTCGGCGTGGCGCTCGCGTGTGCGCTCGCCGCGGCCGCGTGTGGCAACGAGCCCGAGGAGGACGGCCCCGGCGCGCGCGGAGGGAAGGCCGCGGCCGAGGATCAGGGGCCCGCGCCCGACTTCGAGGATCCGCGCACGCCCGACGTCGAGGTGCTGCCCGATCCGCTCGAGGGGCTGCCGACGGGGCAGGCCCAGCTCGACAAGGTCTGCGCGCGCGGCCAGCGCGACGCGGTGACCCGCGCGTTCTGCGGGACGGGCAAGACGGTGACGTCGATCGTCGAGCTCCAGGACGCGCTCGGCCTCGGCTTCGAGGACCGCAGCGATCGCGGACAGAACGGCGGCAACGGCAACCCCGCCTTCGCCATCCTCGGGCACTCGAGCTCGCTCATCGCGCGCTCGGTCTCGGCGATCAACCCGCGCGCGTTCGTCTTCAGCCCGCCGCCGGGCCGCCCGCAGCGCATCCCCGGCTACGTGGTGATGGGCTTCGCGCGCGGCGAGACGTTCGTCGAGATCGCGGCGGAGGACGCGCAGGCGAGGAAGCTCACCTTCTACCTGTTCAAGTTCGACGTCGCGTGCGAGCGCGCGCACGCGTGCCGGCCGGGCGATCTCCTGACGCCGGCGGTGGAGAAGGGGTGGACCGGCTTCTCGCTCTACGACGACGAGGACCTGAAGAACACGCTCGCCGACTGCCGCCACTGCCACCAGCCCGGAGGTCCGTCGACCAGGCCGATGCTCCGCATGCAGGAGCTGCGCGACCCGTGGACCCACTGGTTCCACAACGATCGTCCCGGCGGCCTCGCGCTGTTCAAGGACTTCCTCGCGGCGCACGGCGACAAGGAGGACTACGCGGGCATCCCCGCGACGATCATGCAGCAGGCCGACGGCCGCGCGCTCGAGGACCTCGTGGTCGGGCAGGGCTTCTCGACCCAGCCGAACCAGTTCGACACGCAGACCATCGAGCGCGAGGTGAAGACCTCGTCGAGCCAGCAGCCGGAGGTGAACGTGCCGGTCGGCAAGAGCGCGACGTGGCAGCGCCTCTACGACGCCGCCGCGCGGGGCGAGTCGATCCCGCCGCCGTACCACGACGTGAAGGTCACCGATCCGCAGAAGCTCGCCTTCGCGAGCAGCGCCTACCGCAACATGGTCGAGGGCCGGACCTCGCGCGCCGACCTGCCCGACATCCGCCGCGTGTTCCTCGACGACGCGCTCGAGGGCATGACCATGCGCACGAAGAAGGGCGCGAGCGGCCGCGAGGTGCTCGTCCAGGCGTGCGCCCAGTGCCACAACCCGCGCCTCGATCCGTCGATCTCGCGGGCGCAGTTCGACGTCACGAAGCTCGACAGCATGAACGCGCAGCAGAAGGCCAACGCCATCGCGCGCCTCAAGCTGCCGCCCTCCGACCGGAAGCACATGCCGCCGGCGATGATGCGCTCGCTCACCGACGAGGCGCTGAACGCCGCGATCGCCGAGCTCGCGAAGTAGCGGCGACGGCGACGTCACCGTCGCACCATCACCAGGTGGGCGGGTGGGCGGGTGGGCCGGGTGCGGCGGGTACCCCCCCGCGCGCTGTTTCACCCGTTCAATCGAACGGGTGTAACGACCCCGGACGCCGGCCCCGGGGGCCTGCGCCGTCGACGCCGGTCAGTGCGCGGCGGTCGCCTTCGACTTCGGGCGCGCGTTCCACAGGCGGAGCGCGAGGACGAAGCCGACCACCGTCGCGGGCAGGATGACGAGCGGCCACGGGCTCCACGCCGCCGCGACCTTCGCGTCGGCGCCCTCGGGCAGCACCTTGCCGAGGATGAAGGAGACGGTGCCGGTGCCGAGGTACACGAGCCCGTCGATGATGCCGACGGCGACGCCCACGTTCTTCCGTCCGCCGAAGTCCATGCTCGCGGTGCCGGAGAGCATCCCGTGCACGCCGATGACCGCGAGGCTCATCAGGATCACGACCCAGCCGACGAGCGGCGTGGTCAGCGTCGCGATCAGCATGCCGGAGCCGCCGATGAGCGCGCCGTAGAGCACCGCCGAGACCGGGCCGCGCCGCGACCCGAACACGCGATCGCTGATGATGCCGGCGAGCATTCCGCCGGTGATGCCGGCGATGCAGTTCAGCATGCCCCAGTGCTTGTAGACGTAGATCGCGGTGCCGGTCTGCTTGGCGAAGATGGGGAAGAACTGCATGACCGCGTTGCGGATGTAGCCGCTGCAGAACTCGACGAGCGCGATGGTCACGATGACCGGATCGCGCAGCATGCGCTTGGCGACCTCGAGGACCGGCAAGCGCCCGCCGTCGTCGCCGCTCGACGCGTCGGCGGTGTCGAAGTCGGCGAGGCCCGCCTGGCCCGGCGTGTCCCGCACCACCAGCGCGTCGATGCCGACGAACGCGGTGAGGATCGCCGCGGGCACGAAGAACACCCAGGGCACCGGCGCGTTCTCGACGATCAGCCGTCCCCAGTCGAACGCGAAGTAGATGCCGAGCGAGATGAGGATGCCGAAGATGCCGCCGAACGTGCCGCGCTCGCGCAGGTGGAACCACGCCGCGTTCACCTTGACGATCGACACCGCGCCGAACGACTGGAAGTACATGTTCACGGCGTAGAGCACGACGAACGTGCTCACGAGCGAGCCGGGCGCGCCCAGCTTGAGCACGAGCCCCATCACCAGGTTCGTCGCCGCGACGCCCGCGGCCGACACGAGGATCGTCGCGCGGCCGCCGAAGCGATCGGTGAGCGGTCCGTTCAGCACGAACGACACGCCGTACACGACGGTGCCGACGCCGAAGATCTTGCCGAAGTCGTGGGTCGAGATCAGCCCGCCGAGCGCGTTCTTCGCGACGGTGAGGTTGTAGCGTCCCATGTAGAGGAACGCGTACGTCAGCCCGACGAAGAGCCAGTTGATGCGGCGCCGCGCGAGGAACGCCGGGGTGTGGCCGATGTCCACCTTCGGCAGTCGCCGCACGAGCAGGGCGATGACGAGGAGCAGCCCGAGGATCGGGAGCAGCTCCTGCGACCAGGCGGGGAGGTGGCTCAAGGCGGAGGTGCTTATAGCCGTTCTTCGGGGGCGCCGTCACCGCCGGCCGCCGAGAGCTCCGCCCGGATCGCGTCGACGAGGCGCGACTCGGCGGCGGAGAGCGGCGGATCGAGCGCCACACCGGGCAAGGGCAGGGCAGGGCGCACCGCGTCGCGACGGTGCACCCGGAGCCATGCGCGCGTGACGCGGCCGAGGCGATCGCCGGTGCCGGCGAAGAGCGCGATCAGGTCGGGCCCGACCGCGCGGCGCGGCGCGGGGCGGATCGCGAGCGTGCGTCCGCCGAGCGTGCCGGTGAGCCCGGCGACGACGTGGTCCGCCGGATCGCCGAACGCGCTCGGAGCGCCGGGCAGGCCGCGCGCGATCCAGTCGGCGACGGTCATCGCGAGCGCGCTCCCGTCGACGCCGAGGGTGACCCCCCGTCCGGCGAGCTCGACCTCGATCGACGCGAGCGTCGTCGATCCGTCGACCTCGATCAGCAGCGAGCGATCGTCGAACGTCACGCCTGCACCTCCCTGGGGTGCGCGTCGTCGATGTACGGCGACGGCGCGCCCGGCATCAGGTTGCCCGGGTTGAGGATGCCCTTCGGATCGAACACGCGCATCAGCGCGCGCACCGTGTCGATGCCGGTCTGGCCCTGCTCGTCGGACAGACGCGGCGCCTTCGATCGGCCCGCGCCGTGGTGGTGAGCGAGCGTGCCGCCTGCCTCGACCGCGGCGGCGAGCGCGGCGCGCCACGCGCGGTCGTACGTCGCCTCGCAGCGCGCGTCCCAGCCCTTGCCGCCCTCCGCCTTGCCCGCGGTGCCGGCGAAGGAGAAGTAGATGCAGCAGCCGTCCGGGTACGCGTGCGAGAGGTGCGCCATGACGAAGACGTGCGCGCCGAGCGCACGGCGCACGCCGTCGTAGAGCGCCCGGAGCTTCGACCACGGCGCCGCGACCTCCATCGTGTCGCTGAAGAGGCCCGCGGCGAACACGGGCGCCTGCCGGTACGAGACCGAGTAGCGGTGGAGCAGCCACTTGCGCGCCGGGCCCTCGCCCTCGTAGCGCGCGCTCATCTTCTCGAAGAGCGCGCGGGCCGCCGCGGCGTCGCGCTCCGGCGCGTCGTCTCGCCCGTCCTCGTCCGCGCCCTCGAAGATGACCACGAGGAGCGAGCCGCCGAGCATCTTGCTGCCGAACGGTCCCTCCATCAGCTCGTTGATCGCGCCCGGCTTGCGCAGGAGCGATCGCAGCGCCGCCGCGCCGAGCCCGGGCGTGCCGCCGGAGTCCGCGCCGCCCTTCTTCACCGAGCCGCGGCGCGCGAGCATCGCGTCGAACGGATCGTAGAGGCGCGCGACCGCCGGACGGAGGCCCGCCTGGAACATCGCGCGCATCGCCTCCCAGCCGTGCTCGGTGCTGGGGAACGAGTACGCCGCGAACGCGCGCGTCGCCGGTCGCGGGTGGATGCGGAGCGTCGCGCTGGTCACCACGCCGAGCGTCCCCTCGCTGCCGACGATCAGGGGGAGGAGGTTCGGGCCGCTCGTCCGGTGGCGCAGCTCCACGACCTCGCCGGTCCCGGTGACCATCTCGAGGCCGAGCACCATGTCCTCGATCTTCCCGTAGCGACCCGAGCACTGCCCGGCGCTCCGCGCGGCGACCCAGCCGCCCACGGTGCTGCAGAGGATCGACGAGGGGAAGTGGCCGAGGGTGAAGCCGCGCCGATCGAGCTCCTCCTCGAACGGCAGGCCCATGTGCCCCGCCTCGACCTCGACGATGCGCGCCTCGGGATCGAACCGCCGCCATCGCGCCATCTTCTTGAGGTCGAGGACCACGACCTGGTCGTTCGGCAGGACGCCCGCGCACACGCCGCTGCCCGCGCCGAACGGGACCACGGGCGTGCCGGTGTCGTGCGCCCACTTCACGATCCGCGCGACGTCGGCGGTCGACTCCGGCCAGACGATGCCGGCCGGGCGGTGCTCGCCCACGTTGCCCGCGCGCACCGCGAGGTGGTGGCGGGGCCAGAGATCGCGTGCGTACGCCACGCGATCGGCGGCGTCGCCGCTCGTCTTCACGTTGGGCACGGCGCTCGCGAGATCGCGGATCGAGGTCGGCATCGGAGACCCCGGCAGTCTATTGCAACACGCACCGCTTGCGGTTGCCTATCCGAGGAAGGACGCGCTAAGTCAGCGGCGCGATGCCCACCTTCTTGGACGCCCTCAAGGCCGGACCGCTCGTCGTCGACGGCGCGATGGGCACGCAGCTCTACGAGCGCGGCGTCCTCTACAGCGTCTGCTTCGAGCAGCTCAACGTCGACAAGCCGGAGCTGGTGAAGAAGGTGCACGAGGACTACGTGCGCGCCGGCGCGCAGGTCCTCGAGACCAACACCTTCGGCGCGAACGCGATGCGCCTCGAGAAGCACGGCCTCGCGGGGAGCGTCCGGGCGATCAACGAGGCGGCGGTGAAGATCGCGCGCGAGGCCGCGGGCGGGAAGGCGTTCGTCGTCGGCGCGATCGGCCCGTCGGGCTACTTCCTCGGCGAGGCGTCGCCGGACGACGTCGCGAAGGTGAAGAAGGCGCTCGGCGAGCAGGCGAGGGTGCTCGCCGATCAGGGCGTCGACGCGATCCTCGTCGAGACGCTCCGCCAGACGAACGAGCTCCGCATCGCGATCGAGAGCGCGGTCGAGGCGGCCGGCGGGAAGATCCCGGTGATCGCGTCCGCGTCGGTCGACGAGCACAACCGCATGGCCGACGGCACCACCTCCGCCGAGGTCGCGCGGCTGATGAAGGAGTGGGGCGCGAGCGTCGTCGGCGTGAACTGCTGCGACGGCCCGATGAACGTCCTCGAGGCCGCGCTGCCGATGGTCGAGGTCGGCCTGCCGGTGTGGGCGGTCCCCAACGCCGGCCTCCCGCGGCGCGTCGACGAGCGCCTCGTCTACGTCTCGACGGCGGAGTACTTCGGCGTCTACGCGCGCCGCATGTTCAAGCTCGGCGTGAAGCTCGTCGGCGGCTGCTGCGGGACGACGCCCGAGCACGTCAAGCGCATCGCGGCCGCGGCGCGCATGGCCGGCAGCACCGACGGCGGACCGGCGGCGAAGGGCGACTCGGACGCGCTCGTCCGCTCGAACGAGACGTTCCAGACGTGGAGCGCCGATCCGGCGCCGCTCGCCGACAGCCCGCACTCCACGCCGTTCGCCGAGCGGAGCTCCCTCGCGAAGAAGATCGCGGCCGGGAAGTTCGTCGTCTCGGTGGAGGTCAATCCGCCGATCGGCCTCGACCTGAAGAAGGCGATCGACGCCGCGCGCATGCTGAAGGACGGCGGCGTCGACGTCATCAACATCGCCGACGGCGCGCGCGCGCAGGCCCGCATGGGCAACCTCGCCATGGCGCTGCGCGTCCAGGAGAACGTCGGGATCGAGACGATCCTCCACGTGTGCGGCCGCGACCGGAACCTGCTCGGCACGCTCGCGCACCTGATGGCGGCCCACGAGCTCGGCGTGCGAAACCTCGTGGTGATCACCGGCGACCCGCCGAAGATGGGCGACTTCCCCGACGCGTCGGCGGTCTACGACCTCGACTCGATCGGCATCCTCAAGCTCGCGACGCGGCTGAACCACGGCATCGATCCCGGCGGCAAGCCGCTCGGCGCGGGCACGCGCTTCGTCCTCGCGACGGGGGCGGAGCCGGCGGCGCTCAACTACGACCGCGAGCTCACGCGCCTCCGCCAGAAGAAGGAGGCCGGCGCCGAGCTGATCATGACCCAGCCGGTCTACGATCCGCGCGTGCTCGAGAAGTTCCTCGACGACATCGCGCCGCTCGGCCTGCCCGTGCTCGTCGGGCTGCTGCCGCTCGCGAGCTTCCGCAACGCGGAGTTCCTCCACAACGAGGTGCCCGGCATGCAGGTGCCCGAGAGCGTCCGCGAGCGCATGCGCAAGGCCGGGACCGGCCCGCAGGCGCGCAAGGAAGGCGTGGCGATCGCGCGCGAGATGCTCTCCGCCGTCCGCTCGCGCGTGCAGGGCGCGTACGTCATGCCGCCGCTCGAGCGCTACGAGCTCGCGCTCGAGGTGGTCGACGGCTTCCGATGAGACCGCTGCGCGTCGTGCCCGTCGCCGTCCTCGCCGCGACGCTCGGCGCGTGTGGATCGTGCTCCGACAAGAAGACCGACGCTGCGCCGGCGACGAGCGCGAGCGCGAGCGCCGCGCCGGTGGCGGCGATCGCCGAGGTGCTCCCGCGTTGCCGGCAGGACGGCGCGCGCGCGATCGCCGAGGGCGAGGACGTCGTCTTCGGCGACGCCGCGCTCGAAGGCTCGTCGCTGCTCGTCGGCCACGTGCGGCGCAAGGAAGGGAAGCGCGTCGGATCGATCCTCCGCACGTCGCTCGATCTCGCGCAGCCCAGGACGATCGACGTCGGCCCGAGCTTCGGCGACGATCCCGCGCCGACGCCCTTCTTCCGCGACGGCAAGCCGTTCGTCGCGTTCCTCGTGCGCAAGGACGCCGACGCGGGGACGACGCGCGGCATGCGCGAGCTCCGCATCGCGCCGCTCGAGGACGCGGCCGTCGGCGCGATCGTCGCGACGGTCGTGCAGCAGGCCGACGAGTCGACGGCGTTCGACCTCGCGTGGCCGCTCGTGGCGTGGGACGAGGACGCGGTCGCCCCGATCGGCAAGCTCGTCCCCGAGCGCGGCGTGGTGAAGGTCCAGGCGCTGCCCGACGGCAAGCCGCACGTCGTCTCGCCGGAGGGGACCGACGCCGAGGCGCCGAAGCTCGTGCGCCGCAAGGGCGGGGGCTTCTGGCTCGCATGGCTCGCACGGCGCGCCGAGGTCGAGGACGCAGGATGGCGGCTCGAGGGAACGGGCGATCTGCGCGCGTGGCGCTGGGTCGAGGCGATCGCGCTCGACGCGAACGGCGAGCCCGCGTCACCGGTGCGCCGCGTGTCGCCGGACAAGGGCCGCGCGCTCGCGTTCGAGCTCGCCGCGGGCGATCCGGAGCTCGTCGTCGTCGTGCAGGACGAGGCGGACGCGACCGAGGGCGCCGGCTCGCGCATCGTCCGCTACACCCTCGAGGGAGAGCGCGCGGCCGCCGAGGACGTCGTCGACGGCGGCGTCGGCCAGGCGCTCGCGGCGGTGGTCGCGAGGCCCGATGCGGGCTGGATCGCCTGGAACGACACGACGGACCACGCGTGGATCGCGCCGGTGACCGGGGCGGCGTCGGTCGCGGGCAGGCCGACCGCCGAGGGGGCGCTCGACGGCGCCCGCGTCCTTGCCGCGGCCGGGCCGATCGGCGCGGGCACGCTGTTCGTCGCCACCGGCCGCGAAGTCCGGCGTTTCGCGTGCTCGAACTGACCAGACGACGCCGGCTTAAGCACACGACGTGCCTCTTCCCCCCCGCCGCCCGTTGGACTACGGTTTTCCGCGTGACTCGTAGAGTACGAGGAATGTCGGCGTGCGAGGCTGCATGCCGGCGGACTGGGGCCCATAGCTCAATCGGTCAGAGCCCCCGGCTCATAACCGGGCGAGTCCTGGTTCGAACCCAGGTGGGCCCACTCGTTGATTTCCTGGAGAAGGAGTCCCCTGTTGAGTACGAGTGAGCAAATCCGCGCGCTCGAGGAGCTCTCGGCGATGGATGCCGAGGTGAAGGCCCTCGAAGAGAAGCTCGCGGAGGAACGCGGCGTCCTGAACGGCCTGAAAGAAAGCCTCAAGAAGCTCGACGAGAAGCTGGCGACCGATCGAGCGACCGTCGCGGCGGCGGACAAGCAGCGCATCGAGCTGCAGACCGACGTCCGCACGATGACCGGCCAGATCGAGCACTCGCGCGAGAAGCTCAATCGCTCGCGCAACGAGCGCGAGTCGCAAGCCGCGCAGCGCGAGCTCGAGGAGCTCCGCAAGCTCGTGCGCGACCGCGAGGACGAGATGGGGCGCATCGACGCCGACACGTCCGGCGTCCGCGCGCAGGTCGAGGCCGCCGAGGCCGAGCACAAGCGCCTGAGCGACGAGCTCGCCGCGAAAGAGGGCGACATCCAGGCGAAGGTCCAGCAGCTCGAGGCCGACCGGACCGGCAAGCTGACCGGCGGCGGGGGACGCGACGCGATCGTCAAGCGCCTCCCCCCGGCGATCTACCGGCGGTACGAGATGATCCGCGGCCGCCGGGGCAACGCCGTGGCGACCACGACCGACGGCACCTGCAAGGCCTGCAACATGGCCCTGCCGCCCCAGCTGTTCCACAAGCTGCGCCGGGAGCCGCTCATCGACCAGTGCCCGTCCTGCAACCGCATCATCTACTTCCAGCCGCCGCAGCAGGCCACCAAAGTCGACTGAGCGCGTAGACTGGTCAACGCGATGAAGAGCTGCCCGAAGTGCATGCGCGTGTTCCCCGACGACGCGGGCTTCTGCCCCGCGGACGGTAGCCCGCTGCAGTTCGCGAGCATGGTGCCCGTCGCCAACACCGGCGACGACCCGCGTCTCGGGACGAAGCTCTGTGGCCGTTACGAGATCCGTCGCGTCGTCGCCGACGGCGGCATGGGGCGCGTCTACGAGGGCATCGACAAGCAGACCAACACGCGCATCGCGGTGAAGGTGCTGCACGACGACGTCGCGAAGGACGAGGTGCAGCTCGAGCGCTTCAAGCGCGAGTACGAGATCTCGAGCCAGCTCCCGCACGATCACATCGTGAAGGTCATGGACTTCCAGCGCGACACCGCGACGGGAGTCTGGCTGCTCGTGATGGAGTTCCTCGACGGCGAGGAGCTCCGCTTCGTGCTGAAGCGCGAGAAGATGATCCCTCCCGAGCGTCTCGTGCGCATGCTGGCGCAGGTCGCGATCGGGCTCGACGAGGCGCATGCGCGGCAGTTCGTGCATCGCGATCTGAAGCCCGACAACCTGTTCCTCGTCGGCACGCGCGAGGGCGACGTCGTCAAGATCCTCGACTTCGGATCGGTGAAGGACAAGAACAAGGACGCGAAGAAGCTGACCGTGCTCGGCACGACCATCGGCTCGCCGTTCTACATGGCGCCGGAGCAGGCGCAGGGGCTCGAGACGCTCGACGCGCGCGCGGACGTCTTCGCGCTCGGCGCGATCGGCTACGAGTGCATGACCGGCACCGTCCCCTTCACCGGCAACAACGGTCCGTCGATCCTCCTCGCGATCCTCACGAAGGATCCCGATCCGCCGAGCACCAAGGCGGCCGCCGCGAAGTACCCGATCCCGCCCGCGATGGACGACGTGATCGAGGTCGCGCTCGCGAAGAACCCGAACATCCGCACGAAGACCGTCGGCGAGCTCGCGACCGCGGTCGGCCACGCATACGGCCTCGAGGGCGATCACCGCGCCTGGGCGACGACCCCGCAGAGCGATCTCGCGCGGATGATCGCCGAGGCACGCACGCGCGCCCCGCAGGCCAGGCCCGCGCTCGAGGCCGCCGCCGATCCGTTCGCGGCGCCGCCCACCGCCGGCACGAGCCCGATGGCCGGCGCGCCCGCGCATCCGAACCCGGCCGGCGGACCGACGGGCACCCAGGCGATCCCCCAGTCGCAGCCGGTGATGCACGCGCCGCCGCCGATGCAGCACGCCTCTCCGTCGGGCCACGGCGGAGACGACGTGCCGATGGGCGTGCCCGGCGTGTCCGGGCAGCGACCGGCGTGGCTCATCCCGGTCGCGGTCGGCATCGCCGCGCTCGTCGTGGGCGGCGGGATCGCCATCGCGCTCGCGCGCTGAATCTGCGCGTCATTCCTCGTCCGATCCGCGCACCGCCGGTGCGCGTAGACGGCGAAGGCTGCGAATGGCTGGGAGCGGATCATGGTTCGCCGCTGGCCGGCTGGTCACGCGTCCGGCCGAGGGGCTGGATCAACCGACCACCAGCTGGTGCCGCGCATGTGTCAGGGCCGGCGACGTCGCTGTTGTGCGCGGAGCTGCCACAGAACTGATCTCGTCGATGTTTCGGGACGTTGGGACCATGGTATTTTTCGGTCGACGAGGTCCGGTCTGGCTTGCGCTTCGCAAGGACCGGGCTGGCACCAGCGCCGGAGGATCATGCTGCCCTTCACGAAACGCCCGGGTCGCGGAGAACAAGACGGGGATGTCTTCACCAAGGACGACCTCGCCAACCCCGCGTCCGTCGCGCCTCCGGCGCGGAGCGTCCCGCCGCCGCCGCGCAGCGTTCCTCCGCCTCCGTTCTCGGAGCATCCGCGCAAGCCGGCCGCGTCGATCTCCGACGACGAGGTGACGACGTTCCTCCCGAGCAAGTCGATCGGCGCCGCGATGGGCTCGGCGCGTCCCGCCACCGTTCCTCCGCCGGCGCGCCGCGCGCCGAACTCCGTCCCGCCGCCCGCGATGTCGTCGCGTCCGGGCAAGTTCATCACCGGCCAGGACGAGGACGACGAGGGGCGCACGGTCGTCCGTGGCGCGCCGAAGATCGTCCGCCGCTCGGCGCCGGCCTCGGGCGCGAACATGGGCCTGCCGACCACGCCGACGACGATCTCGCCGGCCGCGGTCATCAAGGCGACGCTCGAGTCCGCGCGCGCCGCGAAGCGCGACGGCCTCATGGCGCCGCCGCCCGCCGAGCTGCTCGAGGACTCGTCGGACATGCATCCCGCCGACGCCGGTCAGCAGCACACCGTCGCGATGCCGGCGACGCCGTCGACGCGTCCGCCGCCGCACCAGTCTCACCCGTCGCATCAGGGCCACAACCCGTACACCGCGCCGATGGGCATGACGCCGATGGGCGTCACCGAGCTCGGCGCGACGATGCTCGCGGGCGTGCAGCCGCTCCCGCAGCCGGCGCCGAGCGTCCCCCCCCCGCCGTCGTCGTACGCGTCGAACTACCCGCCGCCGTACGCGCCGGGCTCGACGAGCGTGCCGGGTGTCGCGATGCCGAGCTCGATGCCGGCGCACTTCCACGTGCCGCACGCGCCGTACTCCGACGGCCGCATCGATCCGCCGGCCACGTCGGTCACCGCGCGTCACAAGGTCGCCGGTCGTCCCGCGTCCGCGTGGGCGATGGCGCTCGTCGCCGCCGGCCTGTTCGTCGGCGTGGGCGCGGTCGCCGTCATGCAGAGCAACGACTCGCTGATGGACACGACGGCGTCGTTCGTCGACCCGTCGCGCGCGGGCACGCCCGCGGCCGCGGCGCCGGCCGCGCAGCCGGTGCCGGTCGCGGAGCCGACGCCGGCGCCGGTG
>JBDHVD010000191.1:0-14328 GCA_039809525.1 Labilithrix sp. | reverse complement strand
ACGCGACCGCGTCGTCGACCACGCTCGTGCCCGCGGGCGCGATGCGGTTGACGAGGCCCCACGCGAGCGCCTCCTCCGCGCCGAGGCGGCGGCCGAGGAGGATCATCTCCTTCGCCCGCGCCTCGCCGACGATGCGCGGCAGGCGCTGCGTGCCGCCCGCGCCGGGGATGATGCCGAGCGTCGTCTCCGGCAGGCCGATCTGCACGTGCGGCGCGGCCACGCGGAGATCGCACACGAGGGCGAGCTCGAGGCCGCCGCCGAACGCCACCCCGTTGAGCGCCGCGACGACCGGCTTCGGCGAGCGATCGAGCGGGCCGAGCTCGGAGCGATACAGCTCGACCTGCACGCGGATGTCGTTCTCCGTCATGCCCTGGCGCTCCTTGAGATCGGCGCCGGCGCAGAACGCCTTCTCCCCGCGGCCGGTGATGACGATCGCGCGCACCGAGGGGTTGGTGATCGCCTCGCGCGTCAGCTTGCCGAACGCCTTCAGCAGCGCGCGCGAGAGGCTGTTCATCCGCGCCTCGCGGTCGATCGTCCAGACGACGACGTTTCCGCGCTGCTCGACCTCGATGGGAAAGGACTCGTCCGCCATGCGGGGACGGACCTACCAGACCCCGCTCAGGGAATGAAGACCTCGACCGGCGCCTTCTTCTTCCCCTTCCCCGCGCGCGCCCTGGGCGCGGGCGCGACGGGCGCCGGCGGAGTGGGCTCGGACGAGAGCTCGAGGCCGTCGCCCGCTTGCGCGGCCGGAGCGAGCGCGGCGGTCACCACCGGCGCGGGCGCGGGAGGAGGCGCGTGGCGCGCGGCCACGATCGCGTTCGTGTACGAGTCGCCGCTCTGGGTGGTCATCGCGCGCGACGGCTTGAGGTCGTCGGTCATGTCGGCCGCGGTGACGACGGCGAAGAGCAGCACGAGGAACGTCCCGAGCGAGATGCCCGCGTAGACGCCGACCTTCTTCCAGTCGACCGTCCGCAGCGCGGCGCGGAGCTCGATGCCGAGCGCGACGAGCGGCGCGGTCATCACGTCCTTCAGCGACGGTCGCGGGCTCGGCGCGAGCACCCAGGTCTTGGCGATGCGCACCGCGTGGAGGGCGGCGCGGCCGACGTCTTCCCACGGCGTCGGCTTCTGCGCCATGAGCGCGAGCGACATGCGCGTGGCGTTGACCGAGAGATCGGAGGCGATGCCGCGCGCCTCGAGCTCGGCGAGCGTGTAGACCTTGAACGAGAGGTCGCCCTCGTGGGCCGAGACGTCGGTCTCGTTCGCGGCGTGGTGCTCGCCGCTCGAGTACACGCCGGAGTCGGGGACCTCCTCGATCTCGTCCTCGTCGCGGAGCTGCTTGCCGCTCTCGCGGGCCTTCATCTTCTTCTCGACGACGTGCCAGGGGAGGAACTCGCGGACCGTCGGAACGAGGCCGTCGGCCCCGTTGCCCCTCGGCTTGCGCGCTTGGTTTCCCGCCGCTCGTCCCATCGGGGCCTACGACGAGCACGAGGCGCGCCAACGTTGGATCGCGGTTGCCCCGGAGCGACCTCGCAGAATTTCAGCGCTGGCGGCCGTGCGGCAGGCCGCCATGGAGGCGCCGCCATGGACAGCGGGCGATCCGGTTGATGCGCCGGAGGCTCAGCGGCGGCGACCGGAGGCCTTCTTTTTCGGCGATTTCTTCGTATCCGGATTCTTCGGGGGCACGATCCGCGCCTCGAGCTTGCTCACGCGCGCCTTCAGCTCGGCGTGCTCGTTCGCGAGCTTCTCGAGGTCGTCCTCGAGCGCCTTGTGCTGCTTCTTCTCGCTCCCGAGATCGCGGATCGTCTCCTTGATGCGGCGGCGCACGCGGGGATCGAGGTCGATCTCCGCGCGGGCCCTGAGCGCGGCGCGCGAGCGGACGTCGCCGAGGTCGCCGAGCGCGCGCACGACGTCGAGCCGGAGGATCGGGTCGGCGTCGTCGAGCAGGTCCTCGAGATGCTCGCGCGCGCGGCGATCGGCGGCGAGCTTGGGGATGGCGAGCGCGGCCGCGCGCCGGACGCGCGAGGGGTGCCCGTAGCGCGTGCGCGTGAACAGGTGCGCCAGCGCGCGATCGTCGCGCAGCGCCGCGAGCCCGTCGATCGCGCCTGCCGCGATCACGTCGGCCCACGAGGGCCGACCCATGACGTCGATCAGCGTGTCGAACGCCGCGGCCTGCCGCGTCTTGCCGAGCGCGCGCGCCGCCTCCGCCTCGACGACGTAGCTCTCGTCACGGAGCGCCTTCGGCTCGAGCGCCTCGACCGCCGCCGTGGTGCGGAAGTGGCCGATCGCCGCGACCACCGCGCGCCGGACCTTCGGGTGCTTCACGTCGAGCGCCTGCTTCAGCGCGGCGAAGCACTCGCGCGCGCGGATGCGCCCGAGCGCGTCGGCCGCCTCGGCGCGCACCATCCAAGCCTCGGCCTCGTCGCCGAGCCGCGCGGCGAGCGCCTCGATGCTGACCGGATCGTCGGTCTTCGCGAGCGCCTCGGCCGCGAGCCACCGCCCGCGCGCGGTCTTCGCGCCGGCGAGCTGGCGGCGCAGCATGTCCTGCGGCGCCTTCACCGTGACCTCGCCGAGGATGCGCATCTCGGGATCGACCACCACGAAGTCGGGGCGCGTCTTGCACGGGATGGCGAAGCTGTCGGCGCGCGCGGTGACCTTCACCTTCTCGCGCCGCTCGCGCCCGCCCTCGACCACCGTCAGGTAGAGCGGCACCTCGAACGTGGCGGGCACGTGGTCCTGCGTGCTCTGCGTCTGCTTCACCGACGCGGTGAGCACGCCGTCGTCCCAGGCGAGCTCGATCTCGAGCTCGACGTGGCCCGGGCGGTAGACGAGATCGTCGAAGCGGCGCCCGAGGCTGCGCCCCGAGACCTCCTCGAGCGCGCGGAGCAGATCGCGCGTCTCGACGATGCTGCCCGCGTGACGCTTCAGGTACGTCGAGACGCCCTTCCAGAAGAGCGCGTCGCCGAGCTCGCGACGGAGGACGTGCAGGACGAGCCCGCCCTTCTCGTAGAGGTGCCGATCGAACAGATCGAGCGGCGCGTCGTACTCCTGGCAGACGATCGGGCGTCGGTACCGGCCGTGCGCCTCGCCGAGGTAAGAGGCGAGGTCGTTCTTGATGCCGTACTCGTACTCGTCATGGCCGAGGTGCTTCTCGCGCCAGACGTGCTCCATGAACGTGGCGAAGCCCTCGTTCAGCCAGCCCTCGGACCAGTCGCGGCAGGTCACGAGGTCGCCGAACCACTGGTGCGCGAGCTCGTGGGCGACGAGGTCGTCGCTCGTGACGTCGAGGGCCGCGCGCGCGTCGAGCAGGATGTGCTCGTACATGGTCGTGGCGGTGGTGTTCTCCATCCCGCCGAAGAAGAAGTCGCTGACCACGACCTGCGCGTACTTGTTCCACGGATAGGGCACGCCGGTGAGCTCGGAGAAGTACGTGATCATCTCCGGCGTCCGTCCGAACGTGCGCCTCGCGTTCTCCTCTTCGCCCTTCGGCACGAGGTACGTGAGCGGCACGGTCTCGTCGCCCGCCTTCGCCTCGCCCGCGATCTCGGCGAACTCCCCGGCGACGATGGTGACGAGGTAGCTCGCGTGCGGCTCGTCCATCTTCCAGTGGAAGACCTCGCCGCCCTTCTCCTTCGCTCGCGCGACGAGGTGGCCGTTCGAGAGGACGTAGAAGCCCTCCGGCACGTGCACGCGCGCCTCGGTCGTCATCTTCACGTGCGGCTTGTCGTGGCACGGGAAGAAGTGGCGTCCGTCCTCCTCCTGGCACTGGGTCCAGGCCTGGCGCGGCCGGGTCGGGACGTGCTCGTCGGGCTCGAGGAAGTACAGGCCCTTCCGCGGCGTCGCGGCGTACGCGATGGCGACGTCGCCCCGCTCGAGATCGGCCGGCAGCTCGATCGTCAGCAGCCGGCCGTCATAGGTGTAGGGCGCATCTTTTCCCCCGACCTTCACCGACGCGAGGGAGAAGGCGATGGCGTCGAGCGCGAGCTTCGTCGCCTCGGGATCGATCCGGCGGACGCCGAGCGTCGCCGTTCCGCGCACGCTGCGCTTGTCGAAGTCGAGCGTCAGATCGAGCGCGATGTGCTCGATGGCGAACGGACGATCGCGCTCGAAGTGTTTCGGGCTGTGGGCGAACGCGAACGGCCGGCCCCCCGCGCCGGTCGCTCGCTCCTCGTACTCGTGGTGCGCGTGGCCCCCCGCGCAGCGGGCATGAAGGCGATGCTCGATCGAAGGCATGGACGGCGGCGCAGTCTACACCGCCCGCCCCGGGCAGGGGACGCCCTCGCCGCGATCAGTCCGGTTTGTACGAAGCCGTCGCCTTGTAGCGCAGGACGCGCGAGCACTGGGCCGAGCCGAGCGCGCCGTGGCAGGTGTCCTCGCCCTCGAACTTCGTCGATCCGCGCTCGAGCTCCATCATGATCGCGCGGGTGATGTCGTGCCCGCCGTCCTTGCAGGACCGGTCGCAACAGGTGAGGTCGAACAAGGCAGGCGCCGAGCTCACGACCACGCGCTTGACGTGCTGGACGTCCGCGCTGACCGCGCCCGGGCGGCTCTCCTCGATCTCGAGCACGAGGCTCTCGAGGCGCGGGACGCGCGCGGCGAGACGCGGAGCTTCGTCCTCGCGGCGGCGTCGCTCGGCGGCGCGGAGGGCGATTTCGCTGTGTCTACCTCGTCCGTTCATCATGGGGCTCCTCGTCGTCCGGTCACTCTCAGAACCTTCGCGCGCACTTCGGTGACCGATGCACGTGGGCCGTCCGTCTGACGCGGCGGACATGGACATCTTAGCGCGTTCCGGCCCTCGATGCATGCTCGGCCGTGCTAGACGGCTCGGGGGCGCACGCGTGATCTACGTCTCCGTCGAAGCCACCGTCAAACGGCGACCCGAGGTCGTCTGGGACGTGCTCAGCGACGTCGCGAGCGCGACCGCCTGGATCGAGGGACTGGTCGCGGTGGAGCCCGACGACGACGACGCGCGACCGGGCGTCGGTTATACGATGAACGTCGTCCGCAGGGACGGCGCGCGATCGGTCGCCGCGTCCTCGGAGATCACGGCCTGGCGCGAGCGATCGCTCCTCGCGATCGAGACGCGTGCCGGGGGCATGCTCTTCTTCGATCGCGTCACGCTCGCGCCCGTGGACGCGGCGTCGACGCGCCTCGGCGTGTACGGCGAGATCGTGTTCGGCAGCCGCATCGCCGAGCTGTTCGCGCGCCCGCACGGCCTGCTCGGCGCGGTCGCCGATCCGTGGACCGAGCGCGTGCAGGCCGTCTACCAGCGGAGCGTCGACGCGCTCGTGAAGCGCATCGAGTCGACGAGCGAGCGGCCCTACCGATGAACGTCGCCGCGCAGCGCGCGACCGCGCAGCGGATCGCGCGGCCGCTCGCGGGAAAGCCTGCCGATCTCGTCCGATGGATGGGCGCGGTGCAGGCGCAGGACTACGGCGCGTCGAAGTGGGCGGTCGGCCTCCGGCTCGCGGGCGCCGCGGTCTCGGACACGTCGGTCGCGCGGGCGATCGACGACGGGTCGGTCGTCCGCACCCATGCGCTGCGCGGCACCTGGCAGCTCGTCGCGGCGGAGGACGTGCGCTGGATGATCGCCGTGGTCGCGCCCACGGTGATCGCGAAGGCGGAGCGCCGCCACCGCCAGCTCGGCCTCGACGAGCGCACGTTCGACGCGAGCCGCAAGCTCCTCGCGCGCGCGCTCCGCGGCGTGCATCTCACGCGCGGCGAGATCGGCGAGGTGCTCGAGCGCGGCGGGATCTCGGTCGAGGGCCAGCGGCTCCCGCACCTGCTCGGACGTGCCGAGCTCGACGGCGTGATCTGCGGCGGGCCGCGGCGGGGCAAGCAGGACACGTGGGCGCTGCTCGACGAGCGCGTGCCGCCTTCGACGTCGTCCGCGCTCGCACGTGACGAGGCCCTCGCCGAGCTCGCCCGGCGCCATCTCCAGAGCCGGGGGCCGGCCACGCTCGCGGACTTCACCTGGTGGTCGGGCCTCCGGGCCGCCGATGCGCGCGCCGGCTACGAGGCCGCGGCGCGGACCATCCGTCCACCGCGGGCGTCCGCGCCCGCGCACGACGCCCACCTCCTGCCCGCGTTCGACGAGTACCTCGTCGGCTACCAGGACCGCGACGCCCAGCTCGATCCCGCACACGCGGGGCGGCTCAACGCGGGCGGCGGCATGCTGGGGCCGTGCGTCGTCGTCGGCGGGCAGGTCGTCGGGACCTGGAGCCGGACGCTCGCACGCGGAGCGGTGAGCATCGAGGTCGCGACGTTCGCGCGGATGGGCGCGCAGGCGAAGCAGGCGATCGAGGAGGCGGCGCACCGATACGCCGCGTTCGTCGGCTACTTCGTCACCGCGATCGACTTCCGGAACAGCCTGAGGCTGTAGACGAAGAACGCGAGCCCGACGGCGGCGACCATCAGGAACTGCTGCCACACCGCGGCGAAGCCACCGCCGCGATAGATGATCACCTGCGAGAAGCTGACGAAGTGCCGCGCGGGCAACAGGTACGTCAGGTACTGCAGCCACTTCGGCTGGCTCTCGACCGGCGTGCTGCCGCCGGAGAGGAGCATCAGCACCATGATCACCAGGATGATGAGCAGCGCGAACTGCGCCATCGACCGCGAGACCGTCCCGAGGAAGATGCCGAGCGCCGTGGCGAAGAAGAGATAGAGGACGACGCCGGCGAACCACAGGACGACGGAGCCCGCGAACGGGACCTGGAGCGCGAGCCGTACGATCAAGAAGAGCGACGCGCCGGTGGCCACGAGGATGACGAGGCTGTTGGCCCACACCTTCGCCATCGCGATCTCGAACGCGGTGAGCGGCATCACGAGCAGGTGCTCGAGCGTGCCGTGCTCGCGCTCGCGGATGACCGCCGCGCCCGTGAGGACGACGGTGAGCAGGCTGATCTGGTTGATGATCGCGACGACGCTCTTGAACCACGACGAGACGGAGTTCGGGTTGAACAGCTTCCGGATCACGAGGTTCACCGGCGGCTCGGGCTTCTGCGCGGTGCGCGAGAGGAACGAGTGAACGCGGTCGGTGACGATGTTCTTGATGTACCCGGACCCGATGCCGGCCTGCTGCATCGCGGTCGCGTCGATGTTCACCTGGATCGCCGGGCTGCGGCCGGCGCGCAGATCGCGCTCGAACTGCGGCGGGACGACGATGACGAACATCAGGTTGCCGGCGTCCATCTCCGCCTGCGCCGTCTTCGCGTCGATCAGGATCGGGAACTTGAACCGCGGCGGATAGAACGCGTTGAACAGCTCCTTCGAGAGCGCCGAGTCGTCCTCGTCGACGAAGGCGATCGACGCGTTGTGCACCTCGCTCGAGGTGCCGGTCGCCTGGATGTAGATCGCCAGGGTGAACGCGTAGACGACGAACGCCACCATCACGAAGTCGCTCATCAGGCTCCGGATCTCCTTCAGCCCGAGCCAGAGGATGTTCATGAGCGACGCCATGGCTCACTTCTCCTGCTTGCGCAGCCCGGCGACGCTCACCAGCAGGAGCACCGGGATGCAGCCGAGCATGTAGAGGATGTCCGGCAGCATCAGCCGCGGCCCGAGGCCCTTGGTGTACGCGCCGAGGCTCGAGTGCATGTAGTACGAGGCGGGCCAGATCGAGCCGACGAAGCCGGCGCTCCCGGTGAGCGTCGAGACCGGCTGGAGCATGCCGGAGAACTGGATCGTCGGGACGAGCGTGAGGATGGCGGTCACGAACACCGCGGCGACCTGGCTGCTGGTGAACGTCGAGGTCACCATCCCGACGCCGGTGGTCGCGGTGACGTAGAGCAGCGTGCACAAGGTCAGCATGAGGAAGCTGCCCTTGATCGGCACGCCGAAGACGGTCAGCGCCAGGATCGTGAGGATGACGAAGTTGATCATCCCGATGGCGATGTACGGGAGCTGCTTGCCGACCAGGTATTCGAGCCGTCCCGTCGGCGTGACGTAGAAGTTGATGATCGAGCCGAGCTCCTTCTCCCGGACGATGCTCACGGTCATGAGGATCGCGGGGATCAAGAGGAGGAGCAGCGCCGGGACGCTCGGGACGATCGAGTAGATGCTCTCGAACGTCGGGTTGTACATGTACCGCTCCTCGATGTCGGCGCCGGACGTGGCGGTGGGCGGCGCCGGCCGGTCGGGCGCGATCTCGGGCTCCTGCGCCGCGGTGAGGTTCACGCCGCGGACGTACTGCTCGATGGTGTCGCCGCGGAACGTCATCGCGCCGTCGATCTCCGCGAGCACGTCCGGACGATCGCCGCGCCGGAGGTCGTGGCCGAACATCGGCGGGATCTCGATGACCACCGAGACGTCGTCCGACTGCAGCCGCTCGAGCGCCTCCTCGGCGGAGAGCGCGGGTCGGGTCTTCAGGAAGTAGCGCGGCGAGCCGGCGAACTGCTCGAGGTACCAGCGGCTCTCGGGCGTGCGATCGAGATCGAGCGACGCCCACCGGATGTGCTCGACGTCGGTGGTGATGCCGAAGCCGCAGACGAGCATCATCAGCGCCGAGCCGACGAACGCGAAGGCGAGCCGGATCGGGTCGCGCAGGATCTGCTTCGTCTCGTTGTCGGCGTACGCCTTCATCCGTCCGACGCTCGTGCGCAGCGCGGACTGCTTCGCCGGGAGCGCGGGGGCGTGCGCGGTGAGCGCCGCCTCGTCCTTCTTCTCCGCCGCGCGCTCGACGTCCGACCGCGCGTCCTCCATGTACGCGATGAACGCCTCCTCGAGCGTGGCCTTGCCCCGGGCCTCGATGAGCTTCTCGGGCGCGTCGCAGGCGAGCACCTTCCCCGCGTCCATCAGCGAGATGCGGTCGCAGCGCATGCCCTCGTTCATGAAGTGGGTGGTGACGAAGATGGTGACGCCCTGCTTCCGCGACAGGTCGATGAGCAGCTCCCAGAAGCTGTCGCGAGCCACCGGATCGACGCCGGAGGTGGGCTCGTCGAGGATCAGGATCTGCGGCTCGTGCAGGACCGCCACCGCGAGCGAGAGCCGCTGGCGGAGGCCCATCGGCAGCGACTCGGCGAGCGCGTCGAGGTGCGCGCCGAGGCCGAAGCGATCGACCAGCTCCTGGATGCGCGTCCGCGCCTTGTCGTGCGGCAGGTGATAGAGCCGCGCGTGCAGCGCGAGGTTCTCCCGGACGGAGAGCTCGCCGTAGAGCGAGAACGCCTGCGTCATGTAGCCGAGGTTCTTCCGCACCTCCATGCTACCGGCCTCGACCGAGCTGCCGAAGATCGTGGCGGTGCCCTCGGTCGGCGGCAGGAGCCCCGTCAGCATCTTCATCGTCGTCGACTTCCCGCAGCCGTTCGATCCGAGGAACCCGAAGATCTCCCCGCGCTCGATCGACAGGGTCACGTGATCGACCGCGGTGAAGTCGCCGAAGCGGCGCGTGAGGCCGTCGGACTCGATGGCGATCTCCTTCTTCTCCGCGGTGCGCGGAGGGATGGTGAGCTCGACGTGCCCCTTGCGCTTCTCCTCCGGGAGGAGCGCGATGAAGCACTGCTCGAGATCGTGCGTGCCGGTCCGCTGCATCAGCTCCGCCGGGCTGCCCGTCGCGAGGACGTGCCCGCCGTCCATCGCGACGATCCAGTCCCAGCGCTGCGCCTCGTCCATGTACGCCGTCGAGATGACGACGCTCATCCCCGGGCGCCCCGCGCGGATGTCGTCGATCAGCGTCCAGAACTGCTGGCGCGAGAGCGGATCGACGCCGGTCGTCGGCTCGTCGAGGATCAGCAGATCGGGATCGTGGACGAGCGCTCCGCAGAGGCCGACCTTCTGCTTCATGCCGCCCGAGAGCTTGCCCGCCGGGCGATCGGCGAAGGGCGCGAGCCCCGTCGCCTCGAGCAGCTGGCTCACGCGCGCCCGGCGGTCGGCCGCGCCGAGCCCGAACAGCTGCGCCATGAAGTCGACGTTGTCGTAGACGCTGAGCTCCAGGTAGAGGTTCTTGCCGAGGCCCTGGGGCATGTACGCGATGCGTGGGCCGACGGCGCGCCGGTGACGCGCGTCGCCGATGTCGCCGCCGAGCACCGTGAGCTCGCCCTCCTGCAGCCGCTTCGAGCCGGCGACGAGCGCCATCAGGGTCGACTTGCCGACGCCGTCCGGTCCGACGATGCCGACCATGATCCCGCTCGGGACGTCGAGCGTGACGCGATCGAGCGCGGCGACCTTCCGGTAGCGGTGGGTGACGTCGCGGATCGACACGATCGGCGCGGAGGGCTCCATCGTCGGCGCTCCGGATCACAGCGTGCCCAGACGCGCCTGGGCCGGCGGTCCGATCAGGTGCTGGAGGCGCTGGGGCCAGACCGCCGAGTCCTTCACCTTCACGTAACCGACGCCGCGGACGCCCGTCTTGATGCGCTCGACGTACTGGCTCGCCACCTCCTTCGGGATCTGGATCTTCACGCGGAACATGAGCTTCTCGCGCTCGCTCTTCGTCTCGACCTGCTTGGGCGTGAACTGCGCCTCGGGCGACACGAAGCTGACGTAGCCGGCGACCGCGTGCACCGGGTCGTAGTCGACGGTGATCCGCCCCTCGGCGCCGATCTTCACCCCGCCCGCCTGCTCCGCCGGGATGAAGATCTCCATGTAGACGTCCTCGAGGTTCACCAGCGTCAGCGCCTTGCCGCCCGCGGGGAGCACCTCGCCCGACTCGGCGAGGCGATACAGCACGCGGCCGGTGACCGGCGAGCGCAGCGTCGCGTCGTCGATGCGGGTCTGGATGGTCGCGGCGTTCGCCCGTGCGACCTCGACCGCCTGCTGCGACGTCTTCAGCGCCGCCTGCGCCTCGGCGAGGCTCGCCTTCGTCGTCTCGAGCTTCGTCCGGCGTACGTCGAGCTCGCGCTGCGAGCCGGCGCCCTCGGTCACCAGCCTCTCGGTGCGCTGGACCTCGATCTCGGCGAGGTCGATCTCGCTCTTCTGCTTGACGATCGACGCCTTCGACAACGCGAGGCGCTCCTCCGCCTGCTGGATCGCCGCCTTCGACTCCTCGAGCTCGGACTCGAGGGTCGCGGTGTCCATGCGCACCACGACCTGCCCCGGCCTCACGAGCGCGCCCTCGTCGACGAGGATCTCCTTCACCCGCAGCGGCTCCTTCGCCGCGACGTCGACCAGCTTGCCCTCGATGCGGCCGTTGCCGGACACGATGCCCTCCGGCAGCGCGGACTTGCGGCCCATCCAGAAACGGAAGCCGAGGAACGCGAGCACGGCGACGGCGACGCCGGCGGCGATCCACTTCAGAGCACGCTTCGAGGGCTTCTTCGCCATGGCTACTCGCTTCCGTGCTTCGGCGGCGACAAGAGGCCGCCCCAGTTCGTCCGGCGCTTCATCTCGCGCGCGTTCGCGTCGGTGACGATCGCGTCGCGCTCGCGCACCTCCCATCCGCCGCCGAGCGCCTTGTAGAGCGCGATCAGGTTGGTCGCGATCGACGACGTCGCCTCGGCGAGCGCGTTCTCCCGCTCGAGCATCGATCGTTGTGCGTCGAGCACGCGCTGGTAGTCGACCGCGCCTTCGCGGTACGCGACGAGCGCGAGCTCGACCGACCGGCGCGCGGACGTCACCGCCGCCTGCTCGAAGGCCGTCGCGCGCTGCGCCTCGAGGAACCCGACGAGGGCGTCCTCGACCTCGCGCGCCGCGCGGAGCACGGTGTCGCGATAGTTGACGACCAGCTGCTGGAAGCGCGCGTCCTCGACGCGCACCGCGTTCGTGAGGCGTCCGTAGTTCAGGAACGCCCAGTTCACCTGCGGACCGACGGAGTAGAAGATCGCGCCGCTCCGGAACGGGTTCGCCGGCGCCGTCCCTCGCGTGCTCGCGTCGAGGCCCACCGTGCCGACGAGCGAGAAGCTCGGATAGAGCTCCGCCTTCGCCACGCCGATGCGCGCGCACTGCGCGGCCGCCTCGAGCTCCGCGCTGCGCACGTCGGGCCGCCGCCGGAGGACGTCCGCGGGCACGCCGACGGCGACGCTCGGCGGCGCCTTCGGGATGTCCTGGTCGCCCGCGAGCAGCGCGTCGACCGTGCCCGGCGGCTGGCCGAGCAGCGTGGCGAGCGCGTTCTTCGCCTGCTGCAGCTCGATCTGCCGCTGGGGGATGGTCGCGCGCGTGCTCTCGAGCAGCGTGGTCGCCTGCGTCGGATCGAGCTCCGAGGTGGCGCCGTTGCGGAACCGCGACTGCGCGATCTCGAGCGCCTGCTGCTGGAGAGCGACGTTCTCCTCGGCCTGCCGGAGCAGGACCTCGAGCGTGCGGATGCCCACGTACGTGCGCGCGACCTCCGCGGTGAGCGAGACGATCGCCGAGTACCAGTCGGCCACCGTGGCGAACATGTTCGCCGCCTCCGACTCGACGCCGCGCCGGTACTTGCCCCAGAAGTCCAGCTCCCACGCCGCGTCGAAGCCCATCGAGTAGGCCGCGTAGTTGCGCGGGAGGTTGCCGATCTTCGCGATGTTGTCGCTCAGCCCGATCGCGCTCAGCTGCCCGAACGCGACCTGCGTCTGCGGCCACTGCCGGCCCGAGGCGACCGCGAGACGCGCGCGCGCCTCGACGATGCGCAGCCCCGCCACCTGGAGCGAGAGGTTCTGGCGATAGCCGAGCTCCACCAGCCGATCGAGCGTCGCGTCGCCGAACACCTTCCACCACCGGCTCTCGGCCTCCGCCTGCGCGACGCGCGGATCGTTCGCCCCGCTCCAGTTCTTCGCCACGGCCGCCTCGGGCCGCTTGAAGTCCGGCCCCACCGAGCACGCCGCGAGGAGCAGCGCCATCGCGGCGAACGGCGCGGTGCAAACGCGGACTCGCATCGATCGCTGCGCCTCCCCCGCGATGCAAGCTAGGGCGCGGCGTCGAGCGAGCAATGCCATCCGTTTCCGCACGGACGCGCTGCACGCGCACGTCCTGCACGGCGGCCGATGGCACGCGGCGCGCACCCGGATCGCGCGATGGTGAAGCGCAACGCGCAGCCCATTCGCCTCGTCCTCGCCGACGTCGACGGTACGCTCGTCACGCCCGACAAGAGAGTCACCGAGCGCTCGCGATCGGCGGTGCGCAAGCTCGCCGACGCGAACGTCGCGTTCGCGGTGCCGCGCGGTCGACCGCCGCGCGGCATGTCCATGCTCGTCGAGCCGCTCGCGCTGCGCACGCCGATCGCCGGGTTCAACGGGGGCATGCTGGTGAGCCCGGACATGACGAGGGCCGAGATCCGCGCCGTCCCGCCGGCGCTCGTCCCGCGCATCGTCGGTGACCTGATCGATCGCGGGCTCGACGCGTGGATCTACCAGTGGAACGACTGGCTCCTGCGCGATCCGAACGCGCCCCACGCCGATCGCGAGCAGCGGACGGTGCAGTTCCCGCCGACGGTGACCGCCGATCTCGAGAGCCATGTCGGCGGCGTGGTGAAGATCGTGGGGGTCACCGACGATCCCGCGCGGATGGAGGCCTGCGAGGAGCAGATCCGCGAGCGCTTCGGCGAGCACGTGTCGGTGGCGCGCTCGCAGCCCTATTACCTCGACGTGACGAACCCGAGCGCGAACAAGGGCGAGGTCCTGCGCCGGCTCGCGCGCGAGCTCGACGTTCCCCTCGAGGCGACCGCGACGCTCGGAGACATGCCGAACGACGTCCTCATGTTCGCGCTGAGCGGCCTCAGCATCGCGATGGGTCAGGCGAGCGAGGACGTGAAGCGGAGCGCGCGACGGGTGACGAAGTCGAACCGCGAGGACGGCTTCGCGGAGGCGATCGAGCGCTACGTCTTGCACGAGCGCTGAGCGCCGTCAGTACACCTCGGGCACGAACGAGCGTCCCGCCAGGGTCGCCTGATCGTCGTAGGCCTTCTTCGTCGAGCGCGGCGGGAGCTTCGGCTTCTTCCGCGGCACCTCCTTCCACGGGACGAGCGAGAGGAGGTGCGCGATGCAGTTCAGACGGGCCCGCTTCTTGTCGTCCGAGCGCAGGACGTACCAGGGCGCGAGCTTCGTGTCGGTGGCGTCGAGCATGCGATCGCGCGCGCGCGAGTACTCGTACCAGAGCGGCCACGACTCGAGGTCCATCGGCGAGAGCTTCCACTGGCGGAGCGGATCGTCGATGCGCGCCCTCATCCGGCGCTCCTGTTCGTCCTGACCGACCTCGAGCCAGAACTTCACCAGCTGGATCCCGGTGCCGACGATCTGCTGCTCGACGAGCGGCGAGAGCGCGAGGAAGCGCTCGTACTCCTCGTTCGAGACGAACCCCATCACGTGCTCGACGCCGGCGCGGTTGTACCAGCTCCGATCGAACACCACGATCTCGCCGGCCGCGGGGAAGTGCGCGACGTAGCGCTGGAGGTACATCTGCGTCTTCTCGCGATCGGAAGGCGCGGGG
>JBDHVD010000190.1:0-14393 GCA_039809525.1 Labilithrix sp. | reverse complement strand
GTCGCTGACCGCATCCGACGCGTACGACATCGCGGCGTGGTTCATCGAGCAGCCGCGCGCCGACTTCGCGAAGAAGAACCTCGACTGGCCGCACGGCGGCAAGCCGCCGGACGCCCGGTATTGACCCACCACCCTGGAGCACCCATGTCCGATCCATCGGCCGCCGTCAGTCGTTTCGCCATCCGCGTCGAGCAGGCGAATGGGTTCGAGTTCCGCATCCTCTTCGACAAGGAGGCGTTCGCTCCGATGACGATGGATGAGCCTCCGCCGCTCGGTCACGACGTCGGACCGAACGCGTCGCGGATCCTCGCGGCGGCGATCGGCAACTGCCTCGCCGCCAGCCTCGTGTTCTGTCTGCGCAAGCAAAAGGTCGAGGCCACGGGCGTGACCGCCGAGGTCGCCGTCGAGATCGTGCGGAACGAGCAGCGCAGGCTGCGCATCGGCAAGGTCGACGTCACCCTCCACACGGCCATCCCCGCCGACGATCCGGCGCTCCAGGCATGTCTCGGGGTGTTCGAGGACTTCTGCGTCGTCACGCAGAGCGTCCGCAAGGGGATCGACGTCTCGGTCCGCATCGACGCGCCCGTTCGGGTCGGGTGACGCTGCGTCCGGAAGTCTCTCGCCGAGCGCCCGCGGGCCTGTCAGGATGCGCGCCATGTTCCTCCTCGTCCGTGACGAAGACGCACGCACCGTGGCGGCGGCGATCAACGCGTTCGCCGACGAAGAAGGCCTCGAGCCCATCGATCTCGCGGCCCAGGAGCAGAACCCGCTCACGATGCTCTCGGTGCTGACGGGCCCGCGCGCGCTCGTGTCGGCGAGCGGCGACCAGGTCGTCGCCCTCGGCCTCGAGTCGCTCGACATCGCCGATGCCGACGAGTGGGGCTCGGCGCTGTCCGCCGCGTGCGAGGCCGAGGTGATCGCGGTCGACGCCGACCCCGACGGCGTGCACGTCTACGTGTTCGACGGCGGAGAGCTGGACGAGCAGATCGACGTGGCGCTCGATCCGTCGGGACGAACACGTGCACCTGCGCTCGCGGAGCTCACCGAGAGCGAAGAGGGGCGCGCAGAGCTCGGACGCGGGGTCGCCGCGTCTTCGGTCGAGCAGCTCCTCCAGGGCGTGCTCCGCTGCTTCGGCGTCACCGGCCCGGGAGAGGACGCGCTGATGCTCGCGTTCCTCGATCCGCTCGACGAGGACGACGTCGAGACGGAGCCGTCGCTCGCGGTCGAGCCCTTGCCCGGCGCGATGCTCGAGGGCATGGCGGGCGCGCCGGCGGAGTCGCCGTACGGTGACCTGTTCGCGGTCTCGCTGCAGGGCGCCGACTCCATCGGCGGCGTGCGGCTCGCGCTGTCGGGCGACGCGCTCGCGCTGCTCGACGTCGATGCGGTGACGGTGACCTTCCGTGTCCGCGGAGCGCACCAGCTGCAGACGCGCGAGATGGAGGTGTCGGCCTCGCCCGACGGCGTCATCACCGTCACGCTCGACGACGCGTTCCTCGAGCGCGTGGACCTCCGTCCCCCCGCGCTCGATCCGACCGACATGTTCGCGACCATGCAGCGGCTGATGAGCGCGGGGGAGACGCAGCAGCTGAACACGCTGCTGGTCAGCGTGTCCGGCGTGGTCCGCAAGAGCGGGGAGGGAATGCTCGAGCTCACCGCGTCCTCGCTGGCCGGCGCGGTGGCCGCGGGCGAGGCCGCGGTCCCCGTGCGGTTCGGGTGACCGAACTTCCGCTGCAGCCGGGCGTGACCCGTGCGACCATTGGGACGATGACGGCGGGGCACGCCATCTCCGAAGAGCGCATCGCCGGCGTCGCCTGGACGCTCGGTGACAGCCCGCACGTCGTCGTCGCGGCCGGGCCGGACGGCCGCATCGCGTGGGCGAACGAGGCGGCGGCGAAGCACTTCGAGCGCGCGCCCGCAGGCGCCGTGTTCGCGGACCTCCTGCCGTCCGCCTCGGCCGAGGCGCTG
Organism: Labilithrix sp.; assembly: GCA_039809525.1. GTDB lineage: Bacteria > Myxococcota_A > Polyangia > Polyangiales > Polyangiaceae > Labilithrix. The sequence continues at coordinate 12,428 of JBDHVD010000190.1, read as the reverse complement.
CGGGCGGCCGAGCGCGCCCTCTCGCTCGGCGAGCACGCGCGGTTCGAGTGGGGCGAGGAGAGCGCCGGCCGCGTCCGGTGCTGGTTCCACTGCACGCTCTCGCCGCTGCGCGAGGCCGACGGGTCGATCGTCGGCTACCTCGCCCTGTCGGCGGACATGACCGAAGCGAAGCGCACCGAGCGGCGGCTCCGCCGGAGCGAGCAGCTCATGGTCGACACGCACGGCACCGCCCACCTCGGCACGTGGGAGTGGGACGTCACCGAGCCCACCGCGGTCTGGTCCGACGAGCTCTATCGCATCTACGGCCTCACGAAGGACGGGTACACGCCGAGCTACGAGCGGTACCTCACGATGATCCACCCGGACGATCGGCAGCGCGTGGTCGACGCGACCAAGCGCGTCTTCGACGAGCACGTGCCGTACTCGCACGACGAGCGCATCTTCCGGCCGGACGGCACGATCCGCTATCTCCACACCTGGGCGCATCCGGTGCTCGACGAGAGCGGCAAGCTCACGCGCCTCGTCGGCGTCTGCCAGGACATCACCGACCGCGCGGTCGCGGAGGAGCAGGTCCGGCAGCTGAACGTCGAGCTCGAGCGCCGCGTGCTCGAGCGCACGCGGACCATCGAGAGCTCGCTGCGCGACCTCGAGCAGCTCAATGCGATGGTCAGCCACGACCTCCGCGCGCCGCTCTCGGTCATCCAGATGACCTGCGAGCTCATCCGCGTGTCGAACGGCGGCACCGTTCCGCCGATGCTCGAGGACTGCATCGCGCGCATCCAGCGATCGGTCCGCCACATGGCCGCCCTGCTCGAAGACCTCCTCACGCTCGCGCAGGTCGGATCGGTCACCCTCGAGCGGGTCGACGTCGACGTGACCGCGCTCGCGGAGGAGATCCTCGACGACCTCCGCCGGGGCTCGCCCGAACGGGGGGTCGAGACGCGGGTGGCGAAGGGGCTGCGCCTCTCGGGCGACGCGACCCTCGTGCGCACGGTGTTCGAGAACCTGCTCGGCAACGCGTTCAAGTACTCGTCGCGCGTCGAGACGGCCCGGATCGAGGTCGGCGCCCACGAGGGGGGCATCTTCGTGCGCGACAACGGGGCGGGCTTCGAGATGAGCGAGGCCCACCGGCTGTTCACGCCCTTCGAGCGCCTCCACACCGCGTCCGAGTTCGAGGGGACGGGGGTCGGGCTCGCGGCGGTCCACCGCATCGTCGAGCGGCACGGCGGGCGGATCTGGGCCGAGAGCGAGCCGGGCAAGGGCGCGACCTTCTTCGTCGTCTTCGGCTGAAACGGGGCGGCGCACGCCGCGGGCTGGCAATACGTCTCCGCTATGATAGACGTGTCTCCAGTATCGTGAACACTGCCGCCGCCATCCTGGATCCCGACCCCCGGGCCGACCGCCGCCGCCTCACGCACCTCGAGCAGCTCGAGGCCGAGAGCATCCACGTCCTCCGCGAGGTCGTCGCCGAGCTCGAGCGCCCGGTGATGCTCTACTCGATCGGCAAGGACTCGGCCGTCCTCGTGCGCCTCGCGCAGAAGGCCTTCGCCCCCGCGCCGATCCCGTTCCCGCTGCTCCACATCGACACCACGTGGAAGTTCCGCGAGATGATCGCGTTCCGCGATCGCTTCGCGCGCGAGAACGGGCTCGACCTCCGGGTGCACACGAACCACAAGGCGCTCGCCGAGGGCGCGAGCCCGTTCACCTGGGGCAGCAACAAGTACACGCAGGTGATGAAGACGCACGCGCTGCTCGAGGCGCTGCGCGAAGGCGGCTACGACGCGGCCTTCGGCGGTGCGCGGCGCGACGAGGAGCGCTCGCGGGCGAAGGAGCGCGTGCTGTCCTTCCGCGACGTGCACGGGCAGTGGGATCCGAAGAACCAGCGACCCGAGCTCTGGGACGTCTACAACGGCAAGGTGAAGAAGGGAGAGAGCCTGCGAGCCTTCCCGCTCTCCAACTGGACCGAGCTCGACGTGTGGCAGTACATCTGGCTCGAGGACATCCCCATCGTGCCGCTCTACTTCGCGGCCGAGCGCCCGGTCGTCGAGCGCGACGGCGTCCTCCTGATGGTCGACGACGAGCGGTTCCCGCTCGCGCCCGGCGAGACGCCTCGCCTCGAGCGCGTGCGCTTCCGGACGCTCGGCTGCTATCCGCTCACCGGCGCGGTGCGGAGCGACGCGACGACGCTGCCGGAGATCCTCCGCGAGATGATCGAGGCGACGAGCTCCGAGCGGAACGGCCGGCTCATCGATCACGACGAGGAGGCCTCGATGGAAGCGAAGAAGCGCGAGGGGTACTTCTGATGGCCGCCGCGACCTCGCCCCTCGACGTCACGCGCTGGCTCCGGGCGCAGGAGCAGAAGGAGCTCCTCCGGTTCGTCACCATCGGCTCCGTCGACGACGGCAAGTCGACGCTCATCGGGCGCCTCTTGCACGACGCGCACGGGCTCTACGAGGACCAGCTGAACGCCGTCCGCCGCGCCTCGGCGAAGGGCTCGACGCGCAGCGGCGGCTCCACCGCCGAGATCGACTTCTCCCTGGTGACCGACGGTCTCCTCGCCGAGCGCGAGCAGGGGATCACCATCGACGTCGCCTACCGCTACTTCGCCACCGAGCGGCGCAAGTTCATCATCGCCGACACGCCCGGTCACGTGCAGTACACGCGCAACATGGCGACCGGGGCATCGACCGCGGACCTGGCGATCGTGCTCGTCGACGCGCGCCTCGGCGTGCTCGCGCAGACGCGGCGCCACGCGCACATCGCGTCGCTGCTCGGGATCCGTCACGTCGTCGCCTGCGTGAACAAGATGGACCTCGTCGGCTTCGAGCGGGCGCGGTTCGACGCGATCCGCGACGACCTCGACCAGATGGCGACGAAGCTCGGGATCGACGAGCTCGTCGCGCTGCCGATCAGCGCGCTCCGCGGCGACAACGTGGTCGCCGCGAGCGACCGCATGACGTGGTGGCGCGGACCGACGCTCCTCGAGCACCTCGAGACGGTGCCGGCGCGCGCGATGGACGACGACGGCCCGTTCCGCCTGCCGGTGCAGCTCGTGCTCCGTCCCGGCCTCGGCTACCGCGGCTTCGCCGGGCGCATCGCCTCCGGCACCGTCCGGCGCGGCGACGAGGTCGTGGCGCTGCCGTCGGGGAAAGGCACCCGGGTCGCCGCGATCGACGTCGCGGGTACCGAAGTAGACGAAGCGTTCACGGGAATGAACGTCGCCCTGCGCCTCGCCGACGAGATCGACGTCGGGCGCGGGGACATGCTCGCGCTGGCGAAGGCTCTCCCTCGCGTGGCCTCCGAGCTCGAGGCGGACGTCGTGTGGATGAGCGAGCGACCGCTCGATCGCGAGCGCTCGTACCTGCTCAAGCACACGACACGCACCGTGCGCGCGCAGATCGAGGAGGTCGTCCACCGGACCGATCTCGAGACGCTCGAGCAGGTTCCCGCGGAGGGCCTCGCGCTCAATGACGTGGCCCGGGTACGCGTCCGGACGCCGGCGCCGCTGTTCTTCGACCCCTACCGGACGAACCGCACCACCGGCGCGTTCATCCTCGTCGACTCGGTGACCAACGACACGGTCGCCGCCGGGATGATCGCGTCGGCGGGCCTTCGCGTGGTGCGCCCGCGCGAGACCACGCAGGTGAGCCAGGCCGAGCGCCGGGCGCGCCTCGGGCAGCGCGGAGCGGTGGTCCGGGTCCTCGCGGCCACCGAGGACGCGGCGCGGGCGCGGGCGTTCGAGACCGAGCGCGAGCTCTTCGACGCGGGGCGGGTGGCGACGGTCGTCGACCGGGGCGCGGAGGCGGCGCGTGCATGCGCCGATGCGGGGCTGTTCGCGCTCGTGCCCGCGGTCGCCGCGGACGAAGGGCTGGAGATCGACGCGGTGCGCGTCGAAGGCGCTCTGCTGGCCGCGCTCGCCGCGCGGGGGCTCGTCGACGGCTGAGCGCGGTCAGGGGCACGTGACGAAGTGCCAGGTGATCTTCACCCGGCCGTCGCTCAGCTTGGCGATCTTCGAGAACGCGGTCTGGCTGAGGTCGAGATCGCCGTGGTCGCAGCCCGGGCACTTGTCGACGATGCGCACGACGACGGTGCCGTTCGGGCCGGTGACCGCCACGCACTTGCCGCAGTTCGCCTTCGAGTACTGCTCGTCGTTGATCGCCGCGACCATGAAGTCGTTCGACGCGGCGAACCCGCAGGCGCCGGTGCCGTCGGCGTCGTAGTAGGTCGCCTCTCCGCTGTACTCGGGGCCGACCGCCGCGTCGTCGCCGGCGGTGGCGGCGTCGGCGGCGGCATCGGCCTTCGAGCCGCCGTCGCTGCCCGGGGTCGTGGCGCCTCCGTCGACGGGCGCGCCGAGCACGCCGCGTCCGCGCTCGTCCGAGGCGTCGTCGCTCCCGCAGGCAGCGACGAACGAAGCGCACACGACGACCAGGCCAGTGAAGCGCAGGGACATCGCACCGATTGTACACGGTCCGGCGCGCAGGGCACCGGCGCGATGATGGTTGCATCTGAAACGATTGGGCCGAGCGTGTCGCGGCCTCATCCTCGTCGCGCGTTCACGCGTCCGGGCGTCACCCGCTCGGGTGACGAGGAGGCGATCCTCTCCCGTTCGGGCGACAGGTCGCGATGGGCGGCTTCGCGCAGGATGCTCGTCCAACGAACATGAAGCACGCACACGCTCGTTCCTTCCTCGTCGCCGCGGTCCTGGCTCTCGCCGCTTGCGGCACCGACGAAGCCCGCAAGGGATCGATCGCGATCCCGATCGACGCGACGGTCGCGCCCGCCCAACCCGCCATCGCCGGCCGGCCGCTCGGCCGGATGGTGAGCGAGAGCGGCGTCGCCACGGACTTCTTCCTCGGCGAGCTGCTCGTCGCGACCGACGATCGGGCCAAGCTCGATGCCTTCGTCGCGCGCTGGGGCGCCACGGCGGTGGAGAGCACCCCGCCGGTCGGGAGCATGCCGGCCATCCACAAGGTGAAGCTCGATCCGTCGTCGGCGGTCGTCGAGCAGCTCCTCTCCGAGCTGAACGCGAAGGCGCCGGACCTGAGGGGCACGTTCCGCACGTCGAGCGACGCGGCCGCGAAGCTGCTCGCCGTCGCCCTCGCGGAGGCGAACGCCGGCGGAATGACGGTGATGCCGAACTTCGTGCTCGTCCCGCACGGGATCGCAGAAGGGACGACGAACGAGGCGCCGACCGGCGATCGCGATCACTACCGGACGAACGCGTTCGAGTGGCCGTACATGAACCGCGGCAGCGCGCAGGACACCGGCGTCGCCGCGGCCTGGCAGGTGATGGCGCGCGCGGGCGTGTTCCGCAACAAGGTGAAGATGATGATCCTCGACGGCGGCTTCGCGCCGAACGCGGACTTCCCTGCGAGCCGGGCGGTGGTCGGCGACTGGAACGTGCCGAACCCGTCGAAGTGCTCCGGCGGCGGCGACTGCCCGTGGCACGGCACCTGGGTCACCTCTGCGGCGATGGGCACGGTGGACGACGGACACGGCGCGGCCGGTCCCGCGGCGCCCGTCGCCGAGCTGGTCGCCGTGCCGTTCGAGCTCGAGTTCTTCGCGCTGTTGTCGACCATCGAGCGCGTCTTCGTCGGAGCCGCGGCCGCCGACATCATCAACGTGAGCTCCGGCTTCGAGATCGACATCGGCTGGGACGTCGCGGTGAAGATCGCGTGCCTCGGCACCTGTCCGTCGCCGACCGAGGTCGCGGGCGGCGTGATGGCGACCGTCGCGGGGTCGAACAAGCTGATCTTCGCCTCCGCGGGCAATGCGGCCCGCGACGTCGACGGCGCATCGACGCCCGAGGGCTCGACGATCGTGCCGTGCGAGCTGCCCGGCGTGATCTGCGTCGGCGGCATGGAGCACGACGCGACGGCGCTCGCCTTCAGCGGCGAGGGCGCCGGATCGAACTTCGGGACCAAGACCGACGACGACTCCGTCGACATCTACGGCCCCTACCGCGTGTGGGTCGGCTCCGATCCCGATCACCCGGCGGACGGCGCGCAGTTCGTCCCCGGGACGAGCTTCTCCTCGCCGTTCGTCGCCGGCGTCGCGGCCCTCGTCTGGGCGTCGGATCCGCGGCAGTCCGCGGCGCAGGTCTGGCAGGTGATGCGCGAGACCGCGCACGTCGGCGGCGTTCATCCGGGCGGCGGCCACCAGCGGCGCATCAACGCCCTCGGCGCGGTCGGTCGTGTCCTCGGTGGGGCACGCCCCACGGTGACGCTCGACGCGCTCGCCACCTCGGCACCGATGAACCGCGAGTGGTCGGTGACGGCCGTGGTGAACGACGACGGCGCGCTCTGCGCGCCCGCGCGGTGCCCGCTCACGTGGAACCCGGCGCCCGCGCGCGTGGTCGGCAACACGGCGTTCTATCGCTTCGACACCGCGGGGCCGAAGACGATCTCCGTGACGACCGAGGACCCGGCGGGGCAGCCGGCGAGCGCGTCGCGCACCGTCGACGTGACCAACGCGCCGCCGGTGGTGAGCATCTCCGCGCCGGCAGCCGGCGCCACCGTGCCGAAGGGCGTGATGATGCAGCTCCTCGGCGCGGCGACCGACGCGAACGAAGGGCCGGATCCGGGGCCGGGAACGCTCGCGTGTCACTGGACGAGCTCGAACCCCTCGGACGTCTTCCCGATCACCGGCTGCGACGTGGTCCGGGCGTTCTACACGGAGGGCTCGCGCACGCTGACGCTGTCGGCGACGGACGCGCAGGGCCAGACCTCGTCGGCGACCGTGACGCTGACGGTGACCGCCCCGCCGGTGAACTATCCGCCGACCGTCAGCTCGACGACGACGCTCCCGCCGGTGAACTACGACGGCAAGGGCTATCTCTGGACCACCGCGCTCCCGCTCTCGGCCTCGGTGAGCGATCCGGAGGGGGACTATCCGGTCACCTGGGAGTGGAAGGCGACGTCGTTCCGGCCGAACAGCGCGACCCCCTACGCGACCGCGGTGACCATCGGCTCGTCGTCGAGCTTCGCGTGGACGCCGTCGTCGACGCCGTCGCTCTTCGGTGACTTCGCCGCGTTCGGCAACGACTGCTACGCCGGCCAGATCGTCCGCATCACCGTCCGCGCGACCGACTCGCTCGGCAACACCAGCGCGCCGGTGAACCTGCCCGACCTCCGTGTCTACCGCTGCACGCTCGACTGACGCGTCGGAAATCGTTGACGCGTCGGAAGTCTCCGACGTATTAAACGGGCATGCCCGACGTCGACGTGTTCTCCGCGCTGGCCAATCCGGTTCGCCGGCAGATCCTCGTTCAGCTCCGGAAGGGCCCTCGCGCGGTCAACGACCTCGCGGGGGCCTTCGACGTCGGGAGGCCCGCCGTGTCGGAGCATCTCCAGGTGCTCCGCCGCGCGCGGCTCGTGCGCGAGGAGCCGCGGGGCCGCGAGCGCTACTACCACCTCGATCCTCGTCCGCTGGCGGAGGTCGACGCGTGGCTCGAGGCGTTCGGGCGGTACTGGAAGGAGCGCCTCCACGACCTGGAGGACCTCCTCGACAAGGAAGCGAAGGAGAGGAAGGAACGCCGATGACCACCACCGAACGCGCCGTGATCCGACTCGAGCAGCACTACGACCATCCTCCGGCCGCCGTCTGGCGCGCGCTCACCGATCCCGAGCTGCACGCGCGCTGGTGGGCGGCCGGCGACGTGAAGCCGGTGGTCGGTCACCGTTTCGAGCTCGACATGGGACAGTGGGGCAAGCAGCCGTGCGAGGTCGTCGCGGTCGAGCCCGAGCGCCTGTTCTCGTACCGGTTCGCGACCGGGAGGCTCGACACGCTCATCACCTGGCGGCTCGCGCCCGAGGGGACGGGCACGCGGCTCGAGCTCACCCACGAGGGATTCGATCTCGACTCGCCCATGTCCCGCCAGGCGTTCGAGGGAATGAAGAAGGGCTGGCCCGCCGTGCTCGAGCGGCTCGCGGGCGCGCTCAGCGCGGCGTGATCGTCGGCGCTCCGCCGGTGAACGACAGCCGCGCGAAGCGGAGCGACCGCGCGCCGCCCGCGGCGTACGACGACTTCGGCGCGGTCCACGCGTGGTAGGCGATCCACGGCGCTCCGTCGGGACCGACGAACGGCTCCTGTCCGCCGGGCCCGAGCCTCGCGCCGTGGCTGCGCACGAGGGGGCCGTCGACGGTAGCCTTCTCGCAGGGGCCGAGCGGCGTCTTGCACGTCGCGTAGCCGATCGCGTAGTCGCCCGAGTCGTACCAGTTGGCGGAGTAGAAGAGGACGTACGCGCCGTCGTTCGCGATCATCGACGGCCCCTCGACGAGCGGGCGCTCCCACGCGCGGTCGGTCGCGAGCAGCGCCGTCGGGCGGCCGGTGAAGTCGAGACCGTCCGCGGTGAGCTCGCGGCTCCATAGCCGGGATGCCCCGCGGCAGGCGGCGGCGTTCTCGTCGCTCTTCCACAAGAGGTACGCGCGACCCGAGGCGTCGACGAACGGGCTCGGATCGATCGAGCCGCAGAAGCGCTCGTCACCGCTCACCTGACAGACGAGCGGCCGCGACGACGCGTCGACGTACGGTCCTCCCGCGGCCTTCGCGACCGCGCGCGAGATGCACTGGAAGTCCGATCGCGCGTCGCGCGTCGTGTAATACATGACGTAGACGTCGCCCCGACGCAGGACCGAAGGCGCCCACGTCAGGCCGGGCGCGGGCGACGCCCACGCGGGGAGGGCGGGCAGCGCGTCCGGCAGCACCGACCACGTCACGAGGTCGCGCGAGCGCGCGGCCTGCACGTTCGCGCCGTTCGCGCCCGTCGCGAACGCGTAGTACGCGTCGCCGTCGCGAAGCACGAACGGATCCGGGAAGTCCGCGTCCGCGAGCGTGCTCTCGGCGACGGGCGCGGCCGCGGTCGTGCCGGCGACGACGGCGCCGAGCGCGAGCAAGAGGAGCGGTCGTGGTGCCGGCATCGAGGTGAGCCGGTTCGTAGCTGTAGCAGGTCGAATTGTCACGGAGCCTGCGGTCGCGAGGCGAAGATCACCACCACATCGTGCGACTACGGAAGCTCAGCGCGAAGTCGTCACGCTCGCGCTCGTGGGCCTCGCGCCTGACGTTTGCACCGGCGACGTCGCGCCATGGACGGACTTCGTCAGCGATGCGGCTCGAGCGAGCCGCTGTTCGGTGGTTTCTTCCTCGGCGGCTTCGAGTGCTCCTGCCACAAGCTGAAGGACGGGCAGCGGTTGGACCTCCTCTCGGCGACGCGCCACGACGAGCTCGCCGACGCCGACTACGCGCGGCTCGCGCGGATCGGCGCGACCGCGTGCCGAGACGGCGTCCCCTGGGTCACGGTCGAGCGGAGCGGCGGGTCGTACGACTTCTCGCGCGTCGCGCGCATGCTCCGGGCGGCCGATCGCAACCGCGTACACGTCGTCTGGGACCTCATGCACTTCGGCTGGCCGGATGATGCCGATCCGTTCGGGCCGTCGTTTCCGTCACGCTTCGGCCGCTACGCCGCGGCGTTCGCGCGCTTCCTGTCGAACGAGACCGATCAGCTCCCCATGCTCACGCCGGTGAACGAGATGTCGTTCCTCGCCTGGGCGGGCGGCGACGTGCGGTACATGAATCCGTTCGAAGCGGCCCGTGGCGTCGAGCTCAAGGCGCAGCTCGTCCGCGCCACCATCGAAGCGATCGAGGCGATCCGCTCGGTGCTGCCGCACGCGCGCTTCCTCCAGCCCGAGCCGGTCATCAACATCGTGCCGCCCCCGGATCGGCCGAACCTCTGGGCGCGCGTCGAATCGGACAACCTCCTGCAGTTCCAGGCGTGGGACATGCTGACGGGGCGCGTGTGGCCGACGCTCGGCGGTGACCCGAAGTACCTCGACGTCATCGGCGTGAACTTCTACTCGAACAACCAGTTCACGCCCGACGGCGAGACGGTCATGCGCGGGGACGTCCGCTACAAGCCGTTCTCGAAGATGCTGCTCGAGGTATGGGAGCGCTACGGACGTCCCATGATCATCTCCGAGACCGGCGCGGAGGGCGACGAGCGCGCACCGTGGCTTCGCTACGTCGCGCGGCAATGCGTCGCCGCGCTCCGGCGCGGATGCGAGCTCCACGCGATCACGCTGTATCCAATCGTCAACCACCCGGGCTGGGTCGACGAGCGACACTGCCACAACGGCTTGTGGGACTACGCCGACGACCGCGGCGAGCGCCCGATCGACGCGGCGCTGCTCGCCGAGATCGAGCGGCAGCGCGGCCGCCTCGAGAGCGCCCGCGCGGAGACTCTCCAACGCCGCGCCGGCGACGAACGCGAACGCGAACGCGAACGCGAACGCGAACGAACGGCGGTCGAGGCCTGAATGACGCACGTGGCAGTCACCGGCAGAGCGAGCGTACGCGCCGTCGGCCGCCGCGCGTCCGTCCTCGACGACGAACGCACCGAGAGCGCGCTCGGGCCGCTGTTCCGCCTGCTCCGCTACGTGACACGGCACAAGAAGTACGCCCTGTTGACGTTCCTGTTCGGCGTCGCCGGCTTCGCTCTGTCGTTCGTCTATCCGTGGCTCATCGGCTCGGTCGTCGACGTCGTCGCCGCGCCGGCCTCGGTCGGTTTGCCCTGGCCCGAGCGCACGCGGCGCGTGCTCTACCTCGCGGGACTGGGCTTGCTCACGGCGCTCGGACATGCCGTCGTGGTGTACGGCCGCGGCCACTTCAACGTGCATCTCGGCCATGGGGTCGTCGCCGATATCCGTCGGGACGTCTTCGGTCACCTTCAGACGCTGAGCGTCCGATTCTTCACGAAGGAGCGCACGGGGACGATCCTCGGACGGCTGATGCACGACGTGCACGAGGCGACGGCGCTCATCTACACGGGGATCATCGTCGCCGCCCTCGATGCAATGCAGCTCGCGATCGCGTTCGTTCTTCTCTCCGCGCTGAGCTGGAAGCTGACGGTCGCGTGCTTTCTCCTCTTTCCGTTCTACGGGCTCGTCTTTGCTGTCATGAATCCGCGTGTGCGCCGCGCGAGCGAGCGCATGCACGGCGCATTCTCCCGGATCTCCGGCAACGTCTCCGAGCAGCTGAACGGGCAGGCGCTGATCAAGACTTATACCGCGGAGGAGCGCGAGGCCCGGCGGTTCTCCAGCGACATCGAACACCACCATGGGCTCGTCGTCGCGCAGAGCCACGCGGGCCACGTCGTCGCGTCCGCCGGCGAGATCCTCGTGCATCTCGGCACGACGATCGTCGTCGGCTATGGCGGTTGGCTCGCGCTGCGCGGCGAGCTCACGCCGGGAATGGTGACGCGCTTTCTCGGCTACATGCTGATCATGTTCGGGCCGGTGCGCCGCTTCGCGGAGCTGAACATGACGTACCAGACGAGCCTGTCGGCGATGCGTCGCGTCTTCCGCGTGCTCGACGTCCAGCCGAGCATCGTCGAGCCGGCACGACCGTGCCTCGCGCCGCCCGCGCGGGGCCACGTGCGGCTCGAAGGCGTGCGCTTTCGCTACGACGAGAACACGCCGGAGGGAAGCGCACCCCTCGACGACGACGTCCCGCGCCCTCCGCCGAGCGAGCCGAGCGTGAGAAGTTCACAATGGGTCCTCGACGGCGTCACCCTGGAGGCGAAGCCCGGCGAGCGCATCGCCATCGTCGGCCCGTCGGGCGCCGGGAAGACGACGCTCGTTTCGCTCTTGCCGAGGCTTTACGACGTAGATGGCGGCCGCGTGCTCGTTGATGGGGTCGATGTTCGTGAGTACTCGCTGAAGTCGCTTCGCTCGGCGATCGCGATCGTGCAGCAGGACTCGTTTCTCTTCAGCGGCACGATCCGCGACAACATCGCTTACGGCCGTCCGGACGCGAGCGACGAGGATGTCGTCGCCGCAGCCGTTGCTGCGCACGCGCACGAGTTCGTTTCGCGCTTGCCCGAGGGATATGCGACGCTCCTCGGCGAACGTGGCGTGAACCTGTCCGGCGGGCAGCGCCAGCGCATCTCGATCGCACGGGCGCTGCTGAAGGATCCGCGGATCCTCATTCTCGACGAGGCGACGAGCTCGCTCGATGCCGAGAGCGAAGCGATCGTGCAGGGGGCCCTCGAGACCTTGATGCGCTCGCGTACATGCTTCGTGGTCGCGCATCGGCTCAGCACGATCCGCAACGCCGACCGCATCGTCGTCCTCGAACACGGACGCATCGCGGAGGTCGGCGCCCACGACGAGCTCCTCTCTCTCGACGGCGTCTATGCGCGGCTGGTTCGGCACCAGACGAGGCTCGCGGCGGGATGACGGGGCGCGGGCGAGAGCGCAGCGCAGTTAGGTGGTTTTTGCGGCCGCGCGCGCGCGCTTCCTCGCGGCGGCCTTGCGCTGGCGCGCCTCGATGCGAGAGCGGACGTGCTCCTTGCCGAAGGTGTCCTCGGCATGAAGACCGTTGTGCGCGCGGCAGCGGACGCGGAGGTTGTCCTCGTCGTCGCTCCCGCCCTTCGC
>JBDHVD010000189.1:0-14467 GCA_039809525.1 Labilithrix sp. | reverse complement strand
GAGCGAGCGCGCGGCCCGGCGGCCGACGCCTGGTCTTCTCCGGTCTTCTCCGTTGAGCATCGAACGGACGCCGCGATACGCGAGTTCGGCATCGAACCCGGAGAGCGCGAGCGCGTGATTTCACGGACTTCGCGACGACGGTTGACCTCTCAATCGAGAGGGCGTGGAGGGACACCGCGCCCGCCTGGCCCGCACGACGGAAGGGCGCGCGATCCGATGCAGCGACGCGAACGACTACAGCGCGATCTTCCAGCTGCTCGCGTCGCCCGCGTCGAACACCTCGACGCCGAGCTCGGCGAGCTCCTTGCGGAGGGCGTCGGCGCGCGCGAAGTCCTTCGCCTTGCGCGCCTCCGAGCGCTCCTTCACCTTCGCGTCGATCGCCTTCTCGTCGAGGCCGCGCAGCCGAAGCCGGCGCGCCTTCGTCCGCGACCAGAAGTCGGCGGACGACGCCTGCATCAGTCCGAGCGGCGCGCACGCATCGCGGAGGGCGTCGCGCGCGGCGCCGGCGAGCTGGCGGACCGCCTCGTACGCCGCAGGATCCTTCTTGTGCTTCGGCGCCTGCATCACGATCTCGTTCGCCGCCTTGCCGAGCTCGGCGAGCACGCTGAGCGCGGCGGACGTGTTGAGGTCGCGATCGAGCGCCTCGAGCACGCGGTCCTTGGCGCCGTCGATGATCTTGGCCTGGCCCTGGAGCACGTTGCCGATCCGCGGCTCGAGGTCCCCGGCGAGCGTGTCGAGCGCATCGCGCGTCGTGTAGAGGTACTCGACGCGCCGCTCGGCCTCGTCGAGGCCCGGAAACGTGACGCGCCCGTCGGGCTTCTTCTCGACGTCGAACGACAGCGGTCCGCGGTAGTGCGTGCCGAGGACGAAGTAGCGGAACGCTTCGGCGTCGTTGCGATCGAGGACGTCCTTGATCGTGACGAAGTTGCCGAGCGACTTGCTCATCTTGTCGTTGTCGACCTCGAGGAAGCCGCCGTGCATCCACAGCTTCGACAGCTCGGGGCCGAGGACCGCCTCGCTCTGCGCGACCTCGTTCTCGTGGTGCGGGAAGACGAGATCCATGCCGCCGCCGTGGATGTCGAGGTGCGGACCGAGCTCCTTCAGCGCCATCGCCGAGCACTCGATGTGCCAGCCCGGGCGTCCGCGCCCCCAGGGGCTGTCGAAGCCGAACGCCTCCGCGGCGGCCGACTTCCACAGGGCGAAGTCGAGCGGATCCTTCTTCACCTCCGCGGCGCCCTCGGCGAGGCGCTCGCTCGCGCCCGCGCGGAGGTCCTCGAGGTTGCGGCGCGAGAGCTTGCCGTACGGCGGGAAGCTCCGGACCGAGTAGTAGACGTCCTTGCCGTTCGGGGTCTCGGCCACGTACGCCGCGCCGCGCGCGATCAGCTTCTCGATGAAGTCGATGATGTCCTGCATCGACGTGGACACGCGCGGGTTCGCGTCCGGCCGGAGGATGCCCAGCGCGGCGAGGTGCGCGTCGGCGACGTCGCTCATCCGTTTCGAGAGCGCGAGCGGGTCCTCTCCGCGCTCCTTGGCGCGGTTGACGATCTTGTCGTCGACGTCGGTGACGTTCCGGCAGTGATGGACGTCGAAGCCCCGCGCCTTGAGGAAGCGGACGAGGACGTCGAAGGTGGTGTAGGTGCGGGCGTGGCCCGCGTGCGGGAGATCGTAGGTCGTGATGCCGCAGACGTAGAGGTTCACCTTGCCCGGCGTGAGCGGAACGAAGTCTTCGACCTTCTGCGTGAGCGTGTTGTAGAGGCGAACGGGCATGGTGAGTGGCCGGAGAGATTAGCGCGGTCTGTGCTATCGATCGCGGCAAGATGCGCGGTCTCGTCGCGATTGGCGTCGTGCTGGCGAGTGTGTGGGCCGGCGTCGCTTCGTGCGGCGGCGGTCGCGGCAGGGGCTCGTTCGACGGCACCGTCTATCGCGACAAGAACATCGCGTTCCGGGTGCCGGATGCCCCGCAGGGCTGGAGGCGCGTCGAGGTCACCGACGCGAGCATCGCGTTCCGGGACGACGACAACAGCGCTTCGATCCTGCTGAACGCACGATGTCTCTCCGCCGACGACCGCACACCGCTCGTCGCGCTGACGAACCATTTGCTCATCGGTGCGACCGAGCGCAAGTACCTCAGCCAGGAGATCGAGCCCTTCGACGGGCGCGAGGCCCTCCACACGAAGCTCGAGGCGAAGTGGGACGGCGTCCCGATGGGCCTCGACGTCTTCGTGCTCTCGAAGGACGGCTGCGTCTACGACTTCGTCTACGTCGGGGCCCCCGACCGCTTCGAGCGCGGCATCGTCCCGTTCGAGCGCTTCGTGCGCGGGTTCCGGACGCTGCCCGGATCGGGGGTGGTCGGATGACGACCGAAGGCGGGCCCCCGTCGTCGCGGCGCTTCTCGCTGCCGCCGCCGCCACCCGAGGAGACGCTCCTCGACTTCTGGCGCGGGCGCATCGAGCGCTTCGTCGAGCACCTCGGCGAGGTGGTGCTCCTCAGCGCGCGCACCTTCCGGGCGCTCTTCCGCCGACCCAACGAGCTGTCGGCGACCATCTACCAGCTCGAGTCGCTGGGCGTGAAGTCGATGGGCATCGTCGCGGTCACGTCGATCTTCATCGGGATGGTCATGACCATCCAGTTCGCGTTCGGCATCAAGCGCTTCGGCGGCATCGACTACATCCCCGCGGTCGTCGTGCTCTCGTTCTGTCGCGAGCTCGCGCCCACGCTGACCGCGGTGATCGTCGGGGGCCGCATCGGCAGCGGCATGGCCGCGGAGCTCGGCGCGATGAACGTCACCGAGCAGGTCGACGCGATCCGCGCGCTCGGGGCCGACCCGGCGAAGAAGCTCGTCCTGCCGCGCACGCTCGCCGCGATCATCGTGATGCCGCTGCTCAGCGTGTACGCGCTCGCGCTCGGAACGGCGGGCGCGATCTTCATCTGCGCGGTCCAGTTCGACATCCGTCCCGCGCTGTTCATCAGCTCGTCGCTGCAGGCGGTGCGCTTCGGCGACTTCTGGAGCGGCCTCGCGAAGACGCCGTTCTTCGGCTACCTCATCGCGATCATCGGCTGTCACTTCGGCCTCCGCACCACCGGCGGCACCGAGGGCGTGGGATCGTCCACGACGCGCACCGTCGTCGCGGTCTCGATCGCGATCCTCGTCGCCGATCTGCTGCTCACCAAGCTCCTCATCATGGTCCAGAGCACATGAAGGGGCGCGCGGCGAAGGGACTCGGCGTCGTGCTCCTGGTGAGCCCCGTGATCGTGGTCGCGACGATCGCCCTCGACGCGCGCGCGCGCCGTGCGGCGAAGGCGCAGGAGCAGCCGGCGGTGAACGTCCTCGCGAGCCGCCTGCCGACGAGCGATCTCGCGCTCTCGGGCGGCGCGCGCTGGCTCCGGGCGCCCTCGCTCGAGGAGCCGGGCGCCGCGTTCGCCGACGGACCGGCGTCGCCCGATCCGGATCCCGCGGGGGGATCGATGGCGCCGCCGATCGAGGCGTGGCGAGGCGCACGATGAGGATCTCGATCCTCGCCTTCGCGCTCTCCGCGCTCGCGCGGCGCAAGGCGCGATCGTTCGCGCTCGGCGGCGGTCTCGCCTTCGGCGTCGCGCTCGTCGCGGCGGTGATCTTCCTCACCGAGGCGCTCCGCGCGGAGGCGGGCCGCGCGCACGACGCGCAGCCCGACGTCGTGGTGCAGCGGCTCGTCGCCGGGCGGCCGACCACCATCGACGCGGCCTCGCAGAAGCAGATCGTCGACATCCCGTCGGTGAAGAGCGTCGTGCCGCGCGTCTGGGGCTACGTGTTCCTCCCGGCGCTCCAGGGGAACGTCACGATCGTCGGCACGCCGAAGGGCGCGCCCGCGCTCTCGGTGGCGAACGGCACGCTCGCCGAGGGACGCGATCTCGCCCCCGGCGCGCACGAGATGATCGCGGGCGTCGAGCTCGCGCGCTTCCTCGGCATGCTCCCGGGCGACGAGCTCGGCCTGCCGTCGGCCGATCCGCGCGCGCATGCGATGAAGCTCGTCGGCACGTTCGACTCGAAGCTCGATCTCTGGACCGCCGACGTGATCCTCTGCGACGAGGACGATGCGCGTGCGATCCTCGGCGTCCCCGACGGCGAAGCGATCGATCTCGCGGTCACGCTCTCGAACCCGGCGGAGTCGCGCGTGGTCGCACGCACGATCGTCGAGCGCCTGCCGGGCGCGCGCGTGATCGAGCGCGACCTGCTCGCCCGCGTCTACCACCTCGCCTACGGCCGCCGCGCGGGGCTCGTGCTCGGCGCGACCATCCCCGCGCTGCTCGCGCTGTTCGTGCTCGCGTGGGACCGCGCGAGCGGCGTCGGCCCGGACGAGCGACGCGAGATCGCGGTGCTCAAGGCGATCGGCTGGTCCACCGGGGACGTCCTGTGGGCGAAGCTCTTCGAGTCGCTCCTCGTCGGCGCGGCCGCGACCGCGCTCGGGCTCTTGCTCGCCTATGCGTGGGTGTTCTGGCTCGGCGCCCCGGGCCTCCGGCCCGCGCTCGTGGGCTGGAGCGTGCTCTACCCGAAGACCACGCTCACTCCCGCCGTCGACACGGCTCAGCTGATCGGCATCGTGCTCGCGGTGCTCGGCCCGTTCGCCCTGCTCAGCATCGTGCCCGCCTGGCGCGCGGCGTCGGCCGATCCGGTCGAGACGATGCGCGGGTGACCTGGTAAGCTTCGCATCATGGAGCGCCGCGTCTTCACGCTCGAGGCGGTCAACGAGCTCGTGCCGCGCCTCCAGGAGATGGTCCGGCGACAGCTCGAGCGGCGCGCCGAGATCGAGCAGCTCCTCGCGCGCCTCGGCCGCGCGCTCGGCGACGTGCCCGAGCGCATCGTGCTCGATCCCGCCGACCCCCTCGAGGTGCGCGAGATGAAGCGCGACCTCGTCCGCTGCATCGAGAGCTACCGCGCCGGCTGGCGCGAGGTCGAGGAGACGGGCGCGGTGCTCAAGGATCCGCGCATCGGCCTCCTCGACTTCTACGGCAACGTCGACGGCCGGATGGTGTGGCTCTGCTGGAAGTACGGCGAGACCGAGGTCTGCTGGTACCACGCGCTCGAGGAGGGCTTCTCCGCCCGCAAGCCGATCGCGAACAGCATCCGCCACCGGCTGTTGAACTAGTCGCGCGTCACTTCATGTAACGGAGGTCGACGAGGATCGCGCCGTCGCCTTCCTTCTCGGCGGCGATCACGCCCACGTACGTGATCTCTTCGCCCTCGTGCTTGTCGAGGACGATCTCGCGGCCGTTCGCCTTCAGCACGACCTGCGCGAGGTGCTGGCCCGGCTTGCTCATCGGGAGGCGCAGCGCGATCTCGACCGGCTTGCTCGCCTGCGGGAACGTGCCCGGCCGCGCCGTGTCGACGTTCGCCGACCACGTCGTGTCGATCTTCGGATCGCCGACGAGGCGCGTCGCGCGCTTCTCGATCTTGCCCTTGCCGTCGAGCGGCACGCGGAGACAGACCCAGTCCTGCGGGCACGGCTCGGGCGCGGCCTCCGCCTCGGTCACCGGCGCCGCCGCCGGCTCGCTCGCGGGCGTGGCTTCGGCCTTCGGCGCCTCCGGCGCGGGCGCGGCCTTCTTCGCCGCGGCCGCCGCGGTCGTCGTCGTCGTCGTCGCGTCCGACGCCGGCGCGTTCGCCGGCTGCTGCGCCGAGCCCGACGCGCCGCACGCGACGAAAAGAGGAAGAGAGAACAAGAAGAGAGAAGGTCCCCGCGTCTTCATGCGCGAGAGGTGTAGTCCCATGCCCGCGCTTGTCAACGGGCCGGTCAGCGCGCGGGGATCTTGCCGGCGCGCCACGCGACCGCGTGCGTCTTGCCCTCGTGGTTCACCACCGTCGAGCGGTCGGTGCGGAACGCGATGCGCGTGCCCTTGCGGCTCTTCGCGTCGAAGACGAGCGTGCCGAGGACGAGCGGGGTCGACGCATCGTGCCCCATCGCCTCGCCCTTCTCGGTCCACGCGACGGCGAGCGTCCCCGGCGCGCCCTCCTTCGCCAGCAGCACCGCCCTGGCCGACCATGCCGGCGAGCGCTGCGCCTCGACGAACGAGAGCGCGTCCGGATCCCACGTGACGCGGAACGCGGCGCCGTGCACGTCGGTGATCCCGCGCGCGACGACGTCGGCGAACACGCGATCGCCCTCGGTGCGACCGCGGAGGAAGACGACCGCGCCGTCGGACTCGGGCTCCGCGGCGAAGGAGACCGGCCCCGGCGGCGTGTCGTTCGCCTTCGATCCGCCGCACCCGGAGAGCGTCGCGACGAGGATCAGCGCGGAGGCGGCGATCGACCCGAGCTTCATCGGCCACCCCGGAGCGAGCCGAACGACTCGGCGAGATCGGCGATGTCGTCGTCGTCGATGTCGAAGTCGCCGTCGCGATCGCAGCGCGGATCGAACGTCTCCTCCGCGTTCCACAGGCCGATCGCGCCGGTGCTCTCGTACTTCCGCCCGACGAGGCGCGTGCAGCGGAGGATGTCGAAGCCGTCGGTCTCGCCGTCGAAGTCGAGGTCGCCGGCGATCGCCGAGCGCGCGTCGACGAGCACGTCGTGACGCGGGTTCGCCGACACGCTGCGGACGCGTCCGGGCGCGTCGATGCGCACGCGGGTCGTCTTCGGACCGAGCTCCACGCGGCGCTTCACGATCCCGCCGTCCTCGAGCCGCACGAACAGCTCGAGGGTCATCGGGATGTCGTCATGCTTCGTGAGCACGGCCTCCGCGCCGTCGTCGCCGGTCGGCTCGAAGGCGATCGCGACCTCGGGACGTGACGTGCGGGTCACCCATCGCGCGAAGAACGGCTCGAGGTCCTTGCCCGAGGCGTGCTCCATCACGACGCGCAGATCGTCCGGACGGCACCCGACGAAGCTGCACCGGCCCATGTACTCGCCGAGCCCTCGCGCGAAGACGTCGTCGCCGATCGTCGCGCGCAGGTGATCGAGCGTCGCCGACGTCTTGTAATAGGCCCACAGCGTGTAGAGGCCGGTGCGGAAGCCGTCGGGCAGCGTGGCCCCGGGCGCGAGCTGGATCGAGGGCAACGACTTGCCCACGCTGCGCAGATCGAGGCCGATCGGCACGAACCGGCGCGCGAGGTAGGAATCGCGATCCTCGCCGGAGAAGTGACGCGAAAACGAGTAGTCGATCTCGGTGAGCGTCGCCATGCCCTCGCTCATGAGGCGGCTCTCGCTCGAGTCGGTCTCGGGGACCACGATCCCCCAGAACAGGTGCGAGTTCTCGTGGGCCCACGTCTCCTCGTGCATCAGCGCGCCCACGCGCGTGTACGAGTCCGAGAGCAGCGTCATGCCGAACGTCGCCGTCCCGGGATCGCCGACGTCCGACGGGAGGCGCACGAGCGACAGGCTCCGCTGGAAGGGCAGGGGACCGCCCGCGGCCTGCTCGATGAAGTCGAGCACCGGCGACGACCAGCTCGTGAGCTGCTGATCGACCTCCTGCTCGGGCGCGGGGAACACGAGGGTGGTCGGCACCGTACGGCCGGGCACGTCCTTGAGCCCGAGCTTCCCCGCGAAGACGTACAGACCGAGCGTGCGCGAGAGCGGCTTGCCGATCGACCACGTCGAGACGCGCGATCCGTCGGGCTCGACCGCGTCCGAGACGCGCTCGCCCGTCGCGACCACGTCGGTGCCCGAGGGCACGCGGAGGACGATCTCGCGCGTGAGCCCGTCGTACGTGGTGGCGGACGGCACGTCGGGATCGAAGAGGTAGGGGAACACCGACTGGTGCGCGAAATACGAGAAGCTCTTGCCCTTCGTGCACACGTAGCCGCCGCCCTCGGGATAGCCGCCGCACGAGAGCGTTCCGCCGTAGGCGATGCGCACCACCGTCGTCTGCCCGGCGGGGAGCGCCGGCGAGAGATCGATCCGCCCGATGCGCGACGGGGTGAAGACCTCCTCGGTGATCGTCGCGGTGCGGCCCTCGGCGGTGACGGTCGCGACCGACAGCCCCTCGTCGAGGCTGAAGCCGATCGACGACAGCGCCTTGCCGTCCGCGCGGACGCGGAGCTCGAGGGTCGCGGTCGTCTCGCCGGTCATCGGGTCGAGGCGGATGTCGTGCTTGGCGTGCTCGCAGTCGAGCGCGCTCGAGTCGTCCTTCGTGAACAGGCGCTTCGGCACCATGTTCAGCGCGCGCGCCTCGATCGCGCGATCGAGGAAGCGCGCTGGCCCGCGCTCGCGTTCGACGAGATCGTGCAGCGGATGCGTCCCGACGCCGGTCGCGGCGGCCGCCGTCGCTGGGAGCAGCGCGGCGCCGAGGCCGATCAGGAGGCGAAGAGCACGCACGGACCGCACGCTAGAGCAATCGTCGTGCCTTTCAGGAGCATGCGCAACCCGCCGGGATCCGCGCGCTTCTGCCACCTCACCCGCGAGCGTGCGCGGATTGACGCGATCCGGCAGGCAGAAAACGACGTCAGCGTCAGGGGATGCACCCGCTGCGGCGTGCGGCCCGGGACTTGCCGAGCTCGCCGAGTCTCGTCTCCGGCTGACTCCCGTTCGCCCATCGCGCGCGGTAACCTGCCGTTCTTCCAGCATGTCCACCCCGGATCGGCACGCCGCCGCGCAGGCGATCGACACCTTCCTCCGCGCGATCGGTCGCGATCCCGCGGCGGAGCCCGATCTCCAGGCGGCCGGCGCGCGCGTCGCCGACGCGTTCGTCGACGAGCTCTGCGCGGGCTACGCGATCGACACGCGCGCGCTCCTGGCGGCCCACACCCTCGACGTGACGGCGCCCTCGCTCGTCGTCCTGCGTGACATTCCGGTCGTGACGACGTGCCCGCACCACCTCATGCCCGCGGTCGGCACCGCCGACGTCGCGATCCAGGCGACCGCGCGCATCCTCGGGATCGGCGGCATCGGCGAGCTCGTCGACGCGCACGCCCGCCGGCTCACGCTCCAGGAGCACATCGGCGAGCGCGTGGTCGCGGATCTCGAAGCGGCGCTCGCGCCCGCGTGGGTCGCCTGCCGCATCCTCCTCTCGCACGGCTGCATGATCGCGCGCGGGAGCCGCCCGATCGGCACGAAGGTCGAGACGCTCGCCCTCCGCAAGATCGATCCCGCCACCGCCGTCACCGTGCTCGGCGCGCGCACCCGGGAGGCCGCGCCGTGATCGCGGTCGTCACCGGAGCCGGCCGCGGCATCGGCCGCGCGATCGCCGTCGACCTCGCGCGCCGCGGCTGTCACGTCGCGCTCCTCGGCAGGTCGATCGAGAACCTCGCCTCGACCGCCGAGCACATCGTCGCGCTCGAGCAGCGCGCGGTCGCGATCCCCTGCGACGTCTCGAAGTCGGAGGAGATGACCGCCGCCGCCGAGCGCGTGATGAAGGACCTCGGCGTCCCGCGCATCGTCGTCGCGAACGCGGGCGTGGTGAAGCGCGCCCACGTGGCGACGATGAGCGAAGACGAATGGGACGAGGTCCTCGACGTCAACCTCAAGGGCACGTTCCTCACCACGCGCGCGTTCCTCCCGCGCATGCTCGACCTGAAGCTCGGCCGCATCATCGCGATCGCGAGCATCTCGGCGACGCTCGGCACCGCCCAGCAGTCCGCCTACTGCGCGTCGAAGTGGGGCACCGTCGGGTTCATCAAGTCGCTCGCCGAAGAGCTCCGCGGTACGGGCCTCCAGGCGATGAGCGTGCTGCCAGGGACGGTCGAAACCGATATGGGTAAGGGCGGACCCTTTCCTCCGGTGATGAAGCCCGAGCACGTCGCCACCACCGTCTCCTTCCTCGCCCTCGACGCGCCCGACGCGATGAACGGCGCCAGCGTCGAGGTGTTCGGTCCATGACGCCGTTCGAGGAGGCGCTCTCCGCGATCCCGCTCTTCCCGCTGCCGAGCGTGGTGCTCTTCCCCGGCGCCGCGCTCCCGCTGCACGTCTTCGAGCCGCGCTACCGCGCGATGCTCCGGGACTGCCTCGCCACCCATCGCGCGCTCGCGATCGGCACGAGCGCGGAGGACGGCGCGATCATCGGCGGCGGCCTCGTCGTCGAGCACACGCCGCTGCCCGACGGCCGCTCGAACATCCTCGTGGTGGGCGAGGCGCGCCTCCGCCTCGAGAAGGTCGCGCTCGAGGTCGCGCCCGATCTCCCGTACCGCCGCGCCCGCGCGGTCGTCCTCCACGACCTCGCCGTCGACGTCCCCGCGCAGGACCGGAGCGCGCTCGTCGCCGCCGCCACGCTCTTCGCCGGCGAGGTGAAGAAGCACGATCCCTCGTTCGGCTTCGCCGTGCCGGCCACCGCCTCCGCCGGAGAGCTCGCGGACGTGTGCGCCTACCAGCTCGTCGTCGATCCCGCCGCGCGCCAGGCGATCCTCGAGGACCTCGATCCGCGCTCGCGCGTCGATCGCGTCACGAGCCAGCTCGCGCTCCAGCACGGCGCGATGCTGCGCGACGCGCCCGGGAAGGTGCTCAATTGAGCGGCAAGCTCGTCGCGAAGGTGAAGCTCGACGAGGTGAAGGAGAAGGGCCTGGTCCGCGTCCCGCATCCGCCGTTCGACATCTGCGTGGCGTGGGTCGACGGCGAGGTCTTCGCGGTCGAGGACGCGTGCAACCACGCGGGCGCGAGCCTCGCGGAGGGATGGACCGAGGACAAGTGCGTGGTGTGCCCGATGCACGGCTACGTCTTCGATCTGACGAACGGCAAGCTCCTCCGCCCGCGCGGCCTGTGCGGCGATCAGCGCAAGTACGTCGCGAAGATCGAGGGCGACGAGATCGCGATCTACGACGCGTTCAGCCTCGTGATCGTCGGCTGAGCTCGCGCGCCTCGAGCGCTCTGCTAGAATCCGTCGAAGCCGGGGAAGGCGGCATGAACGTGAGACCCAGGGCACTCGTCGTCGATGACGACGCGGCGGTGCGAAACACCATCGCGCGCGTCCTCCGCGCGGAGATCGAGGTCGTGCACGCGGCCGACGGCGACGCCGGCTCGTACTTCCCATGAGCCACGCTCGGGAACGGCATCGCGAGCTCGAAGCGCGTCTCGAGCACGAATCGACGAGCCACGACGCGCCGCTGGCGCAGCTCGGTCGCTGTCACCTTCTTCGAAAGGACAGGAAAGTGAATCGCTCGAAGTCTTCAGCGAGGGTGCTGAGCGCCGTCATCTGTGCCGCGGGGGTGCTCGCGACGGCCTGTTCGGACGATGCTGCGCAGGGCGCCCACGAGCCGCCGGCGCCCACGGGGATCGAGCAGCGCGCCTTCGAGCTCGTCGCCAGTACGGCATCCGTCGCGATGCCCCGCGGCGGGCAGGCGGTGCTCGTCCTCTCCACGACGTCGACCGCCGACGCCGTCCTCTTTCCGCCGGCCACCGGCGCGCCGCCGGGCGTCGAGGTGGACGTCGCGCCCGTCGCGAAGTCGACCGCCGCGCTCGTCACCCTTCGCGCGACCGCGAGCGCCGCGCCAGGAGCGTCGTCGCTCGTCTTCACGGCGCGCGCCGGCGAGGCGACGGCCGCGACGACCGTCGCGCTCACGATCACCGAGGCCGAGACCGCGTTCGCGCTGTCGCTCGCGCCGAGCGCCGTCTCGGTTCGACGCGGGAGCTCGGTCGCCGTCGGCGTCGACCTCGCGCGCGCGCCCGGCTTCGCCGAGCCCGTCGAGATCGCGCTCGTCGATCCGACCAAGCAGCTCGACGCGCAGGCGTTCACCATCTCCGGCGGGGGAGCGTTCGGCGCGCTCCAGATCACGCCGCGCCCCGACACCACGATCGGCAAGCACCCGCTCGTCGTCCGCGCGCGCTCTGCGAGCGCCGAGCGCACCGCGGCGCTCGACGTCGAGGTGACGCGGCCGTCCGGCTCGCTCGATCCGTCGTACGGCCCTGGAGGGATCAGGCGTTTCTCCGGCTACCTCGACGTCCCCGACGACAAGAGCGCGACGTTCCTCGAGGACGGTTCGATTGTCTTCAGCGGCAGCTTCGTCCCGAACAACCAGGACGCCTGCTTCGTCTCGCGCTTCACGCCCGATCTCCTCGCCGACGTGAGCTTCGGCACGGCGGGTACGGCCAGCTCGAGCTACGACCCCAGGACGTATCGCCCGCGCGCGATGACGCTCCTCCCGGAAGGGCGCATCGGCCTCGTCGGCACGCTCGCACCCTACGGCCTCTTCGCCACGACGCTCTTCGACAAGTACGGGAAGCCGTACACCGCCTTCGACGGGGACGGGCAGAAGACGTTCTCGCTCGATCCGTACGAGCACGAGCAGCCGGGGGCGATCGCGCCGATGCCGCAAGGGGTCCTCGTCGCGTCGTCGCCGCCCCTGCACGTAGCGAGCCTCCAGCTCAACGGCGCCCTCGACACGACGTTCGGCGCGGGCCAGGGATGGGTCGAGCACATCGTCCCCTTTTACGCCGTGCGCCTCATGGCGCGCGATCCACTGACCGGGAAGATCACGCTCGTCGGACACACGTCCGAGATGAAGCTCGTCGTCGCGCGCCTCCTCCCGACGGGCGCGCTCGACCCCACCTATGGCACCGGGGGCTACGCGGTCGTGAGCGGCACGTCGATCCGCGATCCCATGCGGATGGCGTTCACCGCCTCCGGCGCCCTCGTCATCTCGATGCGCGACGATCTATCGACGTCCGTCGTGCGTTTGACCGACACCGGGAACCTCGATCCGGCGTGGCCCAAGAACCCGGTCGTGGTCTCCACCAAACAGCTCTATCGCGGGATCCTCGCGGTGCACCCGGACGGCAAGGTCGTCGTGGGGGACGTCGAATGGGCGGGGGTGGGCAGCCGGCTCGTGCTCCGCAGGCTGAACACCGACGGCTCGTTCGATCTCGCGTTCGACGCAGGCAACCCGGGCTTCGTCGTCGGGAGCGGGGGCAATCTCCTCGCGACGCGCATCGTCGACGACGATCACTTCGAGGTGTTCGGCACCGAGCCCGGCGGGGCCTTCATCGCGCGCTACTTCCGGTGACGGTCACCTCGCGCGCCGCAGCGTCGGCTCGGCGTGGTGACGTCTCGTCCTGGACGAGCCCACGGACCTGCCCGAAGGCGAGGAGATCGAGCTCGTTGCCCGCGGATGTCGACGAGATGGACGAGCACGAACGTGCTGCGCTCCACGAATCGCTTGCGGCTAGCTTCGAACGTCACGGCACCGCCTGGAGGCGGCCGACCGCGCCGATCTCCATGTCCTTCATGCTGTGATCGACGAACGAGTAGACGCCCGGCTGCTCGGGGATCACGTCGAGCACGGCACCCGCGCCCGGCGCGATGGCGTACGTCGACACGCCGTGGAGCGCATGCGCGGCGTCGCCGTCGGGATACACCGTGTCGAACATGCCGCCGATGACATGGAACGCGCTCGGGAGGTTCGGGCCCGCATCGACGACGTAGAGGCGCACGCGCTTGCCGACCTTCGCCGGCAGCGGCTGATCGCGGTACTGGAAGGCGACGCCGTTGAAGACCACCTCGTCGGGGCGAGCCTGGCCCATCTTGACGATGTCGCCGCCCATCGCCTTGTTGCCGAGGTGCGACGTGTACCATTCGCCCTGCACGATCACGTAGCTCGCGTCGGCCGGCGGGAGGGGCTTCGCCGGATCGACGATGATCGCGCCGTACATCCCGTTCGCCATGTGCACCAGCACCGGCGCGGTCCCGCAGTGATAGACGAACGCGCCCGGCACCTTCGCGACGAAGGAGAACTCGATCGTCTGGCCGGGCTCGGCGTCCCGGTACGCCACGTTCGGCGCCACCTGCGCCGCGTGGAGGTCGATCGAGTGCTTCATATGCCCGTGGTTCACGAACGTGACGTTCACCGTCTGCCCCTGGCGCACGTGGAGGATCGGCGCGGGCACCGTCCCGCCGAAGGTCCACGCCGCGTACGTGACGCCGTTCGCGATGGTCACCGTCGCGTCGGTCGCCTCGAGGGTGATCGACGCGACGTCGCCCTCCGAGGCGAGCGGCGGCAGCCGCGCGTCGCGTACCGTCGGGAGGGGCGCGTCGGTCGCGAGGCTGAGCGGTGAGACCGCCGCGGCCGCGTTCGCGGGCGTCGCGGGAGGGACGGCGAGCGCGCTCTGGAGGCCTCCGACGAGCAGCCCGACCGCGACGGCGACGCCGGCGATCGCCGCGGCCTGCGTGCGCCGGGGGAGCGGCCTCGGCGCGCGCACCGCGAGATCGCCGCCGGCGGGCTCGGCGACCTTCCGCCACCTGGCGAAGCGTCGCTCGAGGAAGACGTCGAGCCCGTACGGCGTCGGACCGACGATCCGCTCGGCGACCCACAGGGTGAAGAAGACGAGCACGTAGACCAGCGCCGGGCCGAGGTTCGCCGCGCCCGTGACGTACGGTCCGCTGAAGCCTTCGGCCGTGGCCCACACGAGCAGGCTGAACGCGGCGCCGAGCGCGTAGGTGAGCCGTCGCGCGAAGCCCGTCAGGAGCGCGAGGGCGAGGTACGTCTCGACGATCCGCGTGCCGAGCACGAACGCCTCGGGTGCGCGCGTGACCGCCGCGATCCACGCGTCGAACCACCACGCGAGGGCGTGCGGCTGGCC
>JBDHVD010000188.1:0-14521 GCA_039809525.1 Labilithrix sp. | reverse complement strand
TCCCACTCGCATTGCGATGACCGGGGAATTTTCCGGGAATTCTCGCGTATTCGCGCCTCGGACCGACGCGTCGGCCGAGCGGGCGGGCGCCGCCCGTCTCCGCTGGCTCTCAGCGGGCCCCCGGGGGAGTCGTCGCGTTGACACCCGACGATGTGGCGGGCACACTCAACCCCGGGCTAGCCTTATTTTTTCGAGGCTTTCGAGCTTCTGGAGCGACTCGAGCGATGTCGGACGGGCAAGCGGCGGCGGCGAAGTCAGGGGCACCCGACCCCCTGATCGGTCGCGTCATCGCCGACCGCTTCAAGATCACGAGCCTCATCGCCCGCGGCGGCATGGGCAAGGTGTACCGCGCCGAGCAAGCCCCGCTCGGTCGCGCGTGCGCCATCAAGGTGCTGAACCCGAACTACAACGGCGACGCCGATCCCGAGTTCCATCGCCGCTTCTATCGCGAGGCGAGCATCTCCTCGAGGATCAACCACCCGAACTCGGTGACGATCTTCGACTACGGCAAGACCGACGACGAGATCTACTACATCGCGATGGAGTACCTGGAGGGGCAGACCCTCCACCACGCCCTCCGCGCGCAGGGGACCATCGACGAGATCCGCGCGGGGCGCATCGCGCAGCAGATCTGCCGCGCGCTCCGCGAGGCGCACGCGCTCGAGGTCATCCACCGCGATCTCAAGCCCGCGAACATCTTCCTCACGCGTCATGGCGACGACGGGGACTTCGTGAAGGTGCTCGACTTCGGTCTCGTGAAGCAGCTCTCGGAGCGCCCCGAGGAGCAGCTCACGCAGACGGGCCTCTTCATGGGCTCGCCGAAGTACATGGCGCCCGAGCAGATCCAGGGCGGCCACGTCGACGCGCGCACGGACATCTACTCGCTCGGGATCATCCTCTACGAGATGCTCGCGGGGAAGGTGCCCTTCGACCGGCCGACGAGCGTGAACATCCTCATGGCGCACGTGGGCGAGCCGCCGCCGCCGATGCGCGAGGTGAACCCGAACCTCCTCTGCTCGCCCGCGTTCGAGGAGCTCGTGATGCGCTGCATCGCGAAGGATCCGGCCGAGCGCTTCTCGACGATGGACGAGGTGCTGCAGGCCCTCAAGGCCGTGCACGGCGTGTCGATGACCGGCCAGCTCGCGGTCGTGACGATGAGCGGTGCCTACGGCACCATCCCGCCGGCGGCCGTGAGCGTCACGCCGTCGGGCAACCGCTCGATCCCGCCGCTCACGCCGGCCGTCCCGCAGCCGGCGCTCGCGCCCGCGATCGTCAGCGGTCCGCACACGCCGATCGGCGTGCCGCCGCCGGCCGCGTCGAACGACGTGCTCGGCACCGGCGAGCTGCCGGCGCCGCCGCGCTCGCGTGCGTGGATCGCGATCGGCGTGCTGCTCGCCGCGGGCATCGGCGGTGGGCTCGGGATGCTCGCGTTCCGGATGACCGCGCCCGCGCCGGTCCCGCTCGCGGCCGCTCCGCCTCCGCCGACGACCGCCGCGCCCGAGACCAAGCCGGCCGAGCCCGCGACGACGAGCACGGCCGCGGCCGCGGCGACCACCGCGGCGCCCGCGACGACGCCCATCCGCGTGACCACCGATCCGCCCGGCGCGTCGGTGCGCGACGAGTCGATGGAGCTCTGCACGTCGACGCCTTGCGACCTCGTCTTCAAGGGCGACGCGGCCGATCCTTCGCGCACGCACAAGCTCACGATCGCGAAGCCTGGCTACCGCTTCGAGGCGCGCACGGTGAAGGCGAGCGACGGTCCGGTGCACGTGAAGCTCACGCGCTTCGCCGGTGCCGGCGCGGCGCGCCCCCAGGGCGGCTCGCCCGCGTCGAAGCCGACGGGCGAGAGCAACACCGTGCAGCCCGGGTTCAAGGACATCCCGTACTGAGCTACTCCGCGCTGTCCGCGGGCGCCGCCGTCGCGCCGGGCGCGGCCGCGGGCGCCTCGTGCCCGCGCGCGCGGAGCTTCTTCGGGTTGCAGCCGCTCGGGCCGAGCATGCGAATGCCGGCGAACACGAGCAAGAGGCCGCCGAAGAGCAGGACCAGCGCGGTCGTGAAGTGCATGCCGCCGGTGCGGGGGACGCGGCCCTGGTCGCGCATCAGCTCCATCGCGAGGCGCGCGCGCTCGGCGTCGCGCATGCGCTCGGAGCGCGTCCACTCGTCCTCGGCCTCCTTGACCGCGGCCTCCTCGCCGATGCGCGCCTTGTGCTCGGCGTAGGCGAGCACCTTCGCGATCTCGCCGGTGTCGAGCCAGACGCCGTGGAGCAGGCGACACGCGTCGATGACGACGTTCGACGTGGCGGCGAAGCGCGCGCGGTCCATCTCGTTGCCGCACGTCGGACACGCCATCAGTGGGAGGATGCCCTCGACGCGGATGGTGGGTAGAGGCACGCGTGTCTCGAGCATCGAGGCGAGGCCGGGGACCTCGAAGATCCGCTTCCACGCGCGCGGGGGCAGGAACGTCCAGCGACACGAGGTGCAGGCATGCGCGTGGACGTCGGCGCCGAGGTCGATCGCCACGAGCGGGACCGCGCAGCGCGGGCACGGCCTGCGGATCGGCTCCTCCACCGTCAGCGACGGCCGCGGTAGACCGCACGCGGCGCAGGCGACGCCGATCGGTCCCGGTCGGCCACAGAGCAAACAGCGCGGCGCCGCCTCCACGGGGGAAGGCTGCGATCGTACGATGGAAATGGCAACCGGGAAGCAGCCTGATAACGTGTCGGCCCGACGATGCCGGCGAATGTCCGTTCCAGGTTGCGGGGGATCGTTGCCTCGCTCCTGCTCGCCGCGGCGACGCTCTCGTCGAGCACCGCGCTCGCCGACGCCCGGACGGAGGCGCGCGCGCACTTCAAGAAGGGCATGGACTCGATCGGCCAGGGCCGATACGAGGAGGGCATCGTCGAGCTGCAGAAGGCCTACGAGATCCTTCCGCACCCGAACGTCCTCTACAACATCGCGCGCGCGTACGCGGAGGCCGGCGAGCTCGAACAGGCGGTCGCGAGCTTCAAGAAGTACCTCGAGGGAAATCCTCCCGACAAAGACGAGGTCCAGGTCGTCGTCCGCAGCCTCGAGGCGCGCATCAAGAAGGCGCAGGCCGCACGCGAGGCCGCGCAGGCGCGCGAGACGCCGGAGAAGGCCACTCCCGTCGGCCCTGCTCCGCCCACGCCGGACAAGCCGGCACCCGACAAGCCCGCGACGCCGCCGGTGACGCCGCCGCCCGAGCAGGCGCAGGGCGGACCGTCGGGCGACATCGGCGCGGCGCGCACCGAGGACGTCTTCGCCGAGAGCATCGTGTCGGCGACGAAGGGCGCGCAGAGCCCGGTCGATGCGCCGGCGTCGACGTCGGTCATCACCGAGCAGGACATCCGCCTCTCCGGCATCACGAAGATCCCCGAGCTCCTCCGCCGCCTCGCGGGCCTCGACATCATGGAGGTCACCGGCGCGCAGACCGAGGTCTCGATCCGCGGGTTCAACCAGCGGCTCGCGAACAAGGTCCTCGTCCTCGTCGACGGGCGCAGCGTCTACATCGACCTCCTCGGCGCGACCTTCTGGCAGACGCTCTCGATCGGCGTCGAGGACATCCAGCGCATCGAGGTGGTGCGCGGTCCGGGCTCGTCGCTCTACGGCGCCGATGCGTTCAACGGCGTCATCAACATCATCACCAAGAAGCCCGGTGAGGGTAAGAGCGGGCTCGCCGGCGGATACGGAACGCAGGCCACGACGCACGGCAGCCTGTGGGCGTCGGGGCGCGACGGCGAGCTCGCGTGGAGGCTCGCGGCCGGATACGACTACCTCCCGCGCTGGTCGCGCGAGGTTCCGAACGGGCGCGCCGACGTGCGCACCGGCATCGGGGATCAGGTGCAGGCGGCGCGCACCATCCGCCTCGACGCGCGCGCCACGCGCACGCTCGGCAAGATCGGCGTCCTCGGCCTCGGCGGCGGCCTCACGCAGGGCGCGACCGAGGTGCTCGGCATCGGGCCGCTCAACGACCTCGTGATCCCGTCGTTCGCCTCGAGCGACGTGACGACGTTCTTCAACTCCGATCACTTCGATGCGCGCGTGTTCTGGAACCGCCTGCGCGCCGAGTCGAGCCTCAACGTCAACTACCTCGGACAGTCGCTCCTGCCCGCGCACGCCGAGCAGAACATCGTCGACGGCGAAGCGGTCTACAAGGCGAAGATCGAGCTCGGGAAGGACGCGGCGAACGACCTCCGCGTCGGCGCGGCCTACCGCTACAAGGACGTGAGCTGGACGTACCTCGATCAGCGTCGCGTCGAGCACCACTACGGCCTCTTCCTCCACGACGAGCTGAAGCTCGCGCCCGCGGTGTCGCTCGTCGGCGACTACCGCGTCGACTGGGTGCCGTATCTCGAGCGCCTCCAGCAGTCGCCGCGCGGCGCGGTGCTCGTGCATCCGTCGAAGCAGTCGACGATCCGCGGCTCGGTCGCGACCGCGTTCCGCAAGCCCACGTTCCTCGAGTCGTACCTGCGCCTGCCGATCCAGCTCCCGGTGACCGGCGTCGGCTCGTTCTCCGAGGGCGTACGCCGCGACGACCCCGGCTTCATCGTCAACGCCGAGCGCCTGCTCAGCGCCGAGCTCGGCTACCTCAATCAGGAGAGCGACGTCTTCACGTTCGACACCGCGGTCTTCTACAACCGCGTCTCGAACCTCATCCAGCTCGCGAGCACGCGTCCGCTGACCGTCGCCGACTTCCCCAACGCGGGCGTGCAGGACCTCGAGACCGGCCTCTACCCCGTCGGCTTCGGCGGCTGGGAGAACCAGTGCCAGGCGTACAACGTGTACGGCGGCGAAGCGGGCATCCGCACGTTCCCGATCGAGGGCCTCGACTTCTACGCGAACTACTCGCTCAACCTCGCGCAGCAGGACAACTCCGGCTGCACGCAGGAGCAGCTGTCGCGCATCGTCGCGGACCAGCGAACCAGCCAGCACAAGCTCAACACCGGCGTGCAGCTCCGCACCAAGCCGGGCATCGACGGGTCGATCGATTTTCACTACGTCGGCAGCCAGGTGTGGGCCGAGCAGGTCACCAACTTCGTGCGGCAACAGATCGAGCAGCAGGCCTTCACCGTCTCGGACTACACGCTCCTCAACGCGCGGCTCGGGTATCGTTTCCTCGAGAACCAGGCGGACATCAGCGCAATGGGCTGGAACCTCCTCGACGTCAGGCATCGCGAGCATCCGTTCGGTCAGCTGATCGGGCGGCGGCTCATGGTCCTCCTGACGTACCGGTTCTGATGCGGTCCCTCCCGATGCGCCTCCGTTCGCTCCTCCTCCTCGGTCTCGCGATCGGTGCGTGCACCGACGTGCCGATCGACGACGAGCGCAACGACAAGCGCCTGTTCCCCGCGCGCGGGGTGATCCGCGGGACGGTGACGTACTCGGGACCGCGTCCGTGCTCGAAGGACGGGCACATCGTGGGCAACGCGATCGTGCTCGTCTTCGACAAGAAGAACCCGCCTCCGCCGCAGGGCCTCGCGACGAGCGCGGTGAACTTCGTCGCGGTCCCCGGCGACGTCCTCTTCGCGAACGAGCCGCGCAGCGCCGGGAGCGAGCTGTCGTGCCCGCCGGAGGATCCGGTCGAGGTGTCGGCGCCGTTCTCCGTCGGACCGCTCGAGGGCGGCCAGTACATCGTCGCGGCCTTCTACGATCGACGCGGACGCTTCTGGCCGACGTTCAAGTTCCGGAACCTGCCGGAGGCCGGCGACATCGCGGGCGGCTACATCGACATCGTCGACGCGCAGAAGAACGTCGACGACCCGATCTACCAGCCGATCTACCGCACGATCGACGTCGGCATCGACGGCACCATCGGCGAGCGCGGGTTCGTGGCCGACAACATCCCGGTCACCATCGGCCGTCGCGTGCCGTTCACGCGCCCGTACTTCCATCCGCAGCGCCTCGATCAGCAGACCGGCAACGTGCAGGCGAGCGCCGAGGAGATCGGCGATCCGCAGACCTCCCCCGCGAACCCGACGGGCGATCCGTTCGCCGTGCCGATCGTCGCCGTGCAGCAGGACATCCACGTGCTCGCCCCGCCCTCGAAGCCGACGCCGGAGACGCTCACCGCGTACCAGCGGAGCTTCCCCAACTTGCGGCTCGTGTGGGGCGTGGCGAAGAACGAGTTCGACGACGCGATCAACGAACGCGGCGCGTTCGGCTTCCAGCTCCCGCCGCTCCCGCCGCAGGGCAAGGGCGGGCTCCTCGTGTTCGCGCGCGGCGGACCGATCCCCGAGAACCCGGCCGTGCCCGCGCTCTGGCCGCAGGTCGCGCTGGTGAAGCTCGCGGAGGATCCGACGCGACGGGGCGATCCGCAGTCGCTCGTCGTGCAGGGCACCCCCGAGGAGACGCTCATCACCGGAAAGCCGCCCGGTCCGCTCGTCGTCCTGCAGGGGATCACGCTCGACGCCGACAGCCTCGCGCGCACCATCGCCGGACCGATCGCGCCCGGCCCGACGACCGCGGCGCTGCGCGACCACGTGACCGCGATGCTGCGGCCGGTCGCGCTGTGCCTCGATCCGAAGAACGTCGCCGCGGGCGGCGTGCTCGCGACACCGCACCTGACCGCGCCGAGCGCCGACGCGAGCGAGACGGGCGACAAGCCGATCTTCGACGCCGACGCGGTGGCCAAGCAGCCGCTCGTGCGGAGCGTCGAGCGCGGCTGCCTGCCGAAGGGGCGCTACGCGATCTCGCTCGTGTACCCGACGGGTCAGGCGTGGACGGTGCCGAACGAGGCGGGCGGCTGCTCGCGCGAGGAAGGCGGCGTGCTCGCCGGAGCGGGCGTGGGATCGTGCGCGGGGAAGCCGCGTCCGGTCCTCCTCTCGCAGGGCGGGCGCGCGGTGGTCGAGATCATCGACGCGAAGGAGCCGCGCACGTGTCAGGACTTCCCCGTGCCGCAGGCCTGCAGGACGCCATGACGACCGCGCGCGCATCGGTGGTGGTGATCGGCAACTTCGACGGCGTGCACCGCGGTCATCAGGCGGTGTTGCGCCAGGCGCGCAGCATCGCGGACGCCGACGGCCTCGCGTGCGTGGTGCTCACGTTCGATCCCCATCCGCGCGAGGTGCTCGGGGGAACGGCACGCCCGCCGCTCACCACGCTCGCACGGCGCATCGAGCTGCTCCGCGCGCACGGGGCCGACGACGTCGCCATCCAGCCGTTCAGCCTCGAGTTCGCGGCCTGGTCGCCCGATCGGTTCGCGCGCGATCTCCTCGCCGCGCGACTGTCGGCGCGTGCGGTGGTCGTCGGCGAGAACTTCCGCTTCGGCGCGAAGCGCGCGGGCGATCTGCCGAAGCTCCGCGAGCTCGGCGCGGAGCTCGGGTTCCGTGCCGAGGCGGCGCAGGTCGACGGCGACGCGAAGGGCCCTTTCTCGAGCACCCGCGTCCGCCAGGCGCTCGCCGCGGGGGATCTCGCGGAGGCGACGCTGGTGCTCGGACGGCCGCATTCGCTGTCGGGCACGGTGGAGGAGGGCGACCGCGTCGGGCGGAAGATCGGCTTCCCCACCGCCAACCTCGGCGGCGTCGTCGAGCTCCTCCCGCCGTACGGCGTCTACGCGATCCGCGCGGACGGCCGTGCCGGCGTGATGAATATCGGTGTGCGTCCGACGGTCGGGGGCTCGTCGCTGCGCATCGAGGCGCACCTGTTCGACTTCGACGGCGACCTCTACGGCACCGCGATGCGCGTCGAGCTGATCGGGCGCATCCGGGGCGAGCAGAAGTTCTCCGGGCTCGACGAGCTGAAGGCGCAGATCGCGAAGGACGCGGACGCGGCGCGCGCGATGCTCGGCCTCACGGGGTGAAGTGGTAGCCGACGGCGAGGCCGAGCGCGAAGTGCGTGTCGGCCTTGCTCGGGGCGATGTCGCCCGCGACGTCGCCGCCGACCGAGCGGTACTCGAGGCGCTTGAACTCGCCGACGTCGAGCCCGAGGCGGATGTCCATGCCGGTGGCGACGTCCTTGCGCGTGCTCGGCTCGGGCTGACCGGCGATGCGGTAGCCGATGCCGAGCTTGAAGTCGAAGCTCGACGCGAGCTCCAGGGTCTCGGGGGACTTCTCGTCCTTCCCGGTGCTCGCGCCGTAGGTGCTGAGGAACGCGAGGCCGCCCTCGAAGTACACCCCGCGGCGGCGATCGCGCAGCGCGTACTGCGCGACGACCGGCAGCTGGTACGAGTACGCGTTCGAGCACACCGACGAGCACCCCTCGAAGAGTGCGCCGTAGCCGCCCTGGGCGCCGGCGAGGATGCCGAACCGGTTCGTCAGGTAGCCGCCGAGGCGGATGTCGAACGTCACCTGCGCGCCGGAGACCGCCACGCTCTGGGCGGCGTTTCCCCCGAGATACGCCACGCCCGAGCCGACCGTGAGGACGAAGCCGGGGCCGGCCTGCTGCGACACCTCGGCCTTCGGCGCGTCGGCGGGCTTGTCCGCGGCGGGCGGCGCCGCGGGCGCGGCCGGTGCGGCGGGCGGGGGCTCGGGGGCGGGGAGGGGCGGGAGCTCCGCGACCGCGACCGCCACCGGCTTCTTCGCCTTGTTTCCGCGCGGGCCCTCGGCCGCGGAGGTGGAGGAGACCGCGAGGGTCGAGAGGACGACGGAGGCGGCGACGGCGATCGACTGGATACGCATGATGCGCCCCCGTCGGCCCACCGCGGAGGAGGTTGCGCGCAAAATTCGGGGCCGCGCGATCGTCCGGTCGGGCGCATCGCCGTATGTTAGGAAGCACGCATGGACCGCGGGGAGCTCGAAGCACTCGATCGCGAGAGCCTGGTGGCACGAGCCCAGGCGGCCGGGATCCGCCGGGCGCGCATCCTGACGCGGCCCGAGCTCGTCGACGAGCTCCTGCGGCTCGATCCCACGGTCGACGAGGCGGCGCTCAAGCGCTCGCGCGGGTTCTTCGGTCGCGCGCGCGATCTCCTCACGCGCGTCGTCGAGCGCGGGCTGCACCTGCCGGACGCCGCCGATCGGCTGCGCTCCGCGCTCGCGAACCCGCTGCCCGACGTGCCGCGGCCCGAGCCGCAGGCGGTGCCCACCGTCACGCTCGCGGAGATCTACGCCGCGCAGGGCCACAAGGAGCGCGCGATCGAGACGCTCGAGCGCGTGCTCGAACGCGAGCCCGAGCCCGGCGCCGCGCGCGCGCTGCTCGAGCGGCTGACGGACGCGGCCTACGTCGCGCCCGCGCCGCCGCTCCCGCCGGAGAAGGAGATCGAGGAGCAGTTCCCCGAGCCGGGCGCCGGGCTGTTCGGCGAGGAGCCCGAGGAGGAGGAGGCGACCGTCGCCACCTCGTCGTCGCGCACGCCCGAATGCGTCGCCATCCCCGGCGGCGATCGTCGCGTGTACGTGTGGTGGCGCATCGATCCGACGGCGCTCGGTGGTCCGTTCACCGTGCGCGTCCTCGTGCTCGAGCCGACGTGGGACGGTCCGCGCGAGGAGATCCGCGACCTCGCGCTCGATCGCGCCGCGGGCGAGGCCGTCGTCGGCGAGCTGCCGGAGCGCGCCGTGGTCCGCGTCGCGGTGGGCTTCGTCCAGGGCGGCGCGTTCGTGCCCCTCGCGCACTCGCCCGCGCTCGAGACGCGCGGTCCGGACGGCGAGCTGGTGCGCTGGACGACCGACGGCGCGATCCCCGTCGTGCTCGACGATCCGCGCGCCGAGGCGATCGCACGCGCGGTCGACGGTGCGCGTCGCGCGCTCGGCGCGGCTTGACCCGGCGATGTCCGAGGACCTCCTCTTCTTCGCCCAGCTCGGATACGCCGATCAGATCAAGCGCCTCGTCGCGGAGGGCACCGATCCCGACTGGCGCCGCGAGGACGGCGTCACGACGTTGATGATGGCCGCGATGACCGGGCGCCTCGAGGTGATGACCGCGCTCATCGACGTGGGCGCGACGATCGATCTCCAGACGCCGGACGGCACCACCGCGCTGCTCGCCGCGTGCGCGTATGCGCGGACGACGCGCGAGATCGGCGGCATCGAGCTGCTCCTCGCGCGCGGCGCCGATCCGAACTTCGCGAACACCGAAGGCAACGACGCGCTGATGATGGCGGCGCGGCATGGCCTCGTCGACGCGGTCTACCTCCTCTTGAAGGCCGGCGCCGATCCGCGTCACGCGAACCGCTACGGCACCACCGCGCTGATGCAGGCCGCGCGGGGCCACCTCGTCGAGACGTGCCGCGCGCTCATCCGCGCGGGCGCCGATCGCGCCGCCGCCGACGAGCGCGGCCTCACCGCGGCGCGCTACGCGCGCGAGCTCGGCGAGCCGCCCCCGGAGCTCGCGTCGATCCTCGCGCCGAGCGATCTCGCGGCACCGACCGCCGCGCAGAAGCCGAGCAAGTTCGATCGCCCGGACTTCCGCATGCGCCTCTTCGGATCGTGGACCGAGCACGAGACCGACGGCGTCTTCGAGCTCCTCGAGACGACGGGCGAGCGGCAGATCCGCGTCGAGGTCACGCATCTGCCCGCCGAGCTCGATCCCGACGAGCGACAGGAGGCCATCTCGCGCCGCGTGCACGAGCACATGGCGGCGCTCCGGCGCGAGGCCGGTGACGACGTGCACTTCTCCGACGTGCGTCTCGCCGAGGCGCAGGACGCGCTCCAGGCGCGCTTCAACGCATCGGCGCGCGGCGACTTCTTCGTGGCGGTCTGCGTCTATGCCGCTCCGCGCAAGTTCGTGAGCCTCTCGTACCGCGATTTCCGGCCGAACCTCTCCGACGAGGCGCGCGGGCGTCAGGCCGGCGAATCGGTCGCGAGCTTCCGGGTGAAGTGATGGACTGGGACGATCTCCGCTTCGCGCTCGCCGTCGCACGTGCCGGCACCCTCGCGCGCGCCGCCCGCGGGCTCGGGGTGGCCCACACCACGGTCGCGCGCCGCATCGCGAGCTTCGAGGAGCGCGTGGGCGTGCCGCTCTTCGATCGCGTCGGAGGGAGCTTCTCCCTGACGCCCGCGGGGAAGGACCTGCTCGAGACGGCGACCGAGATCGAGTCGCGCGTGAGCGCGTTCGAGCGGCGGCTCACGAGCCGCGACGCGCAGCTCGAAGGCGACGTCGTGCTCGCGACCATGGAGCCGCTCGCGGCGAAGGTCACCGAGCACGTCCTCGCGTTCCGCCGCGTCCACCCGCGCATCCGCGTCGACGTGCACGCGACGAACGCGATCGTCGACCTGGCCCGGCGCGACGCGGACATCGCGCTCCGCGCCTCCGCCGACCCCGACGAGTCGCTGGTCGGACGGAAGCTCGCCACGATCGCCTTCGCCGTCTACGGCACGACGAAGCGCGACCTCGCGAGCGCCTCGTGGATCTGCTTCGACGCGTCCCTCGCGCAGACCCCGCAGGGCCGGTGGGAGAGCGCGAACGTCCCGCCGGAGCGGGTCGTCCTCCGCACGAACTCGCGCGCGGTGTTCACCGAGGCCGTCGCCACGGGCGCGGCGGTCGGCGTCCTCCCGTGCGGGGTCGCCGTGCAGATGCCCGGCCTCGTGGCCCTGACCGAGCCGATCGCGTCGCTCGGGCTGCCGCTCTGGATCCTCACCCACGCGGATCTCCGCGACACGCCGCGTATTCGCGTGCTCGTCGACTTCCTCGCGGCCGCGTTCGAGCGGGAGAAGCCGCTCCTCGAGGGCCGTGCGTCCGCGCTCGGCCGGTAGCGCGAAGATGCACATGGCCGCGGCCCGCCGCGCGCCGTAGTACCCGGTATGCACATCGTCATCACGGGGGCCTCGTCGGGGATCGGCGCCGCGCTCGCGCGCGAGCTCGCCACGCTGCCGGGGGCCCGTCTCACGCTCGTCGCCCGACGCCGCGGCCTCCTCGAGGAGCTGGCCCGCTCGCTCCCGTGCGAGGTCGCGGTCATCGAGCGCGATCTCTCGAAGCCGGACGCGGACGCGGACGAGTGGCTGCCCGACGACGTCGACGTCCTCGTGAACAACGCCGGCGTGCAGGTCATCGGCCCCACCGCGGCGATCGACGTCGCGCGCGGCGAGGCCTCCGTCCAGCTGAACCTCCTCACGCCGCTGCGCCTCACGCGCGCGGTCCTCCCGCGCATGCTCGCGCGCAAGAGCGGGACCATCGTGGACATCGCGTCGATGGCCGCGCTCGCGCCGACGCCGGGCATGACCTACTACAACGCGTCGAAGGCGGGCCTCGCTGCGGCATCCGAGGCGCTCCGCGGCGAGCTGCGCGGTACCGGCGTGCACGTCGTCACCGTCTATCCGGGCATCGTCGCGACCGACATGGCGGAGCAGGGGCTCGCCGCCTACGGCTCGAACCTCGCCCTTCGTCTTCAGCCGCGCGGCACGACCTCCGGCCTCGCGCGGCTGATCAAGCAGGCGATCCTCCGCCGGACCGCGCGCGTCATCTATCCGCGCTCGTACGCGTTCGTGCGGTGGCTCGGCCCGGTGGTCCGCTTCTTCGTCGACCGCTTCGCCCCGGCGCTCTCGGCCGAAACGCGCCCGGCGCGCGAGGCATCGTAGGAGGCGCCATGTTCGAACCGCGCACGTTCCCGAGCTCGGGGTTCAAGGTCGGTCCTCTCGGTCTCGGCTCGAGCTACGGCCTCGGCGCCGCGGGCGTCGAGC
This sequence comes from Labilithrix sp., assembly GCA_039809525.1. GTDB lineage: Bacteria > Myxococcota_A > Polyangia > Polyangiales > Polyangiaceae > Labilithrix. Next base: position 1,958 of record JBDHVD010000188.1, on the reverse strand, counting down.
GCGCCTTCGACCGCGGCGTGTCGTTCTTCCTCTGGGGCTCGCGCCGGCGGAGCGCGTTCGGCGAAGGCCTGCGGAACCTCGCGCGCGACGGCGGTCGCCGCGAGCGGATGATGATCGCCGTCCAGTCGTACACGCGGATGGCGTCGCTGATGGAGTGGTCCGTCGATCGCGCGCTCCGCGAGCTCCGCACCGACTACGTCGACGTGCTCACGCTGGCGTGGTGGAACGGTGTGCCTCCGGAGCGCATCGTCGATGCCGCGGTCCGCATCCGCGAGAAGGGGAAGGCGCGCCACCTCATGGTGAGCTGCCATCATCGCCCGACGTTCGAGCGCTTCATCGCCGACCGCACGTTCGACGCGCTCATGGTCCGCTACAACGCCGCGCATCCCGGCGCCGAGCGCGAGGTGTTCCCGCACTTCGTCGATCGCCGTCCGGGCGTCGTGGCGTTCACCGCCACGCGCTGGGGCACGCTCCTCGATCGCGCGTACGTGCCCGCGTCCGAGCCGCTCCCGCGCGCGTCCGACTGCTACCGCTTCGCGCTCTCGAACCCGAACGTCGACGTGTGCCTCGCAGGACCGAAGGACGAGACCGAGCTCGACGAGGCGCTCCTCGCGGTGGAGCGCGGCCCGCTCGATGCCGAGGAGATGGCGTGGATGCGCCGCGTGGGCGCCGGGGTCCGGGCGGCCACCTCGAAGCCGCGGCGCGTCTCCGCGCTCGACTTCTTCGACCGGCTGGCGAGGTTCTCGCCCTGCGCGGCGAAGCAGCTCTCGTCCGGCGCCTGAGAGCGGCGGACGACGCCGAATCTCCTGGCCCGGGCCACCCCCGGATCGGCCGGGCCACCCCGGATCGGCGATCTTCGGCCTTCGCGGCGAGGTCCCCTCCTCAGATCACGTCGAGCGGATAACCGTTGTCGGCGCACGTCTTCGCCGCGATCGCCTTGCGGAGCTCGTCGTCGTTGTCGTCGAACGACGCGATGTTCGCCGCGATGCGCTTCTCGGCCATCGCGACCACGACCGACGTGAGGTCGATCTCGCGCCGCGCGCCTTCCTCGCCGCGCTTCTCGATGGCACGCGTCGTGCGTGAGAGGCAGGCGGCGATGGCATAGAGGTCGATGGCCACGTCGGCGGTGCGCTTCTGCGTGTACTGCATCTCGGCGATGTTCTTGCCGTGACGGCGGAGCGCCTTGTCGACGTTGCGCGCGAGGTGCGCCGTGTTCTCGTCGAACTTCGACGCGTGATGCGCGAGCGTGGGATGCGCCTTCGTCAGGCGCTCGCGATCGCGGGACAGGACGCTCCTCGCCTTGCGGAGGGCGAGGTCCGAGAGGAGGCCGAAGCCCTTGATCGGCTCGCGCATCGCCTTGGAGACGTCCTCGATCTCGCGTCCGGGCGTCTGCATCCCCGAGAGCGCGATGAACGCGCGGAGGATCTCGTTCGTGCCCTCGTAGACCATCGCGTGGCGCGCGTCGCGGAGCAGGCGCTCCCACGGATGCGTCCGCATGTAGCCGAGGCCGCCGCCGATCTGGAGCGCCTCGTTGGCGATGCGCCAGAGGCCCTCGGACGCGAAGACCTTCGTGATCGCGCTCTCGACGGCGAAGTCGGTGCGGCCCTGATCGACGAGGCCGGTCGTGAGGTAGGTCACCGACTCGACGGCGAAGAGCTCGGCGGCCATGCTCGCGAGCTTGTCCTTCACCAGGCCGAACTCGCTGATCGAGCGGCCGAAGGCCTTGCGCTCGGTGGCCCGGTCGACGCTCATCTTCAGGAGGCGCTTGCCGACGCCGACGCAGCTCGCGGCGAGCGAGAGGCGCGCCGCGGTGAGGACCTCCATCGCGACCTTGAAGCCGCGGCCGACGTCGCCGAGGACGTTCGCCTCCGGGACCCGCACCTTGTCGAACGTGATCGTCGCGGTCCGGGCGCCGCGCACGCCGAGCTTCGGCTCGTCGCCGCCGATGGTGATGCCCG
>JBDHVD010000187.1:0-14575 GCA_039809525.1 Labilithrix sp. | reverse complement strand
TGCCGCGCGCACAACCGGTGGTACGCCGAGCAACAGTTCGGGCGCGCCCACGTCGAAGAGCAGATCCACTTGCGACAACGAAAGTGCGAAGGCGTCGCGACGACCTCCTTCGAGACCGCGGCGCGAGGGCTGAAGAACCTGGGCTTCCGCGACGCGGACGTGCGCCGTGTTCTCGCCGCGCTCGAAGAGAAGCTCGATGGGGCGCCAAAGGTGGAGATCATCGTTCGTGAGGCGCTGGCTCTCCTCACGTAGCCCGACGGGGACGTAGCCCGATGGGGTCACGGAGGATCGCCGATGCGGCTACCGTGCGATGACGAGAGTCCCGCACGGCGCGAGCCCGTGCGAGTCATCCGACGTCGCCGAGGCGCGGCATGACACCGACGCGACCTCGACCCGCCGTCGAAGATCCATCCAGACGGGGACGCGCGCTCGGGGGGCTCGCGAGGCCACGTCGTTCGAGACCGCGGCGCGAGGGCTGAAAAACCCGGGGGTTCCGCGACGCGGATGTGCGCCGCGCGCTCGAAGCAAAGGTCGATCGGGCGGCGCTCGCGAGACGCTCGTTCTCCTCACATAGCTCGATGGGTCGACGCACGACCGCCGGCTCCGGCTTCCTTGCGATGGCGACGGTCGCGAGCGGCACGGACGCATTCGACGTTCGGCGCGACGTCATCCTGCGCGACAGGGACATCGATGCGCTGCTCCTGCGTCGATGACGTGGCCGTCACCGCCGAAGCATCGCTCGCGAGGCGCTGGTGATCCTCACGTGACGTCGCCCGATGGGTCGGACGCACGGTCGCCGGCCCGGCTTCCTTGCGATGACGAAAGTCGCGCACGGCAGGCCGACGACATGACCTCGATCCGCCGTCGAAGGAGCCGTCCAGACGAGGACGCGCGCCCGGAGTTCTCGCGAGGCCAGGTGGTTCGAGACCGCGGCGCGAGGGCTGAAGAACCCGGGGGGTCCGCCACGCGGATGTGCGCCGCGTGCTCGAAGCAAAGGTCGATCGGGCGGCGCTCGCGAGACGCTGGTTCTCCTCAAGTGACGTCGCCCGATGGGTCGACGCACGACCGCCGGCTCCGGCTTCCTTGCGATGGCGACGGTCGCGAGCGGCACGGACGCATTCGACGTTCGGCGCGACGTCATCCTGCGCGACAGGGACATCGATGCGCTGCTCCTGCGTCGATGACGTGGCCGTCACCGCCGAAGCATCGCTCGCGAGGCGCTGGTGATCCTCACGTGACGTCGCCCGATGGGTCGGACGCACGGTCGCCGGCCCGGCTTCCTTGCGATGACGAAAGTCGCGCTCGGCATGACTCCGACGTGACCTCGACCCGCGTCGAAGATCCGTCCAGAGAAGGGGCTGCGCGCTGGCCGGCCGAGGTCGGAGCGAACGCGCAGTCGCTCGCTCCCGCACGCTCGCCGCTCCGCTCCCCTGACCGTGCGCGCATGGCTCCGTGGCCTGCCGTTCACGCGTGGGCCGCGGTCCTTCGTGAAAGCCGCGGTTTCGCGGACGGCACGCGATCTGCTGGGCGGCGCGCCATCATGAAACGACTTCTCTTCGTCTTTCCGTTTGCCCTCCTCCTCGCTTGCTCGTCCGACGGCTCCGACGGCGATGCGGCGCAGACGCCCGAGGGCATGTTCGCGGTCGCGCCCTCGAGCGCCGATGCGTCGGTCGTCACCGGCATCTGGGAGATCGCCGAGCCGACCCGGGTGAGCAACGTCGAGTCGCGCATTCGCTTCGAGCTGCGCGCCGACCACCTCATCGCGGCCGCTCGCTGCTCGACGACGGACGGCAGCGCGGAGCCGGTCGTCGCTGGCGCGCGCGTCGGCGCCACGGTGTCGGACGCGAAGATCCAGGTGGGGCAGGCGATCGAGACGAAGAAGCAGATCGGGAGCCTCGCCATCTGCGGGGTGCGCGTGGCGGCGGGCACGCTCCCGCGCTGCGCGGAGGGCAGCAAGGCCGAGGAGCGCAAGACGTGCTTCGCGCTCGAGGACGCGAAGCTCACGCTCTACCAGGCGAGCGGCGCGCTCGTGTTCACCAAGGTCGCGGACTAGGGCAGGACTAGCGCGGGACTAGGCGAAACGAGGGCGAAACGAGGCGGGGCCGCATTCCTTTACATCTCAAGCGATCGCGCCTAAGCCTTCCGCACGCGCTCCCGGGAGGTCCTCCGAATGGCACACAAGGTCATCACCCCCTCGCATTTCCCCAGGCCGCGGGGGTACTCGAACGGCATCCTCGCCGAGGGCCGATCGCTCGTCATCGCGGGTCAGATCGCGTGGGACAAGGACGCGCGCATCGTCAGCCCGGACTTCGCGACGCAGTTCCTCCAGGCGCTCGACAACGTCATCGCGGTGGTGCGCGAGGCGGGCGGCGCGACGGAGCACCTCGTGAAGCTCGTCGTCTTCGTCACCGACCTCGACGCGTACCGGGCGGCGACGCGGGCGATCGGCGAGGGCTGGAAGGCGCGCATGGGCAGCTACTATCCGGCGATGAGCCTGGTGAAGGTCGCCGGGCTCCTCGAGCCGGGCGCGCTCGTCGAGATCGAGGGCGTCGCCGTCCTCCCCGGCTGAGGGCGCGCAACGTGGCTGCTGCGAGCGATCCGATCACCGAGTCGGTCAGCGTCTGGTTCCGGCTGCTGTCGTGCCATGCGCTGATGCTCGCCGAGCTGCGGCGGCGGCTCGAAGATCGGATGACGATGGCGCGGTTCGATCTCCTGGCGAGCCTGCTCCGGCACGACGGGCAGACGCTCGCGGGGCTGAGCCGCGCGCTGCTGGTGACGGCGGGGAACGTCACCGGCCTCGTCGATCGGGCGGAGCGCGACGGGGTGGTCGAGCGCCGGCCCGATCCGGACGATCGGCGCGTCGGGCGCGTGTGGCTCACGGCCGAGGGGCGGGCGCTGATCCGCGCCGTGCTGCCGATGCACGACCGGCAGGTGCACGAGCTGCTCGGTGGGCTCGGGCGCGAGCAGCGGCGCGAGCTCCGGAGGCTGCTCGGCAACCTGCGCGATCACCTGAGCCCGCCCGAGGCGCCGGGGCCGGCGGAGCGCACGAACGGCGTGGCGAAGAAGCGGCCGAAGAAGACGGAGAAGAGGGCATCGACATGACCATCCAGCCGAAGACCTTCGAGTACGCGCTCTCGGACAGCGGCGTCGCGAGCATCACGTTCTCGCGGCCCGACACGCTCAACTCGCTCACCTTCGAGGTGTACGAGGAGCTGCGGGACACCTTCGCCGCGCTCGATCACGAGGACGCCGTGCGCGCGGTGACGATCACCGGGCAGGGACGCGCGTTCTGCTCGGGTGGCGACGTGAACAGCATCATCGGCGAGCTGTTCGCGCGCGACATGAAGGGGCTGCTCGCGTTCACCCGGGTGACCGGTGCGCTCATCCGGAACATCCGCGCGCTCCGGAAGCCGGTGGTCGCGGCGGTGAACGGGACCGCGGTGGGCGCGGGCGCGGTCATCGCGCTCGCGTGCGACTTCCGCATCGCGAGCTCGGCGGCGAAGTTCGGCTTCATCTTCCCGCGCGTGGGCCTGTGCGGCGCGGACATGGGCGCGGCATATCTCCTCCCGCGCGTGGTCGGGCTCGGGCGCGCGAACGAGCTGCTCTTCCTCGGCGACGTCATCGGCGCCGAGCGGGCGCTGGCGATCGGGCTGGTGAACGAGGTGGTGACGCCGGAGGAGTGCGTGCCGAAGGCGCGGGCGCTCGCCGAGCGGCTCGCCTCGGGCCCCGCGTTCGCGCACGCGATGACCAAGCAGATGCTCGAGAGCGAGGTCACGATGGGCCTCGACGAGGCGATCGAGGCCGAGGCCCAGGCGCAGGCGATCTGCATGCAGCATCCCGACTTCCGCACCGCCTACGACGCGTGGACCAAGAAGCAGCCGATCGTGTTCTCGGGCGCGAAGACCCCGTTCCAGGCGAAGTGATGAAGACCGCCCCGTCGCATCGCGCGCTCCCCATGTTCTTCGACGACGCGCACCGCGCGCTCGGCGAGACGTGCGACCGCCTCTCGGACGACGACACCGCGCTGCACGATGCGGCGCGGGTCATCCCGCGGCTCGCGGAGCTCGGGCTCCTCCGCCTGCTCGTGCCGGAGGGCGGGCGGGTGGACGTGCGCTCGCTCTGCGTGGCGCGCGAGGCGCTCGCCTGGGTCTCGCCGATGGCGGACTCGATCTTCGCGGTGCAGGGCCTGGGCTCGCATCCGATCCTGCTCGCGGGCGAGGCCGAGAAGCGCGCCGGCGTGCTCGCGGAGGTCGTCGGGGGGCAGCGCGTCTGCGCGTTCGCGCTCACCGAGCCGGAGGCGGGGAGCGACGTCGCCTCGATGAAGACGGTGGCGCGGCGCGAGGGCGATTCGTTCGTGCTCGACGGCGAGAAGGTGTTCATCTCGAACGTGGGCATCGCGGACCACTACGTGGTGTTCGCGAACGCCGATCCTTCGAGCGGGAAGAAGGGCATCAGCGCCTTCCTCGTCGACGCGCAGGCGCCGGGCCTCGCGACCGAGCCGATCGCGATGAGCGTCGATCATCCGCTCGGACGCGTGCACCTCCGCGGGTGCAAGGTGCCGGCGTCGGCGCTGCTCGGCGAGATCGGCATGGGGCTCCGCCTCGCGCTCGGCACCCTCGACGTGTTCCGCACGTCGGTCGGCGCCGCGGCGGTCGGCATGGCGCGCCGCGCGCTCGACGAGGCGATCGCGCGCACCACCAGCCGCAAGCAGTTCGGAAAGGCCATCGCCGAGTTCCAGCTCACGCAGGCCGCGCTCGCGGACATGGCGACGGAGCTCGACGCCTCGCGCCTGCTCGTGCTGCGCGCGGCGTGGGAGAAGGACCACGCGAAGGCCGGCGAGCGCTCGGACGGCGTGTCCGTGGCGATGGCGAAGATGTACGCGACCGAGGCGGCGCAGCGGATCATCGACCGCGCGGTGCAGCTCTTCGGCGGGCTCGGCGTGACCGATCGCTGCGTGGTCGATCGCCTGTACCGCGAGATCCGCCCGCTCCGCATCTACGAGGGCACGACCGAGATCCAGAAGCTGATCATCGGCGGCGCGCTCACCGCCTCGGGCTGATCCGATGACGTCGCCGCTGTTCGAGCCGTTCCGCATCCGCACGATGACGCTGCCCAACCGGCTGGTGCTGCCGGCCATGGTCACGCGCCTGTCGGGCGAGGACGGCGTGGTCAACGACGACATCCGTGCACGTTACACGCGCTTCGCCCGCGGCGGCGTGGGCCTGATCGTGCTCGAGGCGATGGCGGTGCACGGCGCGAAGAGCGGCCCGCTGCTCCGCATCTCGTCGGACGACTTCGTGCCCGGGCTGTCGGACCTGCGGCGGCGCATCCACGACTCGGGCCCGGGGAAGGTCGTCCCGCAGATCATCCACTTCCTCAAGATCTCGCGCTCGGGATGGCGGCAGACCGTCGACATGCTCTCGCACGAGGAGATCGACGCGATCGTCGAGGCCTACGGCGCCGCGGCCGATCGCGCGCGGCGCTGCGGGTTCGACGGCGTCGAGCTGCACATGGCGCACGCGTACACGCTCTCGTCGTTCCTCTCGCGCGTGAACCCGCGCAAGGACGCGTACGGCGGCTCGCTCGCCAATCGGTTGCGGCTGCCGCTCCGCGTGCTCCGGCGCGTGCGCGAGGTGGTCGGCGACGACTTCCCCGTCGGGCTCCGCTTCGTCGGCGACGAGTGCATTCGCAACGGGTACACGACGGCCGACGCCGGGCCGATCGCCGTCGAGCTCGCGCGCGCGGGCGCCGACTACATCTCGCTGTCGGCCGGCGGCAAGTTCGAGGACGCGCGCGTGATCGAGGGCGAGCCGCTCTATCCGTACACCGGCTATTCCGGCGATCGCTGCATGCCCGGCAGCGCGTATCCCGAGGGCGCGAACCTCTACATCCCCGAGGCGGTGCGCGCGGCGCTGCGGGCGGCCGGCTTCGACACGCCCGTCGTCGCGGCGGGGAAGATCGCGACGCGCGAGCTCGCCGAGAAGGTGGTCGAGCGCGGGCAGGGCGACCTGGTGGGCATGGCGCGCGCGCTGCTCGCCGATCCCGATCTGCCGAAGAAGTGGGAGCGCGGGCAGGACGATCGCGTCGTGCGCTGCCTCTACGGCAACGTCTGCAAGGCGCTCGACGAGAGCTTCCGTCGCGTCGACTGCACCTTGTGGCCGAAGAAGCTCGGTCAGGCGCCGGAGAGCGACGACCCGGTGCCCCCCGAGTGGAGCGAGGGCGGCGCCGAGCTCCGTGCAGAATACAAGGACGGCCGCGTGCTCCTCCGCTGGAAGGCGGCGAGCGACGCGGGCGGAATGTACGGCTACCAGGTGTTCCGGGGCGAGGGCGTCACGACGGGCGGCGCGCTCGTGCACCACGCGAGCGTGCGCGCGGTGTCGACGCGCTACGAGGACGCGCGCGTCCTCCCCGGCGCGCGGTATCGCTACGCGGTGCGGCCGTACGACCTGGCCGGCAACCGTGGGCCGATGAGCGCCACGGTCGAGGTCGCGGCCGCCGAGTAGCGGGGGCGAGGAATCAGCGCGGGGACCGTCCGATCCACCGGCGGGGGACGGCCGGCCGATTAATCCGTGCTCATCATCCGGTCAAACCGCTTCGCGCGCGCGTGGTGCGCCGCCGATCCACGTCGTGTTCGTGCGCGGTGCGGATCCTGCAGACCGGCCTGCCCGATGGGATTCGCCAAGGGAGAGGGAGCGATGAAGACGTTCTCGGCGGTCGTCGCGCTCGCGGGGATCGCGGCCCTCGCGGTCGCCTGCTCGGTCGAAGCGTCGGTCACCGCGGGCGGCGACTCGAACGACGAGACCGGCCCGGGCTCGGCGGCGGCGAACAAGGCCGCCACCGACGGCGTGAAGAGCGGCGACGAGACCGACGTCGATTGCGGCGGCTCCGCGCCGAAGAAGTGCAGGGTGGGACAGGGCTGCAAGGTGGGCGGCGACTGCGATACCGGCTCGTGCAAGGCCGGGACGTGCGCCGCGCCCGCGCCCGACGACGGCGTGAAGAACGGCGACGAGACCGACGTCGACTGCGGCGGCGCGAAGGCCCCGAAGTGCGCCGTGGCCAAGGGCTGCGCGGCCGACGCCGACTGCGCGAGCGACGCGTGCTCGTACGCGAAGAAGTGCGTCGCGTCTCCGAGCTGCGTCGGCAATCACGGCGGCGACACGTGCGGCGAGAACGGCAAGGACGACTGCTGCGCGACGGTGGACGTCTCCGACGGCGCCACCTTCACCGTCGACAAGTACCAGGCCACCGCGGGCCGCATGCGCGCGTTCATCACGAAGACGAACGGCGATCTCCAGACCTGGGTCAACAACGCGCAGCCGCCGGGCTGGAACGCCGGCTGGACCGACAACCTGCCGACCAACATGGACGAGGCGCTCTACGCGCTCGGACCGGGCGGCAAGCGCGGGTGCAACGTGGCGAGCCAGGGCGGCCGCACGTACGCGCAGGATCCGATCGACGGCGACCCGGACGAGAAGAGCGACTTCTCGCAGGACGTCCTCGACGAGAAGGCGCTCAACTGCGTCACCTGGTACATGGCGCGCGCGCTCTGCGCCTACGACGGCAAGCGCCTGGCGAAGGCGTCCGAGATCCGTCACCTCTTCACCAACGGCGGGACGACGACGTACCCGTGGCAGTTCCAGGACAAGAGCGCGTTCAACCCGAACGCGATGGACGAGCGCCTCTCGCACAAGTTGAACTACGAGACGCCGAACCCGCCGGCCGGCATGCGCCTCGTCAACAACGACTACCCGCTCGATCACGCGTTCTACATGGCGCCGCCGGGGCGCTTCCCGAAGGGCGCGGACAAGTACGGCGTGCAGGACGCGGCGGGCAACATGCTCCCGTGGGTGAACGACGGCCCGAAGCAGTTCGTCTGGACGTTCTCGTGGGAGAACCATCCGGGCGATCTGAAGGGCAGCACGTGGAACATGTCCGACGGCCCGGACGGCTACTACGCCATCGGCTTCCGCTGCGCAGCCGACTGAGCTAAGCCCTTCGGCGTGCCGCCGACGTTCCCCGAAGACCTCAACCTCGCGCGCTACTTCCTCTTCGATCGGCTCGACGAAGGGCTCGGCAGCAAGGCCGCCGTCCGCTTCGGCGATCGGAGCTGGACCTACGAGCGCGTCGCCGACAAGACGCGGCGGATGAACGGCCTCCTCGCGGCGGCGGGCGTGCGCCGCGGCGAGCGCGTGCTCATCGTGCTGCCCGACGTGCCGCCGTTCGCGTGGGTGCTCTTCGGGACGCTCGCGCGCGGCGCGGTGGTCGCGATGGGCAACCCGCAGGCGCCGGTCGAGACGCTCCGCTACCTCGTCGGCTACACGCGCGCGACCTGCATCGTCACGGTGCCCGACGTCGCCGAGGCCCTCCGACCGCTCATCGAGGACGAGGCGAGCGAGGTGCAGGCGATGTTCGTCGTCCCGGACGCGGCCACCGGCGACGATCCGGAGGCGCGCATCGCGGGCGTCACGTGGACGAAGAAGACCCGCGAGCTCGCGCCCGAGCTCGACGCGGCGAAGCCCGCCGACCTCGCCCGCACCCACCGCGACGAGCCCGCGATCTGGCTCTTCACGAGCGGCTCCACCGGGGAGCCGAAGGCGAACGTGCATACTGCACGCGACTTTGCGTTCAACACCGAGGTCTACGCGAAGAAGACCGTCGGCTACCGGCGGGACGACGTGACCGTCAGCGTGCCGCGCCTCTTCTTCGGCTACGCGACGGGCACGAACCTCATGTTCCCGTTCGCCGTCGGCGCGACCACCGGCCTCTTCAGCGAGCGCCCCACGCCCGAGAGCGTGGCCAAGGCGATCGCCACGTACCGGGCGACGGTCGTCACCAACGTGCCCACCATGCTCGGCAAGCTGCTCGAGCACGACGAGCAGCAGAAGCTCGATCTGTCGAGCGTGCGCTTCTCGCTCTCGGCGGGCGAGGCGCTGCCCGAGCCGCTCCTCCGCCGCTGGCTCGATCGCTTCGCGAGCGACGTCTACGACGGCATCGGCTCGGCCGAGATGTTCCACATCTACGCGTCGAACCGCCCGGGCGACGTGAAGCCGGGATCGCTCGGCAAGGTCGTCGAGGGCTACGAGCTCCGCGTGCTGCCCGAGGAGGCCGAGGGCGCGGGCGCGACGCCGTGCGCGCCGGGCGAGATCGGCGTCCTCTGGGTGAAGGGCGACAGCGTGAGCCAGGGCTACTGGCTCGATCGCGACAAGAGCTGGAGGACGTTCCACGGCCACTGGTGCCGGACGGGCGATCTCTTCAGGGTCGACGAGGAGGGCTACCTGTACTTCGCCGGCCGCGCCGACGATCTCCTGAAGGTCGGCGGGCAGTGGGTCGCGCCGCTCGAGGTGGAGGAGTGCCTGCTCGAGCACGCCGCGGTCGCCGCCTGCGCGGTGATCGGCGTCGAGGAGGACGGCCTCGTGAAGACGAAGGCGTTCGTCGTCGTCCGCAGCGGCCACCAGGGCACCGCCGAGCTCGGCGTCGCGCTCCAGGAGCACGTGCGGACGAGCCTTGCGAAGTACAAGTATCCGCGCGTCGTCGAGTTCGTCGACGATCTGCCGAAGAACGATCGCGGCAAGGTCGACAAGAAAGCGCTCCGCGCGCGGAAGGCCTGAGCATGAAGCTCGCCGAGCTCACGTACGAGGAGGTCGCGTCGCTCTGCGCCGGCGGGCGCGCGGTCGCGATCGTGCCCGTCGGCTCGGTCGAGCCGCACGGCCCGCACCTGCCGCTCGAGACCGACACGCGCATCAGCGAAGTCTGCGCGGCGCGTGCGGTGCCGCTGCTCGCTTCGCAGGGCATCCGCGCGGTCGTCGCGCCGTCCGTCCCCTACGGCGTGACCGACTACGCGGGCGGCTTCGCCGGCGCGATCGGCGTGCCGGCCGAGGCGCTCACCGCGATGCTCCGCGCGATCGCGGAGAAGCTCCTCGCGACCGGCTTCGCCCACGTCTCGTTCGTGAACAACCACCTCGAGCCCGCGCACGACGCGGCCGTTCGCGCCGCGGTCGACGGCCTGCCCGAGGGCGCCGCGTCGGTCGCGTGCCCGCTCACGCGGCGATGGGGCCGGACGCTCTCCGACGAGTACAAGTCGGGCGCGTGCCACGCGGGCCGCTACGAGACGTCGCTGATGATGGCCGCGGGCGCGCGCGTGCGCGAGGGGTTCGCCGAGCTCCCGTCGATCGCGACGAGCCTCGCGGAGGCGATCCGCTCGGGCAAGGCGACGTTCGCCGAGATCGGCCTCGACCGCGCGTACACCGGCGCGCCGCGCGAGGCGACGCGCGAGGAGGGCGAGGCGATGTACGAGCGCCTGACGGCGATGGTCGTGACCGAGATCGAAGAAGGCCTCGCGAAGCGGGGCGCATGACCGTGGAGTTTCGCTTCCGCGAAGATCCTCGGACGGCGGCGTTCCTCTGCACGCACGTGCGCGACGGAGCGCCCATCCGCATGGTCTCGCACGAGGCCAGCGGCGACTGGCAGTTCCTCTGCGGAGAGGCGCACGACGATCCGAAGCAGGCGCTCCTCGTGTGCCTCGAAGAGGTGGTGAAGCTCGATCCGACGGTGAACGAGCTCGCCGCGATGTGCACGAGCCACGTCGCCGAGCGGGACGGCGCCGGCGGCGCCTGGCGCATCCAGGACGAGACGCTCGACAACATCCGTCGCGTCATCGCCGAGCACGGCTGGTGGGTCGGCCTGATCGACGAGGACGAGCGCGGGCCGGCGTTCGCATACACCATCGGCCTCTACGAGAAGCTCGGCCATCCGGAGATCCTCCTCTTCGGTCTGCCCCTCGCTTCGATGCACGGCATCCTGAACACGTGCGGCGGGCTCGTCCGCGACGGACATCGCTTCGCCGACGGCGGGTCGTCGTCCGAGGTCCTCGAAGGTCACGACGTCCGGTTTCGCGCGGTGCGGGCGCCGGAGAGCTACGAGCAGTACCTCGGTTACGGCTGCCGCCACTACGGGCACGCCGAGTTCCCCGTGCTCCAGTGCGTCTGGCCCGACAAGGAGCACGAGTTCCCCGGCGAGCCGGGCGCCGCCGCCTTCCTCGCGGCGGCGCAGCCGCGGGTTCCCTGACGCTGGGATCGAGGCTCGGCTCACGCCGCCAGCGGCGGGTGGCGGCGGTCCTCGATCGCGCGGTCGACGGACACCCGGCCGCCGCCGGCGATCAGGCACACGAGGCCGAGCGCGATCGCGAGGAGGTGGTACTCGAAGCCTTCGCCCGCCTGCTTGCCCGAGAAGTTCATGAAGAACCCGTTCGGCAGGTGCACGGTGAAGATCGCGCCGAGCATCACCCCGATGATCGCGAGCGCCGCCGCGCGGGTGAACAGGCCGAGGATGAGGCCGAACGTGCCGAGGATCTCGAGGGCCATCGCGATCGCGGCGATGACCGGCGAGAGGCCCACGTGATTCACGAAGCCGGCATGCGTGCCGGCGAGGCCGCCGCCGCCGAACCAGCCGAAGAGCTTCTGCAGCGCGTGCGGGAGCATCACCAGGCCCAGGCCGAGCCGCGCGACCGTCAGCTCGACGCGGGTGTCGGTGTGGATGATGCGGTCGAGCAGCGAGCGTTCGCGGACTCCGACCTCGCGGGGCGCGCGTCCGTGGACCTCGCCCGGGAGCGGATGGTGAACCGTCGGGGTCGTGGTGGACATGATCGAGGACCTCCGGGCGGAGGACGATCAAGTCGCGTGCCGGCGGTGCACTACGCGGCGAGGCGCGCGAGCCGAGCCTTACGGGCGGGCCCGAAGGGCGCCATGATGCTCATCGTTCCCATCGCGGCCATCTCGGCCTCGACGCAGGAGCCCGCCTGCGAGTCCGGCGGCACCTCGACGGCGAAGCCTTGCTGGAGGGCATCGGTCGCCGTGGCCATGATGCCGATCTCGGTGAGGCATCCCGTGAGCACGAGCGTGTCGACCGAGAGCTCGTCGAGCACGCGCCCGAGCTCCGACTGGAAGAACGCGCTGTAGCTCGGCTTCTTCACCACCCGATCGCCGGGCGCGGGCGCGATCTCGCTCCAGACCTCGGTGCCCGGGGTGCCCTTCACCGCGTGGACGCCCCACGCGTCGAGATCGGCGTCGTCCGCCTCGTGCTCGTCGACCACGTACACGACGGGGATGCCTGCCGCGCGCGCCTCGTCGAGCCGCTTCTTCAGCGCGGGGACGACCTCGCGTGCGCGCGGGACCTCGAGCAGGGAGCCCGGCTGGAGGTGATCGTTGATCATGTCGAGGACGAGCAGCGCGCGCCGGGTCTGCTTCGCGGCGACCGTCTCGAGGATGCGCTCGCGGAGCGACGCGCGCGGCATCTCGGGCGTCTCGGCGAGCGCGAGGGTCGCCAGCGCCTCGCGCGTGTCGCGGACCGCGTCGCGCAGGCCGGGCGGGGAGACAGGCAGGGCGTAGATGCCGTCCTCGATGCGCTCGGGGCGGCCGGCCAGGGCGAAGGCGATCAGGTCCGCCGCCTGCTCCTCCATGCCGCCCTTGTCGTCGTCACCCGTGCTCATGGCGCTCCATCCGAGACTGTCGCGCAGCTCCTTCGGCCCCGCAACTGTCTACGCGGCAAGGGCCCGAACGGATCGGCTGCCCCACGAAGTCGGTGATACACCATATTCCAGTGTCGGCGGAAGACGGCCGCCCTTTACGGACCGTGCCCGGTGCGGTTTCCATGGGTGTCGTGAGCTCTCCGATCTTCGGCTTCAACGCCGCCCGGTCCGCCATCGTGCAAGAGGTCGTGCACCGCGTGACGGGGCACACGAAGGATCCGCTGCTCGCGCTGAACGAGGCCGCGTACCTCGAGACGCGCCGGCTCGAGGGGAGCGGGCACCCCGAGCTCGCCGAATGGCGGTCGCTCGCCTCGCACATCGGACGGATGACCGACGGCGAGCTCAGGACGGAGCTCGAGAAGTACGCCGAGCGCTACGCGTGGGACATCGCCGGCAACTTCGATCGGCGCGTCTACAAGTTCGCGTCGAAGGCGATGGCGCCGCTGCTCGGCACGCTCCTGTCGCCGCGGGCGACCTTGAAGAACCTGCACAACGCGCTCGACCTCACCGCGCTCGACTCGCGCATCGTGGTGCAGGGCCCGCGCGAGCACATCCGCAAGCTCTCCGAGATCGGCACGGTCGTCTTCGTACCGACGCACCTGTCGAACCTCGACTCGGTCGTGTTCGGCTTCGCCATCGAGCGCGCGGGCCTGCCGCCGGCGACGTACGGCGCGGGCAAGAACCTCTTCACGAACCCCGTCCTCAGCTACTTCATGCACAACCTCGGCGCGTACCGCGTCGATCGGCGGCTGAAGCATGCGCTCTACAAGGACGTCCTCAAGACGTACTCGTGCGTCCTCATCGAGCGCGGCTATCACTCGCTCTTCTTCCCCGGCGGGACGCGCTCGCGCTCGGGCGGCGTCGAGCGCCGCCTCAAGCTCGGGCTCGCGGGGACGGGCGTGGAGGCATTCGTGCGCACCACCGTGCGCGGGCGCACGCAGAAGGTCTTCTTCGTCCCGGCGACGATCAACTACCTGCTCACGCTCGAGGCCGAGACGCTGATCGACGACTTCCTCCAGGAGGAAGGCAAGGCCCGGTACATCATCGAGGACGACGAGTCGACGCGCATCGGCCGCGTCGCGTCGTTCTCGAACAAGCTCCTCGGTCTCGATGCCGCCTGCGTGATCCGCTACTCGCGGCCGCTCGACTGCTTCGGCAACTTCGTCGACGACGAGGGCAACAGCCACGACGATCGCGGGCGCATGGTCGACGCGGCCTCGTACGTGATCGGCCGCGACGGCAAGCCGGCGATGGACCACGCGCGCGACGCCGAGTACACGCGC
Organism: Labilithrix sp.; assembly: GCA_039809525.1. GTDB lineage: Bacteria > Myxococcota_A > Polyangia > Polyangiales > Polyangiaceae > Labilithrix. The sequence continues at coordinate 769 of JBDHVD010000187.1, read as the reverse complement.
GAGCTCGGAGAGCGCATCGTCGACGCGTACAAGCGCGACACCGTCGTGATGGCCACCCACGTCGTCGCGGCCTGCGCGTTCGAGCGCCTCCGCCGTGCGGTCGGCAAGGGCGACCTCTTCACGGTCCTCCGCCATCGCCACGACGTGACCGTCCCGCGCGCGGAGCTGGCCGAGGACGTCGACCTCATGATCGAGCGGATCGGCGAGCTCGAGGCGCGCGGCGAGATCGTCCTCGCCCCCACCATCCGCGGCAAGAAGGGCGACGCGGTGGTCGACGACGCCCTCCGCGCGTACGCCGGCTACCACACGAACCCGGTGCTCTCGCCCCGGGGGAGCGAGCTCGTGCTCACCGACACGCGGCTCCTCTTCTACTATCAGAACCGCCTGGCGGCCCATGGGCTGGCCTACGACGCGATCGCCCCGAAGGGCGTCTCCGCGGCCACCGTCCGCGCCGCGGCCAGGGCCGCTCCCTCGCGGGATGCGGGGCGGGATGCGGGCGGACCGGCGGAGGTCCGGGGCGGTGCGGCTCCGAACGCCACGTCCCCGGGCGAGGCCTCGGTCCCGCTCTCGGCGAAACCCGCGATCGAGGCGGGGCGGACGCCGAGCTAGACCATCGACGTCGACGCTGGCGCGCGGGGCTTTCATTGCGCTAAGGTGCCCCGGCTTTTCAGACACCTCCGTCATGAGCCAGCCCGAAAACCCGGAAACGAACGCGCCGAACCCGGCCGACGCCACGTCCTCGCCTGCTCCGCAGGCCGAGGCTCAGGCG
>JBDHVD010000186.1:0-14597 GCA_039809525.1 Labilithrix sp. | reverse complement strand
GTCGCGGAGCACGCGCGCGATCGCATGGCTCCTCCCGGCGAACGCGTCGAGCCGGAGCGCCTCGCGGTACGGCCGCGTCGGATCGCCCTGCGCGCGCGCACGCGTGCGCAGGAGCAAGCGATCGGCGAGCGGCGCGAGGTGACGCGCGAACAGCTCGGCGCGCGCGCGATCGTCCTCGCTGAAGGGCCCGGCCTCGACGCGGTCCTGCAAGTAGAGGACGCCGAACGGCGGATCGGTGCCGATGGGCGCGCAGAGCACCGCCTCGATGCGGTTCGACTTCACGCTCTCGCGGCTGGAGAAGCGCGGGTCGTCGATCGCCGAGGCGGTGACGATCGTGCGTCCCGTCGCGAGCGCTTCGGCGATCACGCCGCGCGAGATCGCGGCGCGCGTCGCCTCGACGTCGGCATCCGAGAAGCCCTCCGCGATCCACCACGGGCCGCCCGCGCTCTTGCCCGAGTCGTCGCGCAGCTCGATGTACCCGCGCAGCGCCGCGCTCGCCTGCATGCTCAGCGCGAGCGCCTCGCGAAGGAACGAGTCGAGCTGCTCGTTCTCCCCGAGATCGAGCAGCTTTCGATAGAGATCCCGCTCGGCGGTCAGTGACGCGACATCCATCCCTGTTACGCCTGATGATTCAGGGTACGCGGGACCGGCGCGGCGTAAAGTCCGAGCGTGCGCAAACGGTGTCCAATGGATTGGACACCCCTGTCCACGATTTTGGACACGCACGATGGCGGGACCGGGCTCAGGTCACGGCCCCGGGCGAAGGGGTGGCGAGGGCATGGGCCTCGAGGCGGAGTAGCGGTGCGTGGATGCCCCCGCCGTGGACCGCCGGATGCTGCGCGCCGTTCGTACTCTCCTGCACCGGCTCGCACACGGCGCGATGGAGCATGGCGGCCGTGAGGGTCTTGCCCTCGAGGTCCGGCCCACGCAGCGCGGCGATCACGTGATGGGTGAGCACGCCGTGCCGGTAGATCGGGTCCTCCCGCGCGACCTCCTTCTCACTGCACGCGGTGAGCAGGGCGAAGTGCCCACCGACCGCGGCGCGGCTCGGCGAGATCCGGTCGAGGGTGCGCGTCCGCGGGCCGCTCCAGAGGCCGGGCCCTTCGAACGTGCGGCCCCCCTTCATCCCGTTGAAGGACGCATCGAGGACGATCGTGACGACGCGCGTCTGCAGCCGCCTGGCCCACGCCGCGAGCTCGGAGAGCACGTCGATGGAGGTCGCCTGCAACCTGGCGTGCTCGGTGTCGTGGAGCACGATGTGGATCGAGGGGTCGGCCCCACGGCCGTCGAGCTCCGGGCACCCATGGCCGGCGAAGTAGAGGAGCACCGCGTCGTCCGGTTTTACGCGCCGCGGCAGCTCGTCGGTGATGACGCGCGCGACGCGGGACTTCGTCGCCCGGTCGCCGACGAGCAGCGTGATCTGCCGCTCCCGGTCGGCACGCTCGGACAGGACCGCGGCGATCCCCTCGGCGTCCGCGCACGCATATTCGAGCGGCCGGATCTTCGGATCGCGCGGTGCGTCGACGCCGATGACGACTGCGTGCAGCATTGGCCCCCCCGATTCGATGCACCGATCGTGCCCGCATCGCAGGTCTCGGGATGCACGCGAAACCCGTTCGGCGAGTGTCCACGCGGGTGGTCACTGGCTCGACGGCCTTCGGTCGCTCGACTATGGTGCGCGCACTTCAGAAAAGGAGCCCCGCCGTGATCATCGGAGTGCCGAAGGAGATCAAGACCCGCGAGTATCGAGTCGGAATGACGCCCGCGGGCGTGCGCAGCCTCACGTCGCGCGGACACAAGGTCCTCGTCGAGAAGAGCGCGGGCGAGGGCGCGGGCATCAAGGACGCGGACTACATCGCCGCGGGCGGTCAGATCGTTCCGACCGCCGCCGATGCGTGGGGCGCGGAGATGGTGGTGAAGGTCAAGGAGCCGCTCCCGCAGGAGTACGGCTTCTTCCGCGAGAACCTGATCCTCTACACGTATCTCCACCTCGCGCCGGAGCCGGAGCTCACGAAGCAGCTCGCGAAGACGAAGGTCGCGGGCGTCGCGTACGAGACCATCGAGCTCGACGACGGATCGCTCCCGCTGCTCCGTCCGATGAGCGAGGTCGCGGGCCGCATGGCGGTCCAGGTCGGCGCCAGCTCGCTCGAGAAGGAGCACGGCGGCAAGGGCGTGCTCCTCGGCGGTGTGCCCGGCACGCGCCGCGGCCGCGTCGTCATCCTCGGCGGCGGCGTCGTCGGTCGCAACGCGGCGACGATCGCGATCGGCATGGGCGCGCAGGTCACCGTGCTCGACGTGCAGGCGTCGACGATGGCGTACCTCGAGGACATCTTCGGCGGCGCGGTCGAGACGCTCTACTCGAACCCGACGAACATCGAGCTCGCGGTGCAGCGCGCCGACCTCGTCGTCGGCGGCGTGCTCGTCGCCGGCGCGCGCGCGCCGAAGCTCGTGACCAAGGAGCTGATCGGCAAGATGGAGCCGGGCAGCGTCGTCGTCGACGTCGCGGTCGACCAGGGCGGCTGCATCGAGACGTGCCGTCCGACGACGCACGACAACCCGACCTACGTGGTCGACGGCGTCGTCCACTACTGCGTCGCGAACATGCCGGGCGCGGTCCCCCAGACCAGCACCTGGGCGCTCACGAACACCACGATGGCCTACGCGCTGAAGATCGCCGACATGGGCATCGCCGCGGCCGCGAAGGCCGATCGCGCGCTCATGAAGGGCGTCAACACGTACGGCGGCCACGTCACGTACGACGCCGTCGCGCAGGCGCACAAGATGGAGTTCGTGCCCGCGTCGAAGCTGATCGGTTGATCGATCCGGAGCTCGTTGCCGGCGTCGATCTCCTCTGCCTCGACGCCGGCAACACCGTCATCTTCCTCGACCACGCTCGCCTCGCGGGGATCCTCCGCGAGGCGACGGGTGTCGACGTCGCGCCGGACGCGTTGATCGAGGCAGAGGGCGAAGCGAAGCGGCGCGCCGAGACCGGCGAGCTCCACGACTGCACGTGGAGCTTCCGCGCGCGCCCCGGAGCTCCGGGCTGGGGGCGCATGGTCGGCACCATCGCGCTCGTCGCCGGGCTCGCACCCGAGAAGGTGCCGGCGCTGCTCGACGCGGCATGGCCGCAGCACGAGGCGAGGAACCTCTGGTGCAAGGTCCCCGACGGGCTCGGCGCCGCGCTCGACGCGTGCCGCGCGCGCGGCAAGAAGGTGGCGATCATCTCCAACTCCGAGGGGATGCTCGATCGGCTCTTCCTCGATCTCGGCATCCGCGATCACTTCGATCGGATCGTGGACAGCGGTCTCGTCGGCGTGGAGAAGCCCGACCCGCGGATCTTCCGCGTCGCGCTCGACGCGTTCGGCGTGCCCCCGGAGCGCGCGCTGCACCTCGGCGACATCTTCGCGACCGACGTGCTCGGCGCGCGCGCGGCGGGGCTCCGCTGCGCGCTCATCGATCCGTACGATCACTACGCCGGCCTGCATCCGGACGTGCCGCGCGTCCCCGGCGTCGTCGCGGTCGCTCGCGCGCTGGCGATGCTAGAGTGACCGCGTGGAAAGCACCGTCTATCGCCCCCTCGACACCGCGGCTCTGATCATCGGGCCGGAGAGCGATCTCGCGCGGCGCTGCAAGGCGCATCTCGAGCAGGTGCAGATCCGCGTCGTCCGCGTGCTCGACACGAACGAGGCGCTCTCCCAGGTCGCCGAGGTCATGCCCCAGCTCGTGGTGGTGCTCGGCGAGCTCCCGGACGAGGAGCGCGCGCCGCTCTCCGATCGCACGCTCGCGGTGGGCGCGATCACCGTGCAGATCGATCCGAACATCGACACGGACACGCTCGAGACCCTGCTCGATCGAGGCGCCCAGGCCGCGATGGACCGGAACCTCACGCGCGACGAGCCGGTCACCCGCCGCGAGGATCCGCCCTCCGACTGAGCGGTCGGTTGCGCGACCCGCGCGCCTGTGTCAAAGCGCCGGGCGCATGGGCAAGACCGGCCTCTTCCTCGCGCTCCTCACCGTCGCCTCGCTGACCGGCTGCCACCGCATGGGGCCGACGAACCACGGCGGCGGACCGAGCGGCGGCAACGCCGTCGGCGTCGAGTTCACTCCTTACAGCGCGGTGCGCTCCGACCCGGCCACGCGCGACGCCGTCCGCTTCTACGAGGGCGACAAGGCGACGCTCTCGAAGGTCGGCGCGCAGTACGTCGGCGAGCTCGAGCTCGATGCGAACCAGCGCGTCGCGTTCCCGGGCTTCAGCAAGAAGCCGAACGCGAACACGCTCGCGCAGCGCGCGGCCTACGAAGCGGCGAAGGTCGGCGCGACGCACTACGTGCTCGTCGAGGCGGGCACCGACGTGAACGAGTACCAGGTCACGCCGCAGCAGACCGAGACCGAGTCGGTCTCGGGCTACGACGCGAACGGGCGCAAGATCACCCAGTCGGTGACGACGCACCACGACGCGAAGTCGATCCGCACCGAGACGCCGCGCGGTCGCTTCGCGCTCTTCCGCGTCGACCCGCAGCGCTGGAACGAGCTTCCGCCCGCGCTTCGTCCCGCGCCGATGCCGGCGCCGCCGTCGCTCGCGCAGACCGCGACGACCACGACGACGTCGGCGCACTGAGTTCGGTCACGGAGCCGCGCCGGTCGTCTTCCGCACGGCGTTGATCGCGTCGCCGCACGCGTCGCGCAGCTCCTCGTCGAGCGCGCTCTGCGGCGCAGGCACGTTCGGCAAGAGGACCAGGTCGCAGACCATCACCGCGGTCTTGTCGTCCACTCCCGGACGCACGGTGAACGCGATGTGCATGTCCTTGATGTTGCCCTTCACGAACGTCCCCTCGACGACGTCGCCTCCCCCGCCCATCGCGGGCTTCGCCTTGGGGAAGCGCGTCACGTAGTTGATCGTGATGAGCCCCTTCATGATCGGGAGCTGGAAGTAGACGTCGGTGTTGTCGCCCTGCTTGTCGACGACGCGGACGGTCTTGAACTTCGGCCCGGCGAGGTCCTTGTAGTGGGTGAAGTCCTCGAGCTTCGCCTTCACCACCGACGCGGGCGCGGCGATGAGCCCTTCGGCGTGTCCGTAGCGCTCCGACTTTCCCGGCGGGACCCAGTTCGTCTTGATCGGCCCGGGGTCCTTCTTCAGGCGATCGAGCTGCGCGGCGCGCTCCTCCGCCGTCTGCGGCGGACCGAACGGCCAGGCCTGCGGGGTCTCCGGCGGCCGGTCGGGCGCGGCGGCGGGCGCGTTCTTGTCCGCGCTCGCCGCGGCCGGCGCGGTGGAGGCGGGGCTCGTCGCTCCAGGCGGCGGAGCGGGCTGCGGCGACTCGGCGGGCTTGTCGCCTCCGCCGCAGCCGAGGAGCACGAGCGCGAGGGAGAAGAAGGAGAAGCGGACCGATCCGGTCATGGGCCGGCATGGTAGCGTACGCGTCCTTCTCATGCCTCTCATCGCGATCATTCCCGGCGACGGCATCGGCCCCGAGGTGATGGCCCAGGCGACGCGCCTGCTCGAGCATTACCGCGAGGTCCGCGGCCTGCCGCTCGAGCTGTGGCAGCTCGACCTCGGAGCCGAACGCTACCTCCGCGACGGCACCACGCTCCCGGCCGACGTGAAGAAGCGGATCGAGTCCGAGGCGAGCGCAGTGCTCCTCGGTGCGCTCGGCGATCCGCGCGTGCCGAGCAACGAGCACGCGCGCGACATCCTCTTCGGCCTCCGCTTCGGGCTCGATCTCTACGCGAACATGCGCCCGGTGAGGGCGCTCGACGATCGCCTCGTGCCGCTGAAGGACCGCACGGCCGACGACGTCGACATGATGATCTTCCGCGAGAACACGGAGGGCATCTACGTCGGCGTCGGCGGGCAGATCAAGAAGGGCACGCCCGACGAGATCGCGATCAACGAGGACGTGAACACGCGAAAGGGCGTCGAGCGCATCATCCGCGCGGCGTTCGATTACGCGAAGAAGCACCACAAGAAGACGGTGCACATGGCGGACAAGTCGAACGCCATGAAGCACGCGCACGAGCTCTGGTACCGCTGCTTCTTCGAGGTGGCGAAGAGCTACCCGGGCATCGAGGCGAAGCACGTCTACGTCGACGCGCTCTGCCTCTACATGGTGCAGGACCCGCGGCCGTTCGAGGTGATCGTCACGAACAACCTGTTCGGCGACATCGTCACGGACCTCGGCGCGGCGCTGCAGGGCGGCCTCGGCATGGCCGCGAGCGCGAACGTGCACTACGCCGATCCGAAGCGGGTCGCGCTGTTCGAGCCGGTGCACGGCTCGGCGCCGCCGCTGGTCGGCAAGAACGTCGCGAACCCCGTCGCGAGCTTCCTCACCGTCGGCCTGATGCTCGCGCATCTCGGCTGGCCGGAAGAGGAGAAGCGGATCGAGAAGCTCTGCGCGCGCGCGCTCGCCACCGGCTTCTGCACGCCGGACGTCGGCGGCTCGCACTCGACCAGCTCCGTCGCCGACTGGATCCTCGAGCAGCTGAAGAAGGACTGAGTCCGCGTCAGCGCACGACCTCGACGACCTCGGCGAAGGTCGAAGCCGGCACCTCGCTTCCGACCGCGAACGCGCGCGCGGTCGGCGAGACCGACGTCGGGACGCAAGGCCCCGAGTAGTTCACGTAGACCTTCTCGGGCGCGGGCGTGATCTCGGCGCCGACCGAGACCACCGGGAACCTCCGTGGACAGCTCGCGTCGGGCGCCAGCGCATGCGATGGCGTCGAGGGCGAGGTGACGATCACGATCGGAACGGTGCACTGATCGTCGCTGAAGGAGCGGACCAGCGCTTGCGGGAGACACCGCAGCTTGCCGTCGCCCGCGAGCGAGGGGCTGCACCGGACGCCGAGCATGGTGTCCTCGAGCCGGTTCCATCGCGGCAGGAGCGCGCCGCCGGCGGTCAAGCGCGTGGCGACGATGCGCGAGCCTCCGGCGGTCGTCTCTCCCATCTCGGGGAAGGAGGCAGGCGGGATCTCCGTGCCGAGGTCGTGGACGTCCTCGACCGCGAACGAAGGACCGCTGCACGTCATCGCGTCCGCGCGCTGGTAGATCTCCTTCGTCGGACGCTTCGCACCGAGCTCGTGGACGTGGGCGCGGCCGGCGTTCGCGGGATCGGCGACCAGCGCGGTCGACGGCGCGAGGAGCGGCTCGCACGCGGTCGTCGCGAGCGCCGCGGGGCTCGAACAGGCCGCATCGGTGAAGCCGGCGACCGTCGCAGCGCCGCTCGGCAGGCATCGCTTCTTCCCGTCGGCGGCGGTGAGCAGGTCACACGCCTTCGCGCGGGCGACGTCGACGAGCAGCGACCGTGGGAAGCGCGATCCGTCCTCGCCGTCGACGACGGCCACGCCGACGCCTCCGGCGATCGGCTCGATGCCCGAGACGAGCTTCACGAAGTCCTTCGGAGGACGCGTCGCCCCCATCGCGTAGTAGGCTCGCCTGGGATCGACGGCGATCGCGACGCACCCGCCATCCTCCTTCGCATAGACCGTCCCCGGATGAGCGGCGCCCACGTCGTGGACCTCGAGCTGGGTCTCGCAGCCGCTCGTTCCGTCGACGGGGGACATCGCGAACGCCGGCTTGGCGCAGCCCGCCGCCGTTTCGATCACGCGCGCGGTGCATGCCGCATCGGAGTAGCGCGCGTCGTAGACGACGGGCCCGTCGCTCGGGAGACACCGCAGCGCTCCGTCGGCGGCGCGCGTGGCCGCGCAGGTCGCGTTCCCGAGCGCGGTGTCCGCGATGGAGAAGAACTGCGAGTAGCCGTCGGAGGTCTCGCGGTAGCGCGGCGCGAGGCGCGAGCCGCGCTTCGGCGTCCCCGGAGCCGCGGCGCCGCCGTCGCCGGCCTCACCTGCGGCGTCGCCCGGAGGCGCGGACGCATCGACGCTCCCCCCGTCCACGTCCGGCGCGGTCGCGGGCGGATCGTCCGAGCTGCACGCGAGGAGGACGAGCGCCGCCGCCAGCAGGATCGAGACCTTCGCCCCCCGAGTCGATCGCATGGGTCGAGGCTACGATCGTTGGAGGTCCAAGCGAATACCCACATCGGGGCGACGCCCGAATAAATCCTCCCAAGCTTCACGCCCGGCCGCGGTTTCATCGAGCGGACCGCTTCGCCCCGGCGTCCTTCGTCACCCGAATGGACGACGACCAGGGATTTGGGAACTTTCACGGCGTACGTTTGTCTGGCGCTTGGCTGGACGGTGGAAACCTTTCCGCCGTTCGTGCGTCCAAGAGCAGGCGGCCTGGAGGGTAGACGGCGAAGATGGGGCTCAAGGGCTGGAACGTCGGGGTGCTCCTCGCCATCGGGGCCATCTGGCTCTGTGGCACGACCCAGCGGGAGAAGCCCGTGGTCGGTGACGTCCACTCGAGCCGCGTCGCCTCGCACGAAGAGGCTGCGGCCCAGAGCCCGAACGATCCGGCGAAGGTGCGCGAGCTGGCTCAGGCGTACCTCGATGCGCGGCAGCCGGGCATGGCGCTCGCGTCCATCGAGCGCGCTCCGCTCGCGGTTCGCACCGACCCGACCGTGGAGCACCTGTACGCGCGAGCACTCCTGGATCAAGGACGCTCCGCCGACGCCCTCGCCGCGGAGAAGCGCGTGCTCGAGCGTTGCGCCGATCCTTACGTGACGGCGCCGGCATGCTCTACTTGGCTCATCGCCTCGGCCACGCGCCGCGCCGAGATCCTCGAGCAGCTGGTGCAGCTCGGGATCGAGGACGCGAACGCCCATCCGGAGGCGTCGAGCCTCGCGTACCACAACGCGACTCGTCAGGTCAGCCTCTCGGTCCGCTAGTCTTTAGGTGCATCTTACACGCGATTGCAATCGCGTCTCTTCGGTCGGACGGCATGGCGTCCGAGCCCTCGCCCCGTAAGACTCGTCGGACCGCCTGCTGTTCGGAGGACCGTTGATCGATTCTCTCTCGCGCGTGGGTCTCGTCGGTCTGTTCGCGCTGGCGAGCGCCGGCTGCATGATCCAGCACCGGTCGAAGCACGTGTCCTACCGCCCGTCCGCCGACCGCGCGCAGGAGGAGCTCGCCGAGCAGCGCCTGCTCGCTCAGCCGTTCGCCATCGCCGTGCCGGAGGACGCCATCGTGCGCGTGCTCGGTGGGACGACCACCTGCACCGGCACGGTCATCGACGACGATCTGATCCTCACCGCCCACCACTGCCTCGTCGAGCGCGGCGCTCGGGGCGAGTTCACGAAGAAGGTGCTCGACCCCGAGCTGGTGCACGTCGAGCTCGGCGGCGACTACTTCGCGTGGGGCGAGGTCGGCGTGCGCCACATCGTCGCCCCGCCCTGCGGCGAGTCGGGCGGCGCGGGCGACCTCGCGGTGCTCGTGCTCAAGCGCAAGCTGATCGGCCTCTCGACGATGACGCCGCGGCTCGACGGCACGCCCAAGGTCGGCGAAGAGGTGTACCCCGTCGGGTTCGGACGGTGCGCGCTCTCGGCCGACGCCATCCACCGGAAGACCCGCGACGGCGGCCCGATCCGCGCGATCAGCGGCGAGACCATCCATGTCGACGCGTCGATCTGCCCCGGCGACTCCGGCGGTCCGGTCTTCGCCAAGGGCTCGCGCGAGATCATCGGCGTCGTGAGCATGTCGGCGATGGACCACGACGAGAAGACGCGAGGCCCCTCGGTGATGGCGCGGATCGACTCGTACCGGATGGTGTTCAACCACGCCCGGATGCTGGCCGACGGGACGACGTCTCCGGCCGAGCTGCCGCCGCTCGACTGCGGCGGTCACGCCCAGAAGTAGCGGCCGGAACGGCCATCTCGAGCATTCGGTGAGCCGGATCCGGCTCGTCGATGCATGCCGTGCGGACGGTCGCGAGACGCGATAGTGTTTCGCCCATGTGCGGGATCGTCGGTTACGTCGGAGACAAGGACAGCGCCCCCATCCTGGTGGAGGGCCTTCGCCGGCTGGAGTATCGCGGGTACGACTCGGCCGGCCTCGCGGTTCACACCGGGCGCGGCGTCGAGATCGTGCGCGCCGTCGGCAAGCTGGCGAACCTCGACAACGCGCTGAAGAAGAACCCGCTCTCGGGCACCACCGGCATCGGCCACACGCGCTGGGCCACCCACGGTCGCCCGAGCGAGGCGAACGCCCACCCGCACGTCGCGGGCAAGGTCGCGGTGGTGCACAACGGCATCATCGAGAACCACGTCGATCTCCGTCGCGCGCTCGAGGGCAAGGGCGTGAAGTTCTCGAGCGACACCGACACCGAGATCGTCGCGCACCTCGTCGACGAGGCGATGAAGAGCGGCGCGACGAAGCTCGAGGACGCGGTCCGCAAGGCGCTCCGGCAGGTCCGCGGCGCATACGCGATCGCGGTCGTCGACGGCGACGTCCCCGACGAGATCGTCGTCGCGAAGCACGACTCTCCGCTCGTCCTCGGCAAGGGCGACGGCGAGAGCTTCGCCGCGAGCGACATCCCCGCCCTGCTCGCGCACACGCGCGACGTCGTGCTCCTGCAGGACGGCGAGATGGCGGTCATCCGCAAGGACGGCTTCACCATCACGACCATCGCCGAGGGTACGCCGGTGACCCGCGCGCCGAAGCGCATCGACTGGTCGCCCACCCAGGCGGAGAAGGGCGGCTACAAGCACTTCATGCTCAAGGAGATCTTCGAGCAGCCGCGCGCGATCGAGGACACGCTGCGCGGGCGCGTCGATCTCCAGGCCGCCGACGTCATCGCCTCCGAGATCGGCGTGAGCGAGGAGCGCGCGAAGAGCCTCGGCCGCGTCTACTTCATCGCCTGCGGGACGAGCGCGCACGCGGCGATGGCGGGGCGCTACTGGATCGAGCAGCTCGCGCGCGTGCCGGCGACGGTCGAGATCGGCAGCGAGGTCCGCTACCGCGAGCCCGTCTTCCTCCCGACCGACCTCGTCGTCGCGGTGAGCCAGTCGGGCGAGACGGTCGACACGCTGTCGGCGGTGAAGGCGGCGAAGGCGGCTGGCGCGCACGTGGTCGCGGTCGCGAACGTGCTCGACAGCGCGATCCCGCGCGCGTCGGACGGCTCGCTCTACACGCACGCCGGCCCGGAGATCGGCGTCGCGTCGACGAAGTGCTTCACCACGCAGCTCGCCGCGCTCCTCATGCTCGCCGTCTACCTCGGCCGCCGCCGGGGCACGCTCTCGGTCGATCAGGCGCGCCGCGTGCTCGATGCGCTCTGGCACGTCCCCGCGCAGATGCGCGAGGTGCTCGGGCAGGCCGAGGACATCAAGACGATCGCGAAGAAGCACCTCCGTGCGCGCGACATGCTCTTCCTCGGACGAGGCACGCAGTTCCCGATCGCGCTCGAGGGCGCGCTCAAGCTCAAGGAGATCTCGTACATCCACGCGGAGGGTTACGCCGCGGGCGAGATGAAGCACGGACCGATCGCGCTCATCGACGAGGACATGCCGGTCGTCGTCGTGTGCCCGAAGGACCACCAGTACGAGAAGGTCCTGTCGAACATGCAGGAGGTGAAGGCCCGCGAGGGTCAGCTCATCGCCGTCTGCACCCAGGGCGACACGGACGTCGCGAAGCTGTGCATCAGCGAGGCGCCGCGGAGCTCGCGCCTCGGCGCCGGCGCGGGCAGCGACTCGGACGTCATCAGCATCCCCGAAGGGCAGCACGAGGTCCTCCCGCTGCTCACCGTGCTGCCCCTCCAGCTCCTCGCCTATTACATGGCCGATCTCAAGGGAACCGACGTCGATCAGCCGCGCAACCTGGCGAAGACCGTCACCGTGGAGTGACGAGCAGCACGCGGCCGTTCTCGCCCGCGCACCAGAAGCCGCCCGCGCCGTCGGCCTCCATGCCGGCGAGGCGCTTCGTCGGGACGTCGAGCACCTCCTCGACGGTCCCGTCGGAGGCGAGGCGGCGGATCTCGGTCGGCTTGCCGTCCTGCATCGTGGCGTGCCAGAGCGCGCCGTCGGCGAACGACACGCCGGTGACGAAGCGATCGGACGTGAGCGTCTTCACGATCTCGCCGGTCTTCGGATCGACCTTGTGGATCTTGGCGCCGTGGTACTGCCCGATCCACAGGTAGCCGTCGGACCATGCCATGCCGCTGTCCTCGCCCTTGCCGGGCGCGGGCAGCGTGCGGACGACGCGGCCGCTGTCGGGCTCGAGGACGAGGATCTCGCCCTTCGCGAGCTGGTAGAGGTGCGTGCCGTCGAACGCGGTGCCCGCGGCCGCGCCGGGGACCGCGTGGCGCTTCACGACGCGCTCGGTCTTCGGATCGAACGCGACGAGCTCTTCGTCGCGGCACAGCCAGACGCGGCTGCCGTCCCAGGTGAGGCCGTGGATGCGGCCCTCGTCGGCGAGGGGGAGGTACTGGCGGGTGATGGTGGCCTTGGCGGTCTTCATGCGGGATCGATCTACGGCTTGGGGACGAGACCGAGGAGTAACATCCGTGACGCGATGGGCGTCCCCGCGCGCGTGTAACGGATGTCCTTTCCCTTGCCCGTGCGGATGACCGCGCCGCGCTCGACCAGCGCCGCGAGCGCGCGCTGCGCCGTGCTCTTCGAGACGCCCGCATGCTCGGCCACGCCGCGCGCGGTCCAGGCCGCACCGTCGCCGAGCAGGAGCGCGACGCGCGCGTCGTCGTCGTCCGACGGCGGAAGCAGCAGCGCGACGTCGCGCTTCGACGCGAGCACGTAGCCGTCCTCGGAGGCGACCGGCTCGGCTCCGCAGTCGACCACCAGCTTGCGCAGCCGCCCGAGCTCGACGCGCAGGCGCGCGCGGTGCGAGCCGTTGACCCGGCGCACGTCGAACGCGCGCGTCGCGAGCTCGTCCCGCGAGAGCGACGCGGGCCACGCGCGTGCGAGCTCGAGCAGCAGCGCGAAGAGCACGGGCCGCCGCCCGAGCGGGACGGTGACGCGCCCGCCGATGGCGAGGCGCCGGCATGCATCGACGAGCAGGACCTCGCCGCGCGACGCGTCCTCGATCACGAACAGGTCCGCCTCGCGCGAGCGGCCCTCGCGCACGAGGCGCGCGAGCGGACGGGTGAGCTCCTGCTCGACCGCGACGAGCGCGCGTGCGAGGAGCGCGTTCGGCGCTTGCTCGAGCGACTTGCGTGCGCGCGTGAGCGCCTCGCGCGCGCCGCTCGCGGACACCGCACGCATCGCGATCTCCGCCTGCGCGAGCGACGCGACCGCGCGGACGTCGTCCGGCAGATCCGACGCGACGAGCTCGTCGACGCGATGGCGCGCATCGTTCAGCCGCCCGAGGAGCACCTCCGCACGCGCGAGCACGAGCCGCTGCATCGCCGCGTTCCGCGCGTCGCCGAGGCGCGCGAGCTCCTCGCTCGCCGCCCGTGCCGCCTTCGCCGCCGGCGCGGCCTCGCCCATGCCGAGGAGCACCTCGACGAGCGCCGCCTGCGCGCGCGCGCGCGTGAGCGGATCGCTCCGGAGCGCGACCGCGTGCTCGAGCGACTCGCGTGCGAGCTCGAGATCGCCGAGCTGCGCGTACGCGATCCCGCGCAGCGTCATCCCGAGCGCGCTCTCCGTCCGCCCCACGAATCCGAGCGCCCGCAGCGCATCGCCGCTCGCGAGCGCGCGTCCGGCATCGGCGATCGCGGGCGGGAGCGGCTGCACGTCAGGAATGTTACGCGCGCATCGCCCTCGGCGTCGCTAGGGTCTCTCTCGTCCACGAAAGGAGACCGCCATGTGCCCTGCGTGCTTGACCACGCTCGCCATCGCGGCGCTGTCGTCGACGGGAGCGGGCGCGGCCGTCACCGCGCTCGTCCTCCGTCGCCGCACGCCCGAACGCCCGAAGAACGACACCCCCGTCCCGGAGACTCATCATGAGCACGCCCCCTCGCATCGTCACGCGTGAAGCCTGGCTCGACGCCCGCAAGGCGCTGCTCGCCAGGGAGAAGGCCTTCACCGAGGAGCGCGACGCGCTCTCCGCGGCGCGACGCGCGCTGCCGATGGTGAAGATCGACAAGCCCTACGCCTTCGAGGAGAAGAGCGGCACGCGCTCACTCGCCGATCTGTTCGGCGGCAAGCGCCAGCTGCTCGTCTATCACTTCATGTTCGCCCCGGACTGGGAGGCGGGCTGCAAGGCCTGCTCGTTCGTCGCCGATCACTTCGACGGTACGCTCCCGCACCTCGGCGCGCGCGACACCGCGTTCGCCGTGGTCTCGCGCGCGCCGCTCGAGAAGATCGAGGCGTTCAAGGCGAGGATGGGCTGGAGGTTCCGCTGGCTCTCGTCGCACGGGAGCGACTTCAACTACGACTTCCACGTGTCGTTCCGCTCCGACATCGCCGAGTACAACTACGCCGCGCGCAAGGTCCCGCAGCCGGAGATGCAGGGGCTCAGCGCGTTCCTCCGCGAAGGCGACGACGTGCTGCACGCGTACTCGACCTACGGCCGCGGGGTCGACGCGTTCATGAACACGTACAACCTCCTCGACCTCTCGCCGCTCGGGCGGCACGAGGAGGGCCTGCCGTTCACCATGGCGTGGGTGCGCCACCACGATCGCTACGACACGGAGTGACGCGGTCGCTCGCTGCGATGATCGAACCCGGAGCGCGCTCTCGCGTGCGAAGCACGCGGCGCCGAAGGCGCGCGCGCGGGCAGGTGGCGAGCGAACGAGGGGGAGGCTCATCGGCGAAGCCGATGAG